>JAUVBB010000149.1 GCA_030591445.1 Deltaproteobacteria bacterium | reverse complement strand
CTCGAACTGCTGCTGCTCAACAATTGCCTGGTAGTCAACATCGTCTATTTCCTGCTGCGTGTATTCGCGGGTTTTTCAAGAGATCCCCGTACCAAATGGCACGGCACCTATATTGTACGGTGCCCGGAGGGTGCCGACAGAAACTTTTCGGGGATGACTGTCTTTTTTTCTCTTGTTTTCCATTTGTCGACAGTCTCGTTTTAGGCCGGGATCCAATTTTTGCTGTTTCCGGGCAACCCTTTTAGGGGCTGGGCAGTCCAAGGATTGAGATGAACGGGAACGAAAAACAAACGAGAACTTGGAAATATAGGGGACAGGCCATGAAAAACCTAAGCAATCTTATCTTCGCTTCAGCACTTTTCCTTACCGCAGGCATGGCCCAGGCCGAGCAAAACACATCGGCCGCGGAACTTCGAAACAGCCTGGAACAAGCTCAGATTCAGAAGAGACAGGCTTTGCGGACCATTGCCCAAGAGAATCACTTGACGCGCAAGGCAACGAGAACCGAGACCGGAACTTTCTTTGTTTATCATAATCTTACCACCAATCCCTCAGTCAAGCAGTCCCCTGCTGTCCTGACCGCAGCTTCGATGGAGCCCATCAACGGTCAGCAGACAAAGAGCATCAAAACCTGCAAGGTGAACTTATCCGGCCGAACACCTGAATTGTCTTGCAGTTGATTTGGGTACGGATACTAGCCCTGATATCTCACCAACAACTTTATGTTGTGAGATTGCATATGCTTACAGATAAGAGCTGTTTTTGAGAGAACATGCCATGCATATGTTGTTGAGATGAAGGACACCCCGGAAAGTTTGTGATCAATGCGGGCTAGTCCGCCCCTTTGGTTTTGTGTTTGGACAACCAAGCCTCGACTTCTTCCCGGTCTTCCTTCATCGACTCGCCAGCATCACGAAATGCTTGATTCGCTTTCCTGGCTAGACGAAAAGCCCGTATTCTCCCTTTGTTGCTAAGCCAAAGTGCCTTGGCCAAGGAAAAACGTGTGTGCGCCAAGTCCGTGGGATCACCTGGATTTGCCTCGCGCAGGCGGAGGGCTTGCTCAAGCTGAGGCAAGGCCCGGTCAGCCTGGTGCAGAGCAACCAGACAATCACCGAGCCCAGTCAAAGGGTTGGCCACCAAGGGATGATCGGGCCCCAGTTTTTTCTGCCAAATTTTCACCGCCCGTTCGAATTTCACCCGGGCCCCTTCAAAATTGCTTTGTTTCTGCAAAAGGGTACCCAGATTGGTCAGGGAGCTGGCCACATCGGGGTGTTCATAGCCCAACACGCTTTCCCTGATGTTTAGCGAGCGTTCTAGCTGGATGCGCGATTCATCGTATCTCTTCATCATCAGCAAGAGCACCCCCAGATTATTAAGAGTGGGCGCCAAAGAAGGGTGTTCCAGACCCAGCGTGGTTTCCTTGATTTGCAAGGACTCGACAAAATACTTTCGTGCTTGCTCTAGCTTGCCCTGGCGGGCCAATACATTGCCCAGATTGTTCATGGGCTGGGTTATCAGCGTGTCTAATTCTTCCATTCCCTTCCAGGCTAAAATGGCCGCTTCCATATGGTGCTGGGCGTCTGCGTACTTTCCCTGGGCTGCCGCAACTACGCCCATATTGTTGTGACACCTTCCCTGGAGATAGGGGTCGTTACCGGCTCGTTGCACCTGTGCCAAGGCAAGAATGCCAATACCGGCTGCTTCATCGGGCCGAGCCAACTCGTAGCCCACCACAAAAATCATGGCACAGGATATATCAGCCGCCAGCGGGTCATCGTTGGCGGCCGCAGCGGCCATGAGGGCTTCGCGATAGCTCTTTTCCGCCTTTTTCGACTCGCCCACGGCCGATTGTAAACTCCCGAATGAGTCAAGAACACTGGCCCGCAAAGCCGCATAATCGATGGATTCTGCCTCCCACCACACTGCCTGGGTGACTTCTAGTGCTTGCTGGTACTTACCGGCGGATTCCAAGGCATGCGATTTTTCCAAACGCTCTTGCAGCACTTTTACCTTGGCCCGTAGCGCCGGATCGGAGGGCGGCGGCCTTACCGCTGTGAGCGCTTTGAAATCGGCACAGTTCTGCAAGTCAGGCAAACCAGTGGCGGCCGAGACAGCCTTGTCGAGCACCTCGGCATCCTTGGCGGCAAACAACTCCACCAAGGCCCGGACTTGGGCTCTTCCGCGGTCAAGACATTGCATACGCAGGTCGAGCAAAACCTCGGATTGTTCCCCCCGCAAGTGGGTGGCCTGGCAGGCCTCGGTTCTCATCGCCGCCCAATTTTTGGTATATTTGCTAAGTACTTTCTCGACCCTATCGAAGGTATCAGCGGCATAGGATCGGCCGGTTGCCACAAAGGCGGTGCGCACAGAAGCCCGGGCTTGCTCCCCCCATACCGATTCGATTTGATGAGATGCGCCCGTGCACAAATCTCGTTTTTGCGCCTGATAAAAAATAGCAAATGCCACTCCGGTCCCCAACAGCAGAAGCAAGAGCATCGCCACCAGGGACCGGCGCCAGAATTCCCAGGGATCTTTCGCAAGCTCTGCCAATAATTGGTCCATCGACGAAAAACGATCTTCCTTGGTGGCCGATAGACCCCGCATAACAATGCGGCGCAGGCGGGTCGGCACCTTGGCATCTGTCGGTGGCGCGAGTTGCTTCTGCGCTTCAGCCAATTCCTTTAGATTACGATAGCGCTTTCGGCCAAAGGGCCGCTGGCCATATAGAACCTCGAAAAGAGTAACGCAAAAACCGTATTGATCGCTGTAGGCATCCGTCTCCCCACCTACGTATTGTTCGGGAGCCATATAACCAGGCGTACCCAATATGGAACCGGCCAGAGTAAGTTCGGTTTTCAGCCGGCTGTCGCCGCTAAGGGTCTCTTCCAGAATTTTCGCCTCGCGCGCCGAGCGGCCCAACGAATCGTCGTCTTCGATAGGGCCACGACCAGCCGACAAACCATCGCCTAGCTCCGACCAGCGGGCCAGGCCAAAATCCAGTACGCGCACGCGACCATCATCGCCCACGATAATGTTACCGGGCTTGATGTCCCGATGAATCAAGCCCGCCTGGTGCGCAGCCGCAATGCCCCGACCGGCGGCAATCATCGCCTCGACAATGCGGCGTCGAGGTGGATGGTTTTTCTCGATCCAACGATTCAGGGTATCGCCTTCGACCAGTTCCATGACCACAAAAACATCGCCGGCAACCGTCCCGGCGTCATAGGCTGAGACCACATTTGGATGAGAAAGCTGAGCCAGGGCCTGGGCCTCACGCAACAGCCGGTCACGAGCGCGGTTGGCTCTACTTTCCGTATTTTGCCGAATGCGCAAGAGCTTAAGGGCAATTCGACGGTCCAGTTCCGGATCATAGGCCTTATAAACCACGCCCATGCCCCCCTGGCCCAGCCGCTCTAGAACGATGTATCGTCCCACCTGGGCCCCGGCCGGCAAATCGCGATCGACTGGCTCCGGGATCGGCGCATCCTCTCCGGTCTCTGGTCTGGTATCATCGCCGGGGTCCGCGTCCGACCCAATGCTCAACAGTTTCGACATTTGTCTCCTTGTTGAAATAATAATACGAAATCGAAAACTTCAGCAAGAATCAGATTGAACTTTATTGACGTATTCCAAATGCGGTGCTCTACTTTTAGGAAGCAATCTCAATCTGAGGAGTGACGCAATGGAACTCAACACGGTGCTATTCGAGCAACAAGAACATGTCGGCATTGTCCGGCTCAACCGGCCCGAGAGAATGAACGCGGTGATCGAGCAGATGTATCTCGATCTGCAAACGGTGTTCTCCCAGGCGAGAGACAACTCCGAGATTCGCGCTTTGATTTTAACCGGATGCGTCTGGCATCGCGATAGCGGCGACAAACAAGCCTTCTGCGCCGGGGCCGATCTCAAGAAACACTCGACCGGCGACCGAAGCCCTTGGCAAAGGAGAGAGTACATTCACTTGGCCCAGGAGGCATCCCGCCAATTGTTCGAGTTTCCCAAACCGGTCATTGCGGCCATCAACGGCCCGGCCCGTGGTGCCGGCGCCGAAATGGCCCTCACTTGCGATTTTGTGTTCATGGCCGATACGGCCACCCTGGCCTTCACCGAAACCAGTCTGGGTACCTTCGTCGGCGGAGGCGTCACCAAGCACCTGACCCAACTGGTCGGCATTCAACAAGCCCGTAAACTAATCTACCAAGGCACGACCCTGGACGGCCCGGAGGCAGTCCGTTTGGGACTGGCGCTGCAATCGCTGCCCCTGGACCAGCTTTTACCTACGGCAATCACCTTTGCCCAAGACTTGGCGAAAAAGGCACCCATCTCTCTTGCCTTTGCCAAGGACCTGATCAACCGCGCACCGCTGCGGGATATCCAAACCGTACTCTTGGCCGAAGCAGAGGCCATGTTGGCTTGCATGACCACCGAAGATTGGCACGAGGGAATCGCCTCGTTTGCCCAACGCCGCGATCCAGAATTCAAGGGGAAATAGCATGAGCTTGCACAAAACGTTAAACGCGAGCTCGGTGGCCATAGTAGGCGCCTCGCGTAGCGAGACCAAGCGGGGCTACCAGGCTATCAAAACCTTGCTGGATGAGAAATTCGAAGGCCCCATCTATCCGGTCAACCCCAGAGAAACAAGTGTGCTCGGCCTCAAATGTTATGCCCGGGTCTCTGATATCGAGGGCCCGGTCGACATGGCTCTCATCACTACGCCGGCCCCCCTGTTGCCCATTATTCTAGAAGATTGTGGCAAAAAGGGCGTAGCCGGCGCCGTGATTATCGCCGGCGGCTTCGGCGAAATCGGCATGGATGGCAAGGCCCTGGAGAAAAAGATGGTGGCCGTGGCCCGCGAGCACAATATCAGGCTTATTGGTCCCAACACTTCCGGGATGATCAGTGTGCGCAAACACATGAACCTGGTGGGTTTAAAGAATGTACCGCAGGGAAACATCGCCTTGCTTTCTCAAAGCGGTAACATGGCCCTGACCCTGATCACCGAAGCCTCCATAAAAAGCCAAAAAGGATTTTCCTACTACGTGGGCGTCGGCAACGAGGCCGACATCCAATTCCACGAGTACCTAGAATTCTTCCAGGAAGATCCGAATACCCACGCGATATTAATGTACGTCGAGGGCATGCGCGACGGTCGCGCCTTCTTGCAACAGGCCTACCAAACCACGCGGAAGAAACCCATCATCATGCTCAAGAGCGGCCACTCGGCCACCGGCAAAAAGTCGGCCGGCTCCCATACCGGCGCCCTGGCCGGTATCTCCGCAGTTGCCATCAGCGCCTTCAAAAGAGCCGGCATTATTATCGTAGAAAACTCAGATGAAATGTTTCCCGCTGCCGAGGCTCTCTCCAGTCTGCCGCCGGTCTGCAACAACCGGGTAGCCATTCTCGCTGACGGCGGCGGGCACGCCACCATCGCCGCCGACCTGCTATCGGACCCCGGTATCGAAATCCCCGAGTTGAGTAAGAAAACCAAAGAAAAGCTACGCAAGATCCTGCCGGCCGCCGCTTCGCTAAGAAACCCAGTCGACGTCGCCGGCGGCGCAGACGCCAATCCGGCCATCTTTGCCGATTGCGCCAAAATCCTACTGGACGACCCAAACATAGGCGGCTTGCTCATTGTCGGTCTCTTCGGCGGTTACGCCATCCGATTCGCCGAGAGTCTGGCCTTTGTCGAAGAAGATGCCGCCCACCGAATGGGCAAATTGGTGCGCAAGGTCAAGAAACCAATTATCGTCCACAGCCTGTACAACTTTGCCCGCCCGCACTCTCTGGACCTTCTGCGCTACTACAACATCCCGGTCTACGACTCTCTGGAGATCGCCACCAAGTGTATCGGTGTGCTGAGCGACTACGGCAACTACCTGCACAGCTACAAAGCCAGAACCAGCTTTGTCTTAAAGTGGGGTGCCAAAGCCAAGCAAAAAGGCCAGGCCATAATCGAGCAAGCCCGCGCCGATGGCAGAGCTTCCCTACTCGAACACGAGGCCATGGATCTACTGGCCCTCCATGGCGCGCCCATCGGTAAAAGCCGGCTGGCCCGGGACAAAGCCGAGGCACTCGAGATCGCCAAGAGCATCGACGGCCCGGTCGCCATGAAAATCGTCTCCCCCCAGATCTTACACAAAACCGATGCCGGCGGGGTCAAGCTCAATCTAGAAAACCCCCAAGAAGTGCAATCGGCCTATGACGAAATCACTACCAACGCCAAGAAATACGATGCCAATGCCGACATCCACGGCGTCCTGGTTGCTCCCATGGTCTCCGAGGGCATGGAGATCATCATCGGCACCAAAATCGACGACCAATTTGGCCCAGTCATCCTCTACGGCATCGGCGGCATCATGGTCGAAATCCTCAACGACGTAGCCTTCCGCGTCCTACCCTTATCGGCTCGAGCCGCCAAGAAAATGGTCGAAGAGATCCGTTCCGCAACCCTACTCAACGGCTACCGCGGTCGTCCCGCCCTGGACAAAAAATCCATCCAGAGGACCCTGCTTATCATCTCGGAACTAATCGAAGCCTATCCCGAAATCCAGGAAATGGATCTCAACCCAATAATCGTAAATGAAGACGGCGTCGAAATCGTCGATGCCCGCATCATCCTCACAAAAAATGGGACCAAAAACGGGACAAAGACCTAGATTACATCGCTTGTTGCACGGACATGCCTTTGACGTTTTGTTGGAAGAAGGTTTTGTTGGGTTCTGCGGCATTTTGGGCGGGCATGAGTTGGTTGTCGATTTCTCTGGCGTCAAAATCGTATTCCGAGTTTTTAGAGCGGCGGGGCGAGGATTTCTCGTCGATGGCCTCTTCGTCATCGAGAGACTCGGTGCTTCGGTAGATGCCGTAGGCTTTTTGGTACTGGGCGATGACGGTGATGGCGCCGTTGATTTCGTCGGCGATGAAAATGCCGCGCAAATCGGTTTGACCGGCGGTGAAGCGATCGTCGTCGGATCCTTTGAGTTGAACGCGGGCCTTGGGGACCGGGCGACCACGATGGTCACGGATGGTAACCCGGGCGCGACCCTCTTCGATATCTTCGCTGACTTCGGTTTGCAGGCGGTTGACCAAAACCAGGGTGGTGGCGGAACGACTGGGACAACGAACCAGGACCAGGAAAGCGCCGGTGGTCGGCAAGCGAAGATTGATTTTTTCTTCGATGGTGACACCTGGTTGATGAGCAAAGCGCAGGCTGCGGGTCAAAATGGGTTTCACGCCGGCTAGATTGACCTGGTCAAGATCGGTGAGCGAGCCTTTGAGCAGGTACAGTTTCATCGGATCCACCCGGTAGACACGCAAATCGGCGGTGTCGAGGTTGCGGGTGGTCAGAGTCAACACCGGCCGTTCGCCACGCGGAACTTCCATCAGATCCGGCGCCGACAGAATTACCTGCTTGGCTTCCTCAACGGTTTCGGCAGCATCGCGGAAGCGATCGGATACCATTTCGTAATAGCGCAGGGCCTGATCCATGGCACCGCGGGCGTGATGGATTTGAGCCATGATATATTGGGCCATCTCGCGGCTGGCTTCGTCTTCGGCGTTGCGGTCGATATCCTTGCAGATGTCGAGCGAGGGACCGAACTCTCCTAGTTTAAAGTGCGCAAAGGCCTTGAGGTAGGCAATGGCGTCAGCCAGATCAGATTCTTGATATTGCTCCAAACCGGCGGCACACCAGCGAACAGATTCCTTAGTCTGCCCGCGCTCGAGCAAGGCCGAGGCCAATGAATAAATCGCGGTGGGCCCTTGCGGGTCTTTGGGATAGACACCCAGGAACCGGGCCATCAAAGCCACCACCTCACCAAGCAGACCGGGGCGATCGAATCCGGGCACCTTTTCGCCCCGGCGCACGGCATCTGCCTTTGAGAACACCACCTGGGAGAATGCATAGGTCGCCTCCGCGCCCAGGTTGTTGTCCGGGAAGGTGTGTATCAGTTCGTAGAGCAAGGCCAATGCTTCGGCCATTTCGTCTTCTGTTTCCAAAATACCCACGGCGCGAATTTCTGCCAGGAAGCGAGCCTGGGCCAGACCGCGAGACAAATGCAAACCACCTTCATAGAGATGCAATGCCCGATAGGCTTGCTGAACCGGCCGAACCTTGGCAAAGGGGATAACCAGGCTTGGGTTCTTCTCCTTGGTCAGCTCAAAATATTTAACAATGCGTTGGTGGTCGTCGAGGTCAATGGCTGCAAACAAGAGCTTACCCAGCACCTCGATGGCAATCGCTTCCCGCAGCTGATACTCGGTGCTCAAGGCTTCCAGTTTTGACTGGGCCAGTTCCGGGTCCAGCGCGAGCGCAAGCTTGCCCACCTGGTACAACTCGTCGGGGGTGACTCTACGATCCGGCGCGGGGGACGAGCTATCTTCCACCACAAATTCCATCTCTCCACCCAGCGCGCGCCTTCCCGGATCTGCAAGTGAGATGACCTGGGCGGGGGGAAATTGAAAGCTCCCGGCATGCAAGGCCTGCAAATCGTACTGCACGGTTTTACGCCAGTTATTGGCTGAGACGAAAAAGCCCAGTTCACGCCCACTGCCGGTCTGGTGAAGGGCGCCGTTACGAACCGAACCGGCCACCAGCTCAAATCCTGCCGGTATCCGATCCCGAATGATACATTGGTCCAGGCCGACCTTGGAGTCTTGCGTAAACTCCAAACGGACCCGCAGCCTACGCCCGGCAGCAATGCGCTTTACTTTGTTTATCCATTTCTTGCTCCCCGGCAAAACCACGCTGAAGCCGGGTTTGATCTCGTGCCCTTGATAGGGTCCGGGAAGTGCTTCTACCGTCCGGCGAAGTCGAACCGGCGGCGCTACTGCCCGGGCGTCTCCGCTGGGCCGGATTCCGCTCAGGGTGGCCAAGAAATAGCAAGTGCCACTGCCTTCGAGCCGAAGTTCGAGCCGGTTTTCACCTGTCTTTAGCAATGAGGGATCTACCTTCAAAGCAGCGATATCTTTGCCGCCAGCACTCTGAACTTGCCCAACCGCTTGGTCATTGAGAAAGACCCGCACCCGAAATCGCTCGTTGCGCTGGGGGGCTGAAAGTAAACCGGCCAGCGCCCCACTGATTGCTTCGGCGGCACGCGGAAATTGCCAGGCCGAAGCCGCCGCCTGCTGCAATAGCCAATCAGCGCCCTGTTTCACCAAGGGGTCTCCAGGCTCAACCGCGGCCAACAGCGACAACATGCGCGCCAGATCCGAAATTTGGGTCCCCCAAGGTCTCAGCCAGGCATCTGTTTTGCCGGCCACCAGGCCCACTTGTATCTTGGCTCGGTGACTGGCCACAACTTCGGCCGCCTTTTCCTTGCGCCCGAGCAAGAGCCAGGTATGACCCAGCAAGGCGCCGGCGCCCAGCGACAAGTTGGCGCGCAAACGATGCAGTCGGTGCAAATGAACAAAGGGCACCCTTTGCTTGCCCACATGGGCCAGCGCATACAAGACTTCTGCTCGCCTCTGCCAGTCTTCCGCGTCCAGACCAGTCAGGCCCTTGTCCAACCAGCCCAGCGCCCGGTCAAAGTCCGCCTGCGGGAAGAACCAGCCGATTTTGCCAGCCAGCGGCCGAGCCCGGGCCAGGGCGCGTATCGCCGCGGCGGTCAAGACCAAATCCGACTGGGTATAAGCGCGGGCAAAACCCCAACCACCGTCTGCGTGCTGCACGTTCATCAAACGCACCAGAGCACTATACAAACGCTTCTCGACCCTATCCCTCATGACCGGATCGGCGGTCGCGCTCAATAGATCCAGCAGATTCATGGCCAGCAAGGCTTGTTCCGGCCGATCGCCAAACGCCAAGGGATCCATCTGATTGGCCAGAAACAATCGCGTCATCCGCGAATCGAATTGAATGTTTAGTTGTGCCTGCCGAAGCCCGGCCGGCATCTGCAGGCTGCGTCGAGCCTTGGTGCGCAACTCGCCACTGACCTGAATTTTCTCATCTACCCCGCGCGGACGGACAGGAATCGTGCGCTTCTGTCGATCAGATAAGGGACCCGCCTCTGCCGACAAAGTAAACTCGAGCCCTGCTCCATCGGCCAGACCTGGCACCATTATCGGCGCAAACGCGACCTTGGCACTGGCATGGGCCGCGACCGGCACCGATCGTATTTGGGCTTTGCTCCCCTGCCCTGACATGAGCTTGAGCTGGACCTTGCGCGCCACCGATCCTTCGTTGAAGACCTGCACCTGGGGCGATATCTGGTCGCCCACTTCCAATTCTGGAGGCAAGTTTAATTGCGCCCAGAAAGCCCGGGTGGCACGCAGTTGGGTGCGTACCTCACCCAGTTGCGTGTCTCGGGTCACTGCCCGGGTGGTCACTCGCCAGGTGGTAATGGAATCTGGAAGCCGAAAAATCACCTGGGCCACGCCATCGGGCCCGGTTCGCACCGCCGGCGCAAACACAGCCGTCTCGGCAAAGAACTGGCGTAGAAACGATGCCCCGCCCATGCTGCTAGCCACACCCGAATGAACCGCGGACCCTCCACCACCACGACCGTGACCGCGCATGCCCAAACCGCCCACGCCGATGGCGTTACCGTATCCTCCGCCCCCCAGGCTTCCACCCGTCACGCCTAGGCCCGACATCTGGTCGAATTGGCTGGCCGCGGCCTCGGTCATGCGCTCCCGATCGGCCCGCAGCGCCGCCATCACCGCCGAACCTTCGGCTTCATGCACCTCGGCGCGCTCAACATACCAGGCCTTGACTTCGGGAAAGCTAAAAGTATTGGAGGCCAAGGTAGTCACCTGGCCCGTGGGATGGCGCAGCAAGAATGTCTCGGCCAGGTTAGGCAGATTTTCCGGGAATTGCCGTAACAAGGTCTCGTCTACCACCGCCACCATCAGACGGGCATCTACGGGCCGGCCGTCTGCATCTTTAGCAATCAGGGTAAGCGTTACCTCATCCCCCGGAGCATAGCTTTTCTGATCGGCACGTACGGTCAAGTCCAGTTGCCGAGCAACAACAATCGAGCGCGCGGCGGTGTGAAGCTGTGAACCGTCCATGGCCGCGGCGGCCAGAACAAAATTTGGCACCAGGCTTTCGTCAAGAGGCAGGCGTATATTGGTCTCACCCTTTTTTACCTTCACGGTCCGATATCCCAAAATGCGATCGGTCTCGTAGGTAAGCAGCACCAGAGCCTGTTTCATGCGGCTATGGATCTTTACTTGGGCAGGCGTGGCGAGGGTTTGCACGCTTCGGTCAAGGTCCAGGAATATGCCCGGCTCTTTATCGCCCACCACAAGCACCACCATCTCGGCGCTGATCGGGTGTTGGGCTCGATCCAGGCCTAGCACACGTATTACATGCCTGCCCTCCTGCTCCAGGCGCAGTGGAAATCGAAGGCTGCCACTGTCCGGAATGCGCAGACTTTTCTGTAATACCCGCAGTTCGGCGGGTGCGCCGGCACCATTGCGCAAGACCTGCAACTCGATTTGAGCGCCTCTAGGCAATTGGTCCGGGCCCTGAACTTGAAGATGCAAGTCGAAGGCTTGGCCGGCAAACAGGGTTTTGTCTTCGACCGCAAGGCGAATCTCAAAACCCTCGACCGCAATCAATGCGCTGGCCTCATGTATCTGGTTGTGCCGGCGAAGGCGGATTTGCAGGGCCACTTTGCGGCTTTCTTCGTAACCGTGGGTGGAATAACTGAAGCGGACTTGGCCCGCGGCATCAGTCACCGCCGCCTGCCAAGCGGCCTCGCCCGCCAGCCGGTACTCCAGGGGAATCTTTGCCGCCGGGCTACCCTGTTGCCGACGGATACGAATAACGCCTTCGAGCGCTTCGCCCTGAAAAACCACGGGCTTGTCGAAACGCACCGATAGGTCAAAAGGACGTCTACGAAATTGCAAAACCCGAAAGTGACCCTGGAAAGTTTGCCTGGAACTGTCCAGACGAAATGAGTAATTGCCCTGGCGCGCAGCTGCGTCCAGGCGATAGCTCAGATGAAAGGTTCCAAATTCATCCAACTCGACCTGACTTTGTTTCTGTTGCCGACCCGAGGGTCCCAGGATGGTCAGTTTGGCCTTTTGCCCCGACTTAAAGCCAAGAAATCCCATTTTGCTTGGCCGGTCGCGCACAATGCCGGCCAAAAAGACCTCATCGCCGGGCCGATACACTGGCCGGTCACTAAACAAAAAGGCGCGCCCAGCCACAGCCGTGGCCGGCTGACCACCGGGATATCCCATACCGGTCCAGGCCAGATGTCCTTGCCAGGAGGCAAATACCTGCAGGTCTTCCGAACCCACATCCTCGGGCAGTTTGGCCCGGTAGACACCATCGGCGCCAGTCTGGCCTTCAAGCAAAACTCCGTTATCGGCGGCGACAATAACTTGGGCGTCCCGGGCAGAGCGCAGCCGCGGTAAGTCCTGGGCGAACACAAATACATCTCCCGGCGTCGCCTTGACCATCACACCCAGGTCGGTCACCAGCACGGCCGTGGTGGCCTGCAAATCACCGGCGGCCAGATCAAGCAGATACAGACCCGGGCGCTTGATTGCCAGCGGAACCTTCTGCTTGATGCGCTGGAATTTTTGGTAGCCGGCCACCGGCACGTTCCAGTCGCGATCGGGTGCGCACAGGGCAATGTCCAGATCGGTCACTTCGCCCATGCGATAGCGGTTGCGAAAGAAATCCTCGGCCTCGATACGAAACAAACGAATCTTCACCGACTCCAGATTACGCACATGCCAAGTAATGAAGGGGTCCTGCCCCGCGCGGAAGTTTGCGGGTGCTTCCACGGTCAACGAGGGAGCGTCAAGCGCCGCGATTCTAACCAGCGCCAGTCTTGCGGCTTTGTCCTTCTTTCCCTTAGACGCCTTCTGGTATGCCTTGCGCGCCGCCTGAAAATCCGCGCGTCTCTCCTCTAGCAAGATCCCAATGGCCAACCAAGCCTCGCCAGCCCAGGGAGAGTCGGGAAACTTCCCGGTCAGAAAGCGATAACGCTTCAAGGCGGCAGCCGGCTTTTCTTGCTCTGCCAATGCCCGGCCTCCGCGCAAAAGCGCGTGCGCGGTACGTGAACTGGCTGGGTAGACCTCGGCATAGCGGGCAAACAACTGGGCCGCCTGCACCCAGTTCTCTTTCTGCTCGGCAGCCTCGGCTTCCTTGAAGATCATATCCTCGATGCCTTGCCGCGCTTGCAACCACTTGCCATGAGCAGGATGATGTTGCAAATAACTTTGCCAAGCCTTTACCGCATCGGCATATCGGGTTTGGCCGGCCAGGCAGGCACCCAACTCAAAGCGCGCCTGGGCCAGATTGTCCTCGGGTCCGCCGGCTTTGATATAAGCCCGCAGTTCGTCTTCGGCCTCGGCTCTGCGCTTGAGCAGCGAGGGGGCCAGCGCGATTTCCAGACGCGCCTGCTCTACCATTTTGCCCTTGGGATGATGCTGAATGTAATTACGCAGAGCCTGGCTGCCCCTTAGCAATTCGACGCCGTTTGCTGGCTTAGGCATGCCGTAGCTGCGAGAGAGCAGAAAATCTGCCTCCGGCACCAAGGACGATCGCGGGTACAAAGCTGCCAGCTTACGCAGGTTACGCCTAGCCGCCGCACCGCTGCGAACATCCAACCAGGATCTGCCGGCCCAGAAGACCGCCTCTGCCGCCCGCAAGAATGGCTCCTTGGCTTGAACCAGAGCTTCGAAATGGCGGGCTGCTTGCGGGAAATTCTTCTGCCGCCGCAAGCATTGGCCGACCTTGAGTTGGGTTGCCTCGGCCAACTTCCCCTCTATGCCCAACTCCAGGGCGGCTTGGAAGAAACGCTGAGCCCGGCCGGGATCGGCCACCCTTTGCTCGTCTGGCGGATCCAGATTCTCGTCGCCCAGGAGTATGTATCGTTTAGCAATCTTTTCCCGACGCTCTTTTGCCGTCAGCTCGTCAAGAACGCGAGAAAACAGCGCCTCGGCCTGCTTGAAACGGTGCCCACTCGCATGACACTCGGCCAGCCCGAACCGGGCCTTTCGCCCCAATGCCGAGCCGGCCGCTTCCTGCTTGATGACCTGACGATAGAGAGCTTCGGCCTGCCGGTATTGCTTGGCCAAAAAATAAGCCCGCGCCCGCAATACTTTCGCCTCTGTGCCGGTTTGACCACCGAGTTGCGAGATAGCTTTGCTGAAATCTCCGCGCGCCATGGCCCGCAGCGCATCCGGTATCGACCCTGCCTCTGCTGCCCCCGCCCCCACTACCAACCAGGCCGCTGCCAGCCAAACCCAAATGCGCTGCATGGTGCTCTCCTTAATGGAAGTTGTGTTCTTCTAGATACATATACTTGCCATCGAAGCCATTGATTCATTTTCACCAAACTTAGGACAACAAAAATCGCCGGCGGTTTCAAATCCCTTCAAACTTTATGGGCTTTTGGGGCAGCTTGCAATTGACAGAGCCGGGCTCGGGCGACTATGATTTTTCTGTACCTATTTCCTTTTGTTTCGAGGTGCTGCGGTGAGTCGGACGTCATTCCTCTTGTGCCTGGTCTTGGTCGTGGTGTGTGCCCCGCTCCTCGGCTGCGGGACCGTCGATCCGGGAGAGCAAAGTTTGCCGGCTTGGCAAGAGATTCCCGACCCGGTGGTGTTCGGCAACAGCATCCATCCGATTCTCAGCCAGAGCTGCGCCACCAGCGCCTGTCATGGCCAAGTGCGAAGTTTCAGCCTGCAACAGGCAGACGAAAGTTTGCCGGCCGACGCCGACATCGACCATCCGCGGGATT
>JAUVBB010000584.1 GCA_030591445.1 Deltaproteobacteria bacterium | reverse complement strand
TTTCTGGTGACAATCGGCACAGTGCAAGGCTTTTTCCTTGGGTACTACTTCGTGGTTGATGGCCCAATACATGCGGGTTTTGATGAAACCCAACTTGCCGGAGTACTCCAACCCGACGGCGGCCATGCCATCGCGCACTGCCTTGTCCCAATCGAGGTGCTTCCAGAAGCCTTGCCACAGGTTGGGTACCGCCAGCACGCGGCGTTCGGCGTCCATGGGCTGTAAGCCAGCGTAGCACTTGAAGGCGGAAATACGCGCGCTGGGATCGGCAAAGGAACCGCCCGGCTGGTTGAGCACCGGCGCTTCTTCGTCGCTCAGGCGATCGCCCAGCAGATAACGCTGGTGCTTGCCATTGGACCACAGATAGCAAGGATCTTTGTCTTTGGCCCAGGCGAAGGTGCCTTTCTTCTTGAGGAAAGTCGGCATGCCGTATTGGTCCTTCTCTTGGGGCAGATCCTTGCCGGCTTGCGACCAGTCCCAAAAGACCTTGGTCGGGGTTTCGCGAGCGAAAGTAGGAATATGACAAACCTGGCAGGCCACCGAGTCCGCGTGCCGGTCGAGGTGGAAGCCCAGCGGGTCGTTCAAGGCATGGGGCTTGTCGCCGTGGCATTGCTGGCAGGTAACCCGGCCTTCGCTGGTGGGAATGGCCGAACACTGGCCGGCAATGCGATGTTTGGTGGTGGTATGACAATCCTGACAACGCATGTCGTGCTTGCCCATGTGGACATCAAGCTCGGGTGAGGGATCAAACAAGGCCGGCTCCAGATCGCCGTGTTTCACGTTGGCCCCGCCGCCGCCATAGAAGTGGCAACGCCCGCAGGTATCCCGCGAGGGGCGGCCCACATTTTCGGCCACCTGCACCAGGTTGACCGACTCTTTGGGCATGCCGCCGTTGGGCGCGGCCTTGCGATAGGTATCGGTGGTGTCATGGCAAACCAGACAGTCAATATTATTGGGATCGTGAAAATCAAAATCGTCGTCGACCCAGCCATAACCCACATGACACTGGGTACAACGCGCGATGTTAGAGCCCACGTGAATGCAATAGTTGTTGAACACGGCATGCTTGCCCAGGTCGGAGCGGTGCTCCTGGCCCACGGTGTAGGGCGAAGGCCCGGCCCAGTTCCAATGGGCGGTATGCAAAACCTGTTGGCCTTGTTCGGCGTGGCACTCCAGGCAACGGGCCGTCAACTGGCGCGGCTCGGGCTTGCCACTGAGTTTGATGAGCTCGGCATGATCCGGTACCCGGCGGTGATGACAAGCATTGCAGTCGGTCGGCGCGGCCTTCGAGCTTTGCTCATGACAACCGATGCATTGGCGATGATAGGCGCCTTTGAGCCCGGGCCGGGTCACGTGATCGGCTTCGTTGGGCTGCTGGTGACAGGCCACGCAGGAGGCCGGCCGGGCCTGGTCCAGATCGGTGGTATCGATGCGACGGCCAACCCGATCATCGGGCCCGGTTTGCTCTCGGTGATGACATATTGAGCAGTCCCCGCCAATGCGAGTGGCGTGGGCCTTGTGCATGAAACGCACCGGTTCGTAGTCATCCACTCGCTCGTTGGTCAGCTTGCGATCGATCCAGATCAGGGCCGGCATGGTTTCCGAAGAGAAAGAGACCGGTTCTGGGATGGCGATCGGATCATGGGCCGGATGGGCCGCTTTGTCAGCGCGGAAGGACAGCTCCCGAAAGCTCTGTTGGGTACTTTCCAGCGCATCGAAATGTACACCGCTGTATATCAGAATAAAGCCCAGCAGCATCAGGGCGGCCAGACCACGTGCCACCCAGGCCCAGGCCGGTGCCAGTTTGGTTTTGGCCAAAACCGGCTGCGTCGGCTGTTCGCCTTCTTCGGCGGGCAAAACTGGAAAATAAAGCGCGAAGAAACGGTAGATGAAAACCAAGGTGGCAAGCAGACCAGCGGTGAGCGCAATCTCGCCAAAAGCGGGGAAGTAGCCCTGCTCTCCGAAAGACGGATGGTAGCCCACCAAGAAAACGTTAATTCGGTTGAGCACCAAGCCGACGATGACCATGCTGACCGCGATAAACAACCAGCGCTGGGATCGGCGGACTGTCTTTTGCATAAGCATCCCAAAAGGAATCAAGATGCCGATACCTACCTCCAGCAACCAGGCTACGGTGTCGCCGGCATCAAGCCAGAACACGGACAGATCTTGCCGTAGGAACAAGTCGCCAAACTTGACCAGCCCGTAGGTGCCGATGATCCAAGGCAGGATTTTCGACAAGGGGGTCAGGATCTCCATCTCTGATTTACGACCGAAAGCCTTGCTGGCCGCGATCGACTCGAAGATCACCACCGGGAATCCGACCATGATGGCCGAGAGCAGGAACAAAATCGGTAGAATAGGCGTGTACCACAAGGGGCTCACCTTGGTGGGCGCAATCAACATCAAGGTGCCCAGCGAGGACTGATGCATGAAGGAAAGTACGACCCCGGCGACCAGGAAAATTGGCAACACCCGGCGCACCACGACCTGCAAAACGCCCAGCAAGCCTTTGAGCGCGCGAATCGGTCGCACCCACCAGTGCCCAGCTTCGATATGCTGGAGCAAACCGGAGAGCAAGGTCGGGGCAAACTCGACCGTCAGCACCATCAGGTAGAACATCACGCACATGCCCACTTCAAACAGAACCGAGTTGCCTTGCCAGTAAACCAGCGGATGCCAGACGTTGTAGTAGCGGCCCAGGTCGAACAGCAAGCCGATGGCAACCAGGCTGTAGCCCAACCAGGCGGTGAGCAAAGCCGGTCGCTCCAGCGCGTGGTAGCGCTTGCGGCCAAAAATATGCACCAGCGCCGCCACCGTAAAACCACCCGCGGCCAGGGCCACGCCGGAGGCCACATCGATGGCAATCCAGATGCCCCAGGGATAGGCATTGCTCAGGTTGGTCACCGGACCCAAGCCGGTAAGCAGTCGGGCCAGACCAAAGCCATAGCCCACCGCCATCACCGCTACCAATACCAAGGTACCGGGTGTGAAAAAACGTACCCGACCGCTAAGCATTTGGGACTCACTCATCGTCTTGTCCCCCTTTGCCGCCGCGATTGCTCAGCCACATCA
>JAUVBB010000051.1 GCA_030591445.1 Deltaproteobacteria bacterium | reverse complement strand
CTTCTTTGCACTGACAATAATTGTCCAAACAAAGTTGCGTATCTAAGCAGTCACTGTCGGATGAGCAACCAGAATTTTCCACTTCGGGACAACCAGACAAAACAAATAGACAGTAAAAGCAAATTGGCCACAAAAGTTTCCCCATTTTATCCTCCCGTCTTACGTTTCATTTTTCGGAATCTAGCAGGCCATTTACTTCATCCAAAAAGGCGTTAGATGACCTTTAATTGCTTATTGTGCCTCTTTCCGGGTCGAGTCTGCACAAATGTAATTTTTTTGTCAAACAGGAACAGGAAATGAGGGGAAATGGAATAAAAAGGGGAGTTTTACTCGAAAAGGCCCATGGAGGTTAGGCTCGATTCAAAAGTGTCGCCGATTCCCGGCGAATCTTTCCAAGAAAATTCAAGCGTGACCGATCCTGGTTCCGGAGCCGCGCTGGCGCTACTGGCCCCGACCACAAGAACCGTGCCCCAGAATCCACCCCCATTGGCCCAATCACCGCCGATAGTGTCCGAGGCCCGGAAAGGCAGCAAGGGAGAACTCGCTCCTCTCGTCCCACTGCCGTCAACTTTCACGTCCAGGTCCAGAGTCGAGTTGATGGGATTGAGGCGAGCATCTTTGATCTCCCACCGAAATTCACGAACTTGGTTCACCCGAATCATGTCGCTGTTGAAATCCGGGGGGCACAAAACGCTGTACCGGTCTCCGGGCATGTTGCCGCAGTCGGTGGCCGGATCGCCCACCGCCACCGGACCGGTCCACAAAATCCAGGTCTGATCCCAGATGAGAGTATCCGAATCCCAGACTCCATTCGGTCCGTCGTAGGAACCGCTTTCATTGGCGTCTTTGAACTTTTCACCAGGTTCAAAGGTCCCGTTGTCGTTGGCATCGACAAATGGCTCGCCCAGGTCGTCGAAATCTTCGCCGACATCGTACTGGCTGTTGCCATTGAGATCGGTGAAACCCTCCTCGCCGGTGGTGTAGGCAATGACCGTGACCAATCCATCGCGGGGGTTGGCCGAACCAATGAAAGGCTCGTTGGCAATGGCGGGTACGTCGGGCGGTTTCGGATCCTGGGTGCGCATAAAGGTTGAGGCCACGCCGATATTTACGCCTTCGTCTGGCGTCTGAGCGGTGCCGTCGATGGCACCGGCCTCCACCTTAAATAAGACACTGGTGGCAAAACCAACGATATGCGAATGCCGGTCGGCCAGATAAGCCGTGCAAGCCACCTCGGCGCCGATGATCCTGAAACCGCCTACGTTGAGCTGTTCGCAAACGAAGTCAAAATAGGTGCCGCTGGGTTTGGCACCCACGATGGCCAGGGAAGGTGATTCGCCAACAATCGTCTTGGAGCCGACATGGGCCGTTGCCTTGACCGTAACCGAGGTGGCATCGAAACCCGAACTCAGGTTGGTGTCAACAAAACCTAGGCTATCGGTACGGGCGGTGAGCGGGTCGAGCCCTACCCCGGGAGCATCCGAGGTGGAGAATTCGACCAGGACTCCGGCGGTCATGGGCTGGTTGGCCGAATCCAGCAACTGAAAGATAATGTTGCTTGATTCGTTGCGGCCCGAGCCCTTGACCCCCAGCTTTTCCGGCGTGGACGAGACCCATCCTACCGCGCCCAGGGCGCGCACGTTGATTTCCACATCGTCTGAAGCTTGGATCTGATCGACAAAAACGCCGGCCGACACGGTGGCCATGCCTTGCTCGGAACCGCCTTGGAAAGTTGCCACCGCCACGCCATCGGCATCGGTCAGAGCCGTGTAAAGTTGCTGATTTCCAGACTCCTTGAAGTAGCCCAGGTCGGTGACAAAATCGACTTCCACATCGGCACCGGCCTTGGTGCCACCGACCAAGAAAACCTCGGCGGTCAGGTCCACGGTGGAGACGTTGTCGGCCAGCACCTCGTTGGACGAAGCCCTGAGATTGACTACCGGCTCGTCCGACAATCCGAAGCGCACGGTCTGGTCGTTGGATTTTTGCTCGCCGCTGTCACAGACAAAGGTCACCGTCACTTCCGCCGAGGAGTCTTCAGTGAGCAACTCACTCTGCAGAGTGGCAGTAGCAATGCTGTTGACACTGGTGGTGGTATGTTCGGTCTGGCCACTCTCGACGAATTTGCCCAAGGTAGTGGTGAATCTCACCTCGGTGCCGTCTGGCATGAGGCCCCCGGCATCGCTGACCAAGGTGGCCGTTGCGCTAGAGGTAGACGCCCCATCCGGCACGATAACCGAGGGATCCACGGCCAAGGAGACCGCGCACTGACCGCTGGCGGGCGGGATCGAGAAATTGAGCTCGACCGGAGTTGCGGTCAAGTTATATTCCGCGCTGAAGGCAGAAACCTTGGCCGTACCCGCTTTGGCACTCTTGACCAGGGTGCTGGTCCCCAAAGCGCCGGTCTTGACCACCAGGGTGGTATCGTCGTTGGTGACAAACACGCCGACCCCTTCCTCGGAGGCTTCGATGATGCGCAGCTCGATTTCGGAACCGGCCGGCAAGGGCTGACACTCGGTGTCCTTGCCGAAAATGCTGACGCTGAAGGTGGCGGTCCCGTCGGCGTACACAGCTCCCGTCGCCGGACTGAGCGTCATTACCAGACTGGCACCATCCCCTTCTCGACAGCCCTGCGGTTCTTCCGAATCGCCGCAAGCGCCCCACATACCAGCCATGCCCAACCACAACATTAATGAAACCGTAAGGTACGGACTTTTCATGCGTCACTCCTTAACCCAAGCTTAAAAAAGCAATAGATATTCTTTGTCTTACATACTCTGATGAAAACCAGACCACTGTCAAGAATGTGGCCTCGATTTTCCCTCCCGCCACGGAGGGCAGAAACCAAGGTGGGAGCCATTCCCACTCGGAGAACCCCAGAGGGAATGTTGCACGCCGGCGAGGCGTTGTGATAAGTACTGAAGGAGTTTCCAACTAGGGAGGCTTGCATGTTTGAGAGTCTGTTACTGCATCTCGCTGGTCAATCGTCTGACAGCGCCATGATTCAGCTGGTCAAGTGGCTCAACCCCATCCTGGAGCCTATTGTCATCATGGTGCTCATCATTTTACTGGCCATGTCGGCCGGCTGCTGGGGCATCATTTACTTCAAGTGGCGCAACCTCAGGAAAGCCCAAATTCAGTCGATTGAGTTTCTGGAGGCCTTCTGGAGTTCCAAGCGACTCGACGCCATCTACAAGGTATCGGACAATTTGCAAAAGAGCCCGATCAGTCAAGTATTTCGGGCTGGATACATAGAGTTGGGCAAGCTGAAAAAGACCCAAGTCGCCGGCGAGGCGGGCGGTGAAATGTACGACGCCATGGGCGGCATCGAAAATGTACAACGATCCTTGCGCCGGGCAAGCCTGACCGAGTTGACCAACATGGAGAGCTTGGTACCCTTCTTGGCCACCACCGGATCGTCGGCGCCCTTCATCGGCTTGTTCGGTACCGTGGTGGGCATCATGAAGGCCTTTATTGAAATCCGGCCCGGTACCGCCACCTTAGAGGCGGTGGGACCTGGTATCTCACATGCCTTGATCGCAACCGCGGCGGGCCTGTTTGCCGCCATTCCCGCGGTGATGGCCTACAACTACTTTGTGCGCCGGGTCAAGGTCCTCTACAGCGAAATGGACAATTTCTCCATGGATTTCCTCAATATCGTCAAGCGACACTTTTTGAAGTAGACGAGGGCACCCGCTATGTCCATGAACACCAGTCCCAATGCCTCCGATACCACCATGAGCGAGATCAACGTCACGCCCATGGTGGATGTGATGCTGGTGTTGTTGATTATCTTCATGGTGACGGCCCCATTAATGCAGCAGGGCGTCGAAGTGGATTTGCCGCAAACCCATGCCCAATTACTCGAAAACAAAAACGAACAGCCCATTATCTTGAGCCTGGACAAGCAGCGGAAGATATTTCTTGGCAAAACCGAGGTAAGCCGGGAGGATTTGGAAGCCAAGCTGATCCACAACGAAAAGCTGAAAAAAGAAAAAAAAATCGACTTACAGGCCGATCGCAGCCTGGACTACGGCTTCGTGGTAGACGTCATGGCCGTGCTGCGCCGCGCCGGAATCGAACAAGTGGGCATGCTCACCGAGCCGCCTCCGCCCGAGCGGAATTGATCAGACCTTCGGGCTTATTGGATCGTCGGTAGACAATATGGCTGTACCGAACTCTTACGCTTACCTCCGTCCCCAACCCCGGGTGTGGATCGCCATCCTGGGATCGGCGGGCCTGCATGTGGGCTTGGTCCTGCTGCTGGTGATCGGCGGCTGGCTGCGGGAGAACTCCCACACCGAACAGCGCTCCCGCATCACCGCCTTGCTGCGCAAAGGCAAACCCAGAGACCCAAAACATCTACCGCGTAAGCTGCCCGCACCTCGAGCCGCAGCGGCCAAGGAGCTTCGGTCGAAAACCCCGAGCGCGGCCGATGCCAAACAAAAGCGCGCGGCGACAAAAACAAACAAGGACTACAGCAAAGACATCAACGCGGCCCTGGCCAGTCTCACCCAGGAAGGCGGCGGCAAAGAGCTCGAAGATCCAGAGGGCTCGCCCGATGGCGTCGAGAACGGCAATGCCTTGATCGGACGCCTGGGTGATGAGTACGAGACCAAGATTTTCAAGGCCATCAAAACCGAATACTCTATTCCCGAGGTTATTCCCCCCCGGGAGCGTATGTTTCTCCAGGCCCGGGTCCTCATCACCTTGAACCGCGCCGGCGCCATTCGGGACTTGACCTTCGAGAAACGTTCCGGCAACGATCTTTTTGATTCGGCCATTGAGGCAGCGATTCGGCGTTCGGCGCCATTTCCGCCGCCCCCGGCGGAACTGGCCGATGAATATGCCTCGGGAGGGCTGCCGATGAACTTCTATGCCCGGTCAATGTAAAGATTGACAGGACCCGCGCCCGTGTTAACATGCCGGTCCTTGTAGTTCGAACCGGTACCAGAAAAGGAAGCACAGCAACCATGAGAAAAACCCTTGTGATTTGGATCTTTTTACTTTTGCCGGCTGCCGCCCTGGCCCGAGGCGCGCTCGATTTTTTCGACCCCAATTTCCGCGCCTATCCCCTGGCCATTCCTGATTGCAAAGATTTGGGTGGGGGCAACAAGGATTTGGTCGAAAACGCCACCGCCGCCATGCGCTCGGACCTGGGCATCGTGGGCGTGTTCAAGTTGCTCGATCCGCGTTCCTTTCTGGCCGATCCCAAGCGCGAGGGGCTCAGTGGTGCCTCCATCAATTTTGCCGACTGGCTCAACGTAGGCGCCGAAGGACTGATCAAAGTGGGCCTGCATCGGAGCGGCAATGAGCTGACCATGGATTGCCATCTATTCGACGTAGCCTCGGGAAAAGAGCTACTGCACAAAAAATACAAGGGCCGACCCAAGGCCGTTCGAACCATGGCACACAAGTTCGCCGACGCCATCGTTCGTCATTTCACCGGTTCACCAAGCATCTTCTTTACCCGTATCGTTTTCGCCAAACGGAACAAGCAAGGCACCAAGGAAGTTTGCGTCATGGATTTCGACGGGCACAACGAGCGCTGCCTGATTCGCAACGGCACCATCAACTTGTTACCGGCCTGGGGCGCCAAGGGCCAAAGCATCTACTTCTCTTCCTACCTGAAGGGTGGGCCCCATCTGTACCGCTATGACCTTAAAACAAAAAAGAGCCGGGTGGTAAGCAAAGCCTCGGGTTTAAATATCGGCGCCGCGGCTTCTCCCCTCGGCAAACGGGTGGCCTTGACTTTGAGCAAAGACGACAATTCGGAGATTTACGCCATTGGCGTTGACGGCGCCAACCCGCGTCGGCTGACCAGGGACTGGGCCATCGACAGCTCGGCGACTTGGTCTCCGGATGCCAAGCGAATCGCTTTTGTGTCCGAACGCTCCGGCAATCCGCAGATTTACGTCATGAACCAGGACGGGTCGACACCCAAGCGACTGACCTTCCGCGGCAACTATAACCAAACCCCGAACTGGTCACCGCGCGGCGATTGGATTCTGTTCAACGCCCGCGATGAACGCCTGGTTTACGACATTTTTCGCATCCAACCCGCGTCCGGGGAAATCGTCCGTCTGAGCCAAGACCAGGGCAACAACGAACATCCCAGCTACAGCCCAGACGGCAACTTGGTGGTGTTCTCCTCGACCCGCACCGGAGAATCCAAGCTCTACATCATGAATGCCGACGGCAACAACCAACGCCTGATATCTCGCAAGAAGGGTGAGTACACCACGCCAGAATGGGGCCCCTGGATCGAACGCAAGGGCCAGGCTAAGTAATGTCCGCCTACAACACGTTTATAAGGTAGGAGTGTAAAAATGAAAAAACAATGGCTTTGCTTGCTTTGCTGGTCGGTCTCGGCACTTCTGTTTGCCGCCTGTCCCAAGAACATACCCCAACCGGAGATTGACGCCGCCGAAAACTCCATGAGCGACATCGAGCAAAGCAAAGACTGCGCCCCGGAGACCTACCAGGCCGCCAAGACCATGATGGACAAGGCGCGGGCCTTGCTCAAGGAAGAACGCTACGAAGAAGCCAAAACCGCCTTGTTGGCCGCCCAAGGACTGGCGGAAAAAGCCCGGCAAGAATGCGAGCAAAAACGCAAAGAGGAAGAACGCTTGCGCCTGGAACAAGCCAAGACGCAAGCGGAACCGGTGGCCCGCGAAATCGAGGTCGAGGAAAAACCCGCGGGCCCGGCCGCCATGGTCACGGTCTTTTTCGGCTTCGATCAAGCGACCTTGTCTGACGAGGCCCGCCAAGCGCTGGGCAACAACGCCGAATACCTGGGCATTCACCAGCAGGCGCGCGTGCAGGTGGCCGGCCATTGCGACGAGCGGGGTTCGACCGAATACAATTTGTCCCTGGGCGAGCGGCGCGCACAATCGGTGCGAAGCTACCTGGTAAAGATGGGCGTGAATCCCACCCGTATCGATATCATCTCTTACGGCGAAGAACAGCCGGCCAATCCGTCCGGCACCGAAGAGGCCTGGAGCAGCAATCGCCGGGCGGAGTTTCAAGAGTTGAAGTAAAGGAAACTTTCGGAGCCAGCAAGCCGTTGGGGGAAGGGGTGGGAGTGGAAAGGGTAAGAAACATGGATTTAACCATCCCGCGACTTGGTCCGGCCAAGGTCCATTCGCCGCTACGCATATCGACCGAGGCCGACGATCACGACAGTAGTTTTGTGCCGGACGACGACCGCGTTCTTTATGACGCCACCTTGCGTGGCTGCCAAAAATGTCGCGCCGAAGAACCAGAGTCTCTGCCGCTATCTTTCGAACGGGCCGGCCCCCGCAAATTCATCTATTTCGATCCGTCGAAAACCAGGGTCGGGATTGTCACCTGCGGTGGCCTGTGCCCCGGCATCAACAACGTCATCCGCGCCCTGGTCATGGAGCTGCACTATCATTATGGCGTCAGCCGAATCCATGGCTTCCGTTTCGGTTTCGCCGGCCTGGTCCCCGAAGCCGGTCATGACGTGTTGGATCTCGACCCCGTGGTGGTCAAGGACATTCATCATGACGGTGGCACCATCCTGGGCTCTTCGCGCGGACCCCAAGACCCAGAAAGCATGGTCGATGCCCTCGACCGCATGGGTATCAGCATTCTCTTCACCATCGGCGGCGACGGCACCCTACGGGGCGCCCAAAGAATCCAAGAGGAAATATCCAAACGCGGCCTCAAGATTTCCATCATCGGCATTCCCAAAACCATCGACAATGACGTGCAGCTGGTGAAAAAAACTTTTGGTTTTGAAACCGCCTTTTCCATTGCCATCGACGCCATTCGAGCGGCTCACGTGGAAGCCGCCGGCGCCCTGCACGGCATCGGCATGGTCAAATTAATGGGCCGCCATTCGGGCTACATTGCCGCCACCGCCGCCCTGGCCGAACCGGACGTCAACTGTGTGTTGATCCCCGAGGTGCCTTTCAGCTTGAAAGGCAAGAAGGGTCTGATTCCCTGGCTCAAAGACCGTTTGCTCACCCGCGGCCACGCGGTCATTGTGGTCGCGGAAGGAGCCGGGCAAGATCTTCTGCTTAGCGACAAGGAAAGTTTCGATGCTTCGGGCAATGTTCGTCTGGAGGACGTCGGCCTGTATCTCAAGGATCGCATCAGCCAAGTGCTCAAGTCACAGCAAATCGAGCATAGCCTCAAGTACATCGATCCCAGCTACCTGATTCGTTCCGCCCCGGCCAACCCCAACGATTCTCTCTTTTGTGCCACCCTGGACCTGAATGCTGTTCACGCCGGTATGAGCGGCTGCACCGGCATCCTGGTTGGCTTGTGGCACAATGTTTTCACCCACGTGCCCTTGGGCGAAGCCACCTCCGGCCGCAAACTGGTCGATCCCAAGGGCGAGCTGTGGCGCTCCGTACTAGAGACCACTGGCCAGCCCACCTCCTGGACCTGAGCGGTCCGACCAACTTATCGGGAAAGTTTCAGATGTCGCTGGACGTGCAGGCGGTTGAGTTCCAGGACGTGGAGCCGAATCGCTTCGATTTGTTCCGGTACCGGACCAAGCGCGTCCGCTTCTGACTGGGTCAGTATCTTGGCTCCCGGCGGCACATGTCGTTGGGGCGGAATCTTAATGCCCTTGCCCACGTAGGCGCCCTGATTGAGAAAACTGCCCTGACCGATCACGGTACCACCACCGTCGGCCACCGCTTGGATATACAGGGCCGCATCGTCCTCTACCACGGCTCCGTGCACCACGGCATGATGGGCCACAATCACGCGATCACCAATGCGGGTAGTGTGGGAATGGACCAGCGCAAAATCCTGGATGTTGCTCTCCACGCCCAGGATCATGGGTGCGGGCACATTGTTTTCATCCAGCCGAACCACGGCCTGCGGCCCCACATAGCTCCCCGGGCGCAAAATCATGCCCCCGATGAGCAAGGCGCTCGGATCCACATAGGTCCCGTCCTCCACCACCGGCCGCTGCATCAAATTGCCTTCGGCGTCCACCCAGGTAACCCGCTGCACCTCCTCCGGCTGGCCCCGCAACCAGGCCTCGGCATCTTGCCGGTTGTGGCATCCGTCTACAAACAAGGGAAACGGTCTGAGATTGTCCTTGGTACTCATATTTCAAACCTCCTGCGCCCCACCATAAACATCCCCAACCGAAATTCCAAGACCTGAATCTTGTCTCACTTATTCCGCAGCCAGGATTTGATCTTTGCCAACTCGACTTTTTTCTGTTCGCCGGCTTGGGCATAGCTTTGCTGGGCTTTGCGGGCCAAGATCAGGGCATGCGGGCGATTCTTGCCGGAGGCCCACAGGGTGCGGGCCAGGGCAAAGCGGGTCTCGGCCAAAGTGTTTTCATCGGCGGTCGAGCTTTCCCATAGGGCCAGGGCGCGCTGGTAGGGGGCAATGGCCTCGGGAGAACGTGCCAGCCCGACCAGGGCATCGGCCAGGCAGGTCAAATGGTAGGCATGATTGGGATGGTCGGGCGCCATGCTGGCCTCACCGGCTGTGACTGCCCGCTGGCAATGGCTGAGACCCTCCTGGTAACGATGCAGATGATTGTAAAGCACCCCCAGGTTGTTCGACACCATGGCCACCCGCGGATGTTGATCGCCGAGCGCGGCCAGCCAGATGGCCAGGGCGGCTTCGTAATGGACCAGAGCCTGTTGGTATTTGCCTTGCTTGTGCAACACACTGCCCAGGTTGTTGGTGGACAAAGCCAGCTCTGGATGCCGGCTGCCCAGCGAGCGTTTCCAGATCTCGATGGCCCGGCGGTAATACTGCCCGGCTTCCGGAAGCTTGCCTTGGAAAAACATGGCATTGCCCAGATTGTTGAGAATGCCGGCGATCTCGGGCTGAGCGGAGTCAGCTTTGACTTCGCTTACTGCCAGCGCCTTTTCCAGATGCGCGCGCGCCTCATCGAATTTTCGCTGGCCGGTCAACACAATACCCAGGTTTTTTTCCAGGTCGGCGCGCAGATTTGCCGGGTTGCCAGCGCGGGTGACCATGGCCGCGGCCAGCAGGCCCAGGTCCATCGCTTTGCGGTGGCGGGCCTGGTGGTAACCCAGGACGTATACCAAGGCCGTGGCCGCCTGCGCCATCAGTTTGTCATCCTTAGCCTCGGCCGCGTTTTGAATGGCCGCTTGCAAACTTGCCTCGGCCTGATCGCTTTGGGCCGTCCTCGCCTGCAAGGTGCCGAGTGCGAACAAGGCCTCGGCGCGCAAAGCGGCGTAGCCGGTATCGGCGGCAGCGGTGGCAATGGCGACTGCCTGTTCTAATCCTTCTTGGTACTTGCCGGCTTTCTCCAAGGCCCGGGCCCGATCCAGATCAGCACGTAACTTGTTTACCCGATCCCGTAGCGCCGGATCTCGGGGCGGCGATACCAGGGCGGTCAAAGCCTCGGTGTCGGCACAGGCATCCAGCGTACCCAGGGAATGGGCCGCCTGAACCGCCTTGGCCACCACCTCGCCATCGGCCTGGTCGGCGAACAAGTTGGTCAATGCCCCCATCTCCCCCAATCGCCGGTCCAGACAGCGGGTACGTAAATCCAGCAGCCCTTCCGATTGCTCGCCGCGGAGCTGGGTTGCCTCACACGAATCCCGGTGCATGGCCACCCAATCGGCAGCCAGGGCATTGAGGATCTTTTCCACCCGGGTGAAAGAATCCTTGGCATAGGGCCGATCGCTGGCGAGGAAACTTTCTTTAACCCGGGCCCGCATCGGATCGTCCCACACCCCGGCCAGCCGTTCTTCCCCGCCGGCACACAAGCGCTGCTTTCTCGCTTGCAAGAGGTAGGCGCCGGCGAAACTGGCCGTCACCAGCAACAGCACGGCCACGCTGCCCAGCCAGCGGCGGCGTTGGGCCCGCGGATCCACCGAAAGCTCTGCCAACAACTGCGCCATCGACTGGTAGCGTTGGTCTTTGTCTACCTTGAGTCCCCGCAAAACGATCCGCCGGTAGCGCGCCCGCATTTTCGCTTCCGCCAGAGACGAATCCATTGTGCCCTGCATCACCTTTTGCTTGAGCTCCCCATATCGGCGGGCGGTAAAAGGCCGCTTGCCAACCAACGCCTCGTGTAGAGTCACACAGAAACTGTACTGGTCCGTCTTCTCATCCACCGCGATGCCCTGGTACTGTTCCGGCGCCATGTATCCTGGTGTGCCTACCACGGCCCCCGCCAGACTTATCGGGGTGCCGAGAAAACTTCCCTCGGAATTCAACTCCCCGCTCAAGCGCGGCTCCGCACCCGGGGCCGCGCTCTGGCTCTCGTCCGCCTCGCCGGTCGCCGCCCGCGCCAGGCCGAAATCCAGCACCCGCACCCGGCCGTCGCGGCCCACAATGATATTGTCCGGTTTAATGTCCCGATGGATCAGACCCGCCTCGTGCGCCGCCATCAAGCCCCTGCCGGCCGCCAACAGCACTTTCACCCGCTGCCACTCCGAGGGCTTTTCCGCCCGGATCCATTTCTTGAGAGTCTGGCCTTCCACCAGTTCCATGGCCACGAACACATCCTGGCCCAGAGTACCCACGTCATAGGCCGAGACCACGTTGGGATGCGACAATTGCGCCAAGGCCTTGGCCTCGCGCAGTAAGCGCTCTCGGGCCCGCTGCCCGACCGTCCCCGCTCCCCCGGCGACGCGCAGCACCTTCAAGGCAATCCTGCGATCCAACTCTGGATCGTAGGCCTGGTACACCACGCCCATGCCCCCGCGGCCAATCCGATCCAGAATCAAGTATCGGCCCGCCCGCGAGCCAGGCGCAAGCTCTCGCTCCTCCCCGGCTACGACGGTCTCCTCCCGGGAGGCGATGGTATCCGCATCCAGATCGACACCATCTCCCAGCGTGGGCCAGGAAGTCTTGGGCCCTTCTTTGCTCATTCGATCTCCAAACCACGATCATACAGCGCCTTTTGCCAAGGCGGCAAGATTTCGGCGCAGAGTTGAACCGCCGCGCTCTTTGCGCTACTTTTCTGGGCCATGAAAACTGTGCAAGTGATCAATGTCACCAGGGATCGGGTTTTGGCCAAACAAGGGCTGGTGGCCGAACGCCTGGGCGAGCGTATGCGCGGCTTGTTGGGTCAAAGCGGTTTGGCCGTGGACGCGGCCCTGTGGATCCGGCCCTGCACTTCGATTCATTCCTGCTTTATGCGTTTTCGCTTCGATGCGGTCTTCGTGGATCGACAAGGAGTGGTCTTGCATTTGATTCGGGAGATGAAACCTTGGCGACTATCAAAATGGGTGCCGCGAGCTGACGGGGTGCTGGAACTACCCGCGGGCACGGTGGCGCGCACCGACACCCGCCGGGGCGACCGCTTGCGCTTTGAAGATCAAATCGAGATGACGTCGAAGCCGGTGTAGGGGACCAGGGCCTCGGGAATTTTGACCGAGCCGTCTTCTTGCTGGAAATTTTCCAAAATCGCGGCCATGGTGCGCCCAACCGCCAAGCCCGAGCCATTGATGGTGTGAAGCGGTTCCGGCTTTTGGCCCTTGGCTCGGCGCAGACGAATCTTGGCCCGTCGGGCCTGGAAGTCCTCGAAATTTGAGCAAGATGATATCTCCCGGTACTTGTCTTGGCCGGGCATCCAGACTTCCAGGTCGTAGGTCTTGGCCGCCGAAAACCCTAGATCGCCGGCGCATAAAGTGACTACTCGATAGGCCAGCCCCAGGCGTTTGAGCACTTCCTCGGCATGGGCGGTCAAGCTCTCCAGCGCCTCATAGGAAAGCTCCGGCGGGACAAACTGCACCAGTTCTACTTTGTTGAACTGGTGCTGGCGGGTCAAACCACGGGTATCGCGGCCGTGGGCGCCGGCCTCCCGGCGAAAACAGGGGGTGTAGGCCACATATTTAGTCGGCAGTTGATCCAAGTCCAGAATCTCGTCTCGGTGCAGGTTGGTCAGGGGCACCTCGGCGGTCGGAATCAGGAACAACTCGGGATCGACGGTCTTGAAGGCATCGTCCTCAAACTTGGGTAACTGACCGGTGCCTTCCATCATTTCGCGCAATACCAGAAAAGGGGCCACGATTTCGGTATAGCCGTGCTCTTTGGCATGCAGGTCCAGCATGAATTGGATCAGGGCCATCTCTAGGCGCGCCCCGGCCCCACGCAGCACGGTAAAGCGGGACCCGGCAAGCTTGGCCCCGCGGGTAAAATCCAGGATGCCAAGCTCTTCGCCGATTTCCCAGTGGGGCTTGGCCGCAAAAGCCATCGTGGGCGGTGTCCCCACCGTGCGTAGCAGAATGTTGTCCGCTTCGGTCTTGCCCGCCGGTACCGACTCATGGGGAAGATTCGGGGTTTGCAGCACCAACTGCTGGAGCTGTTCCTCCGCCGTTTTGAGCTCGCTATCGAGTTCCTTTTGGCGTGCGGAAGCGCCTTTGAGTTTTTCTCTCAGCGCGGCCGCGGCTGCCGGGTCTTTCTTGACCAAGGTTTTCATTTCGGTCCCGGCCTGCTTCTGTTCATGGCGCAGGCCTTCCACTTCGCCGATTAACTCCAGTCGCCGCAAAGCCAGCGCCATCAACCGGTCCAAACCGGGTACTTCACCACGGACCGACAATCGTTGGCGAAGCTGCTCCGGTTGGTCGGTAAGCATCTTGAGATCTAACATGTGAATCCTCGTCGTCTCTGGTTGTTTATTCGTTCTTCAAGAAGTACATCTCTTCCCGGACTTCTTCAGCGTCGGGAGCGTCAGGGCGCAAATGCAGGTATTTGGTAAAGGCCTTGAGCGCTTTTTTGTTCTTGCTCTTGGCCTTGTAGACATGACCCAGATAATAGTAGGGCATGGGATCGGTGGGAGTGGCCTTGGCCGCCTTGAGGTAAAACCTGATGGCCTTGGACTTTTGTTCCATTTCATCGTAGGTGCGGCCCAGCCGGAAAGCCACCCCGGGAAATTTGGGGGCAATGACGAAAGCACTCTTGAACACTTTCAGCGCCAGGGCGTGCGCCCCCTGTTGAATGTAGGCATCGCCCAGGGCCAAGCGCACCTCGGTCAATTTGGGCCGCGCCCTGACCACGCGCTTGAAGTGCGCGATGGCTTTTTGGTATTGCTGGCGGCTGACCTGAGCCCGACCCAAGGCGATCAGGGCCTGGACATGTTTGGGCTGTAACTTGATGGCCGCGTTGAACTCCTCGATGGCATCGAACATAATCTCCTGGGCGAGATAACAAGAACCCATGTGGTAATGAGCCTCGGCATCTTTAGGATCGAGTTCGACTACCTTTTCGAAAAGGCCCAAGGCCTTGTCGTAATCCTTCTGCTCCTGGAAAATCTTGCCCAGTTCAAAAATGGCCGTTTGGTTATGGCTGTTAATCCCGGTGGCGGACTGAAAATACTGAATGGCAGTCGCTGGTTCGGCCAGGGCAACCGCGGCCAAGCCCGCGCCCACAAACAATTTGTCGTCTTTGGGATTGACGCGAATCGCTTCCTCGAAGACCTTCAAGGATTCGGCATACTGCGCTTTCAGATACAATACCCGTCCCTGCTCATGCACCAATCCGGGAAATCGCGGGGCAATGGTCGCCACCTTGGCAAATTCCTCCAGGGCGGCATCCAACTTGCCGGCCTGCCGATGAACCGTGGCCAAATGGAAGCGGGCCGAGGCCAGTTCCGGATCGAGCCGAAGCGCCTCGATAAACTCCTTGAGCGCCAGGCGTCGGTTGCCTTGGGCCAGCCAAATCTCGCCCAGGCCGGTGTGCACAATGGCGGATTTAGGGTTAATCTTGGCGGCCTTGGTCAAGGCATCCAGCGCGGGCTTTAGCTTGCCCTCTTTCATCTGCAGCCGGGCAATGGCCACCCGGGCGGTCAAATATTTTGGCGATTGCTTTATGGCCTGGCGATAGAGCTTCATGGCCTCGGCCGGCTTGTCCAAATCTTCGGCAATGCGGCCGAGCAGGTAGGTAGGTCGGGGATCTGCTTTGGCTTTCTTGGCGGTTTGTTCCAAGAGCATCTTCGCCTTGACGATGTCGCCGTCCTGCCACATGGCGCGGCCCTTGCCCACCCGGGCGTCCACGTTTTCGGGGTCCTTCTTTAGCGCCTTTTCGAACAAAGCCTGGGCTTTGGCAAAATCGCCGAGGTCCAGATAAAAACTGCCTAGCGAGGCCAGGTATTGCACCCGGTCGGGCTGCAGATTGATGGCTTTTTGCAAGTGCTCCACCACCTTGTTCTTCTCGTGTCGGCGGGCATGAATCGTGGCCATCAGGGCATGGGCCTTGGCCTGTTCAGAGGGCGCCATGTTACCAAACTGTTTACCAAAGACGGTGGCCAGGATCTGCTCGCCAGTCTTATCTTGGTTACGAACTTCAACGACGATGCGGGCACGCTCTACCGTGGACTGCAAATGCCTAGGGTCTACCTCCGCACTCTTGGCATAAAAAGAATCCGCATTTTCGAAGTTTCCTTGCAAGGACGCCACATCTCCCAGGGAGTGAAAGGCCTTGGCAAGGTTTGGTTGCAAAACGGTGGCCTGGTCGAAAAGCTCAGCGGCTTTGCGCCACTTCTTTTGATAGGCCATGGCCCAACCGGCCAGATAGAAGGCTTCCTGATCCTTCGCGTTCTTGCCAATTAGTTTTTTCAGTACTGAATGCGCCTGGCCCGGGTCACTGAGAATCAGCATGGCTGCTTCCAGTTTCCGGGTCTCGGCAGCCTCGGGCTGATCGTCTTGGAGCTGGGTAAGCAGCGCCTTGCCCTGATTCAAGTAGGTCTCGTTGGCACCATAGTTGCGCAACATGGCCGCGTAGGACAAGCCCAACAAATACTGTTCCCGGCCGCTGGCCTCTTCGGCGGCTTGCTTCTTCTCCAGAACCCGAATCAAGGCCAAATAGGCACTGTGGGTGTCCTCGGCAAACAGCTTCTCAACCTCGGCCGGCGCCTGTTTGCCGGTAGGCCCGGCGGCCGGGCTCTGGCCGCTTGGCGGTTTGCTACCTTTGCTGCTACTGGTCAAAAGACCGATGCCGAAAAAACCGTAGCTGGTAAATCCCAGGCCCAGACCCATCAGCAACAACAACACCACCAGACCACCCGCCAAGAAAACGCCGGCACCCGGCAGCTTCATTTTCTTGCCCTTTTTCGGGACCGCGCCCGGCGGCGCGGCTGATATCTCGGCGCCGGGCAAATCCAGGCCGACCACTGCCACATCGTCGTCTGGCGCCACGTCAAACCCGGCGGCGAGGGAGTCCGAACCGGGTGGCGCCACGGCCGGCTCTTCCATCATGGCCCGGATGGACTGGGCAAACTCCGAAAACGAACCCAAAGGTTTAAAGGTATAGCCGTCGGTGGAAGCCTCCTCGTTGCCCATCAGTTGGTGATCGGCCAACATCTGCACTACGGTTTCGGCATCAAAAGGCCCAAACACCTTGCCGCTCTTGCGCCGAATTTTATACCGAAGCACATCGTCTTGTTGGGCGCTGGATTCCGAACCGATATCGTTGTCGATGAAATCAAAGATGTCCCCGCCACCGCCGGCGTCAGGCGCTGCCTCGGGCAAGGGTGCGGAGAAAGCTTGGCCACTGCCGGGCCCACCGATAGGGGGCAAAGTGGAGCCACCGATAGGGGGCGCCACCGACGGAGGGTCTGGAACGATGGGGGCCGCAATGGCCGGAGCCGGCACATCCGGTATCGGCGGCTGCGGCGGAAGCCCTGGGTTGACCACCGGCGTAGGCGGTTCTGGCGTACCCGGCAAATCCAGCTCCAGGGCATCATCCTGAACTGGATCGCCCGGCAAATCCATGGCGCCAATATCAAACAAATCTCCCGCAGTCTCCGGGGCTTGGCCCTCTTTGCTGACCAAGAAGGTGGCCAAACACTTAGGACAGCTTATTTGCAGTCCCTCGGGAGGCACCCGTTCCTCGTCAATATTGTACTCGGACCCGCACTTCTCGCACTGCACCTTCATTTTCGCACTCTCCCTTGGGCACAGACTCTCTGGGATATGGCCATACAAATCACTTGGTTCGGTCTTATTGAAGCATAGGCCCACTCACTGGTCAAGCGAGCAGGTGGCCCATTCAAAAAGCCGATTAAAAAATGATAAAATCGGTATCTTGCGCATACGATGTCAGTTTGTTAGCCTTGCGGGTAGATAGCTATCCATTAAGGATCCAACGTGGCGCAACAAAAATCAAAAATGGTGGTGGGGTTCAACCACAATGTCAAACACCATGGAAAAGTTTACCACGTACAAACGGAAGACAGCGGTTCCGATAACCCGCACATCATCACTCACCTCTTTGTGGGCGGCAACATTCTGGCCACCAAAAAAACCTCCTACGCCGATATCGTCCAGGCGGACAATCTGGAGCAAATCGTACGCGAATTAATGGAGGAGCAGCACAAGGCTATGTTGCGCAACTTGATCAACGGTGTTTACGATGAACTGGACCGTTCCATGTCTAAACCGCCCACCATGGACACGGCCTCGCTGGGTTCGCCAGAGATTCCGGTCCCGGCACCGGCGCCTCCCAGTACGGTTCCCGCACCTGTCTCTGCCCCGGCGGCCCCAGCGGCGCCGCTTGCCCCAACGGCCCCACCTTCAGCGCTACCGGAACCTAGTCTATCGCCACCAGCGGCCAGCCCCCCGGCGCCGGTTGCCACCACGGCCCCGGCGGCCGATTTCAAGAAAAAATTCCCCCTACCAGTTTCGGCACCGACCAGCCCTCCCATTTCCGCCGGGTCGCCGCCGCCGCTGAAGATCGTTGCCCCGGCAGCCCATACCACTCCAGGCGCCAGGCCCCAGGCACATGCGGAGACACCCCATCCAGCACCGAAACGCAAACTCCAGGCCCAGGTCGCTCGGCCCGGAACGGCCGCGGACAGCAAACCTCCGACCAGAAAAAAGCTACCTCCCGAAGTCGTCGCCGCCCGGCGCATGGTAGATCGGCCTGTGCCCAAAGAGGCGGCCGGGCCTACCATTTTCGGCGAAGATCTCATTTCTGAAAAGAGCCTGGATGAAGTCATCCTGGGATACTTATCCGGCGACGGTGATGAAGGCAGCTGACGCCTCGGAAAGCCCATGATTCAAATGTACCATGTGCACATGTCTTACGGCTCCGACAGCCCGGCGCTGACCGATGTGACCCTGCGCATCGACAAGGCCGAGTTCGTTTTCATCACCGGCCCTTCCGGCGCCGGCAAGACCAGTTTGCTGCGCACCATGTACCTGGCCGAGCGCTGTGATTCCGGCCAAATTCTTCTCTTTGGACAAAATGTCTCGCGGGTCAAGGAATCAAAAATCCCCTTCTTGCGCCGTAAGATCGGCATGGTGTTTCAGGATTTCAAATTGCTGCCCACGCGGACCGTTAGCGAAAATATTGGCCTGGTGTATGAAATTATCGGCGCTCCCCGCCGGGAGATCGTTCGGCGAACCCAGCAAGCATTGCGCTGGGTCGGCCTAGAACATAAGGCCCACGCCTTTCCGCTTAAATGTTCGGGTGGCGAACAACAGCGCGTGGCCATCGCCCGCGCGGTGGTACACGATCCGCCCATTCTCTTGGCCGATGAGCCCACCGGCAATCTCGATCCCGTACTTAGCCAGGAAATTTATGCCTTGCTCAACGAGGTCAATGCCCGCGGGGTCACGGTCGTGGTAGCTTCCCATGATACCGGCTGGATTGGGCGCACCCAAAAGCGAGTCATTCGCCTAGAGCGCGGCCGCGTGGTCAGTGGCGGCTTGCGGGAGAAATAAGCGAGCATGGTCAGAGCAGGTTATTTCGTCAAGCAAGCCTTGTCCCACCTGGGTCGCAGTCCAGCGGTGGCCACCGTAACCATCGCCACGGTCGCGGTGGTCTTTCTATTCCTGGGCCTGTTTGCCGTGGCCCGACACAACTTGACCATGTGGACCGAACAGCTCGGCAACAACTTGCAACTCAGCGTGTTTCTCGAAGACGACTGTGACCCGGCCTGTCAAGATCTCATCCGCGCCCAGCTAGCTGCCCAGCCCGAACTGAGCCAAATTCAGTTCGTCGGCCGCGAACAGGCCTTGGACAGTTTCCGAGAACGACTGGGACCAGAAGCCGTCATTTTGGAGGAGTTGGGCGAGACACCCTTGCCCGCCTCCTTCGAGGCCGCGCTGGCGCCGGGTAGCCGGCGGCCGGAAGTCATCACTCCCCTGGTCCAACAAATAGTCAATCTGGCTGGGGTCGAAGAGGTTCAATATGGCCAAGACTGGCTGGAACGCTTTTTTGCCTTCGCGCGCACCACCAACTTATTGGGGCTGATCATCGGTTCGCTCATTGTGTTGGCTTCCATGGTGATCGTCTCCAACACCATTCGCCTTTCGGTCTTCGCGCGGCGGGAAGAAATTCATATCCTCAAAATGATGGGCGCCACCGATCGTTTCATCAAGGCCCCTTTTTACATCGAAGGCGTGCTGATCGGCTTGACCGGATCCGCGGTGGGCACCGGACTGATTTGGTTCCTGTTCGCGCTCTTGATCCCGCAATGGGTTTTTCCGGGCCTGTTGTCACAAAGTCACATTGCCGTGAGCTTTCTCCCCCGGTCTCAACTGTACCTCATGGTGGCGGGCGGCGGGATTTTGGGCTGCCTGGGAACCTACTTCAGTCTGGGGAGACATCTGAAAATATGATTCTGTCTCCGGCTCACTTTCTTCTTTGTGGATCCCTCCTGCTTAGCGTCCTGGGATCCCGGGCCGCCGCCTCGGATCCGACCCATCCAGTCCAAAAGGATTTGCAGACCATTCGTGAAAATCTGGCGCGGGAAAAAAAATTGCTCACCCGGCTGCAGCGGCAATCTAGCTCTTTGCTGCAGACCGTCTCGGTCATGGACCAAGAGCTGCATTCGGCCCAGACCCACGCCCAGCAGGTAGAGCGGGAGCTCGCCGCGATCAACGCCAAGCTCGAGGAGCAAGAACAATTGCAGCGTGACTCTAACGCGGCCCTGGCCGGGCAGAAACAACGACTGCATAAACGAGTTCGCAGCTTGTACAAAATGGGTCAATACGGCTGGATGAACCTCCTTTTTGGTTCCCACTCGGTCACCGAAGGCTTGGCCCGGGTTCGCTGGCTGCAGCGTCGGGCCCGGGCCGACAGCCGATTGCTGGTGCGGACCAAGCGCCTGCGCGAATTGCTGACCGTGTCCCAAAGAGAAATCAAGGCTAAGCGCGCCCAGCAAAAAGTCCTCTTGCGAAAGCTACAGAACAAACGCCAGCTCTCCGCGCGCGCCTGGGCCGAGAAAACCGAGACGCTCAAATTGCTCCAAAAAGAAGAATCCCTGCGCCGGCGTTTGGTGCAAGAGTTGACCCAGTCCCGGCAGCGCTTGGGTCAAGTCATTTCTGCCATCGCCGGCCTACCCGCCCAGGGAAAAGGCTTTCGCAAACGCCGCGGGCGGTTGCCGCCGCCGGTACGCGGGGCGCGCATCGAAATCCCCTTTGGGGTACAGAAAGATCAACGATTCAAGACCGTCACCCGCCATGCGGGCGTGGATCTGCGCGCGCCACTCGGCACTGCCGTTACCGCCGTCTTTGCCGGCCAAGTGGTATTTGCCAAACAGTTCGAGGGCTACGGCTTGTTGGTCATCATCGATCACGGCGCCGGCTATTTTTCCCTCTATGCCCACCTCAGCCAGCTGGCTGTTACCAAAGGCAACCCGGTCCTCGCGGGTCAAATCGTGGGCAAATTGGGAGACACCGGTTCTTTGAAGGGGCCCTATTTGTATTTCGAGGTGCGCGAAGACGGGCGGGCGGTGGATCCGGAGAAATGGATACGATTTTAGCGCCCCTATGCTAACATAAAGGACCTTTTCATTTGGCTAGGAGTACTCGGGATGAAGAACTTGCTGGTGGGTGTGATGTTTTGGGCTGCCTTCGGAGTGGCCGGCTGGGCCAACGCGGCGCCGGCTCGGGTCGGCTCCGATAAGACCTACGAGAAAATCGATGTCTTTGCCCAGGTACTTTCCTACGTCCAGAACAGCTATGTGGAAAAGGTAGACACCCAGCACCTGCTCTATAGCGCCATTCGGGGGATGCTCAAATCGCTCGATCCGCACACTACTTTTATGACCCCGCAAGAGTTCCAAAGCATGCAGGAGGACACCTCCGGCCACTTCGGCGGGGTAGGCATCGAAATGGGCAAACGGCACGGCATGTTGATCGTGGTGGCGCCCTTTGATGATACCCCGGCCGCCCGGGCCGGCGTCCAAGCCGGCGATCGCATACTGAAAATCGACGGCAAATCAACCAGCCAAATGAGCATCAGCGCAGCCGCCCGGTTGATCAAGGGAGTACCGGGCACCAAGGTGGTTTTGACCATCGACCGGGATGATTTCGAAACCACCAAGGACTTCATCTTGATCCGGCTGCGCATTCGGCTCAATTCCATTGAGAAATCCTTGCCCTTGCCGGGCTACGGTCTGCTGCGCATCAAGAGTTTTCAAGACCGCACCGAAAGACAAATGATGGAGGCCCTGACCCTGCTCAATGCCCAGGCCGGCGGTCAATTGCGCGGTTTGGTCCTGGACCTGCGCAACAATCCGGGCGGTTTGCTGTCCCAGGCCGTGCGGGTGGCCGATCGCTTTATTGCCGAAGGCATCATTGTCGAGACCAAAGCCCGCGGCAACAAGGTCGAGCAGGATTTTGCCCATCAAAAAGGAACCGAGCCCCACTATCCCATTATCTGCCTGGTCAACGGCGGCAGTGCCTCGGCTTCCGAGATCGTCGCCGGCGCCCTGCAGGATCATGGCCGGGCGGTGATCATGGGCGAACGCAGTTTCGGCAAGGGCTCGGTCCAGACCGTGGTCGGGCTCAAAGACGGTTCCGGCCTCAAATTGACCATCGCCCGTTACTACACTCCTCATCACCGCTCCATTCAAGAGTACGGTATCGTGCCCGATGTCGAAGTACCGAGCAAAGAACCAGAAATTCCGGGCGAGATACACATCACCCGGGAAATTGACCTGACCGGCCATCTGAGCCGGGAAGGCAAGACGGATGAAGACCGCAAGCTGCTGAAGAAAATCACCGACTACCAGCTGCGCACCGCCCTGTCCTATCTCAAAGTTTGGGAACGCTTTGGCTCCTCTCGCCCCAGTCGGGCCAGCGCGGAAAATACGACCGGCAAGAAATGACCCCCCCTTCGTCCCGTAAGCGGCTTTTGTTGCACGCCTGCTGTGCCCCCTGCGCAACTGTGCCCTTGGAGCGCTTGGCCGATCAATATGACATTACCGTCTTCTTCTACGGTCCCAACATCCATCCGCGCGAGGAATACCTGCTGCGCCTGGCCGACCAAAGACGCTTGGGGCAAGAATTAGGGGTCGAAGTGATCGAGGGCGACTATCGGCCGGCCGAGTGGGGCCGGGCCATCCGTGCTTTTCGCACGCTGCCCGAGGGTTCGGCTCGTTGTGAGGCTTGCTATCGATTGCGCATGCGGGCCACGGCCTTGCTGGCCAAAGACAAATCCTTCGACGCTTTCACGGTAACTTTGACGGTAAGCCGCCACAAGAACTCGAAGCTGCTAGCCCAAATCGGCAAGGAAGTTAGTGCCGATGCCGGCGTCGCCTATCTGGCCGTCGATTTGAAAAAACAAGATGGCTATGGCCTATCCGTGCAACGCTCTCATCAATACCAGCTGAGAAGACAAGACTATTGCGGATGCTCCCTGAGCCGTAGCGAGGCTCGCCTCCGGCGTCTACGCCAAATCGAGCGCCATCGATGAATCCGGTCAACGAATCCCAGTTGCAGCAATTGCGAACCCAGTTGGCAGCCTTGGCAGAAAACT
>JAUVBB010000462.1 GCA_030591445.1 Deltaproteobacteria bacterium | reverse complement strand
GATGCCGTTGTCGCACTGTATGTTTCCTTTTTCGCTCTGGTCATGGACATCGTCACAGCCAGGATCTTCGAGATCGGTTTTTCCGTCTTCATCGTCATCGCGATCATTGTCGCAAGCGGGGGCCGGATCCAGTCGCCAGGACAGGCGCAGCAATTCTCCGGCTGGAATGCTGACCGTCTGTGACTTGGTGGCGGTTTTCAGGCCTTGGGCCAAACCATCAATCCGCAAAACAAAGCTCTGTTCGGCCCATTCTTCATCGAGCAGAATCACGACACTCTCGCCCTTATCGGTCAGGGGGCGAGCGGGGTTGGGCAAAGTGCCGGGAGTAAAAACCTCGGTGTCGGCTTGGCGGCCGGAAAACCTGAGCTGGTTCAGACCAAGATCCACCGGATAGGTAACGGCCAGGTCAATGCCTGTCAGTCCGGACATGACGACCGTTTGCTTGCCGCAACTGGTCCAAAGCAACGCCCAGGCGATTAGGCCGCAAGATGTCAGTAGGCGGCTCAAGGTCTTCTCCGGTCCAAGGTGCCCAGGCTTCCGGTGGGCAAGATCAGTCTGTCATCTTGGCTGCTGACCGCAAAGGTGGTGCCAGCGGTGACCGCCACCGCGACCCCACCGATCAGAGTCCAGAACCACCAGCTTTGGTAAAATCGCGGCTGACCGGGCTGGGCAGAATCTTCGGGCTTGGCTGGGAGGGGCAGGTTTATCAGCGCCTGCGGATCGGGGCTCTTTGCTGCCGGTAAGGGTACCAGGACGGTCTTTTGTGCCTTGATCTTCTCTTTGATCTCGGTAATTAGCTTTTCCACCAGCGGACGCCTTCTGGCCTTTGGCTTGTCCCGCAGGTAGCCTTGGAAAAAAAACAAGGCACGATCATACTCTCCCAGTTGCCGATGACACTGGCCGATGTTGAACAGAAAGCCGGCCAAGGGCGTAGCTTCGTAGGCGAGGGTGTACTCTTTGCGGGCGGCTTCAAAGCGGCCCAATCGATAATGGGTCTCCCCCAAGTCAAAGTGAATTTTGGCTGCCTGCTGGTTCTGCTCGCCTTCGGCTTGCACCGGCAAGAGAACCAACCACCCGCATAGCAGCATCCATGTCCAGCTTCTGACCATCGGTACCTAGTTTCCCTTGGTTTGATCCATTGATCTTAGGCAAGTTTCCCCGGTTGGAGTCAAGGATTTCTTTCTGCTTTATCTGACGGCTGGCTAGGACCTTCCTCTTCCCGGAAGGGATCAATGGTCGCCCCCTGATCATCAACGGCAGGTATTGGTTTTGGATCGGGGGGGCCGGCCGGTTCTTCGCTGACCTTTTCAGCCGGAGGCGCTGTTCTTTTCTTCTTCGGCTGGGAATGCAAGCGTAAGAGCACGACCACCAGATGCTTATCTTGGCTGGCCGTGAACTCTCGGCGAGCGGCGGCATGACCGGCCAGGCGAAACTCTACCGCTAGGGTTTTTGGCGATCGGGCTAGGGAAAGTTCAAAAGGAGTCTGGCCCAGTTGGTGTTGATCGCGGATGCGAAAGACTGTTGCTCCGGCTGGCGTGGACAAGAACGAAATTTTCACCTGGCTGGGCAAAGCTGGTACCGGCGCAAGGTCGGGGACAGCTGGAATGGCTTGGGCGACGGGTGTCGGTGGTACGGATGGCTCGCTGGGTAGCCAGTACCAAGCCAGGCTGCCACCGAGGGCAAGCAGCACAAGCCCTGCTAAGGCCAAGAATATTTTGCGGGGCCGGGAAGAAATCCTGGGAACGATTGCTTGCGGAGCGGTGATTTCCTCGGTGGTCGGCGGTTCTTCGGGAAAGAGCAAGTCGCGCAGGCGATCGCTGATTTCCTTCATGCTTTGCGGGCGTTGTTCTGGATCCTTTTCCAGGCATTGCATGATGAGCTGTTCGAGATCTGCCGGGCATTGCCAGGGTAAATCCGTGTGGCCGGCGATGGCCGGGATGGGCATGGTGACCAGCTTGATTACCATCTCGCCGTAGGTCTCGGCACTCAGGGGAATGGTTCCGGTGGCCAATTGGTACAAGATCACACCCAGGGAGTAGATATCGGTCCGATGATCAACTTTTTTTCCGCCGGCCTGTTCGGGAGACATGTATTCGGGCGTGCCCAATACCATTCCGGCGGCGGTCTGGTGTACCGATTCGTCAGCCGCTTCGGCCATGAGTTTCGCCACGCCGAAATCCAACAGCTTGACGAAATCCTCGCGGCCGGCCCGCTCGGTCAGGAATATATTGTCGGGTTTGAGATCACGGTGCACAATCCCGGTATCGTGGGCGGCGGCCAGAGCATCGCAGACCTGGGCCTTGATGTCCGTCGTGCGCGTGAGTGACAAAGGGCCATGTTGGCTAAGGGCTTGGGTCAAACTATAGCCGGGTAAAAGCTCCATCACAAAAAAGTTGTGGCCGTCCTCTGCTTCGATGAAGTCAGTAATCTCGATGATGTTCTGGTGGTGAATGCGATTGGCCGCCCGGGCTTCTTGGAAGAAGCGGTTGATGACCACGGTATTGTTGGCGTATTCAGGGCGCAGCAGTTTCAAAGCTACTTGGCGGCCTAGTCGAACATGCTCGGCCAGAAAAACCCGTCCCATGCCGCCTTCTTCCAGCAGCTTGACCAAACGGTAAGAGCCGAGAATCTTGCCCGGTCCCAATTCTGTTGTATCTGGCTCACTCAAACGGCCTCAATTGATCACGTCTGTCGCTGGCTGTCAAATGAGGATTTATTTGGTCTCCGTCTCAAAACTGTTGTTTTGATATGGAGACCGAGATCTGGCACTAGGGATTTCACAGGGTAATTGCAGGTGCTTTTGATAATTACGGGCTTTTGAGATGGAGCAATTTGGATTCTCCCCAGTTGTGGCAAATCGTCGGTTGTGGTAATAATCTGCCCTACCTTGAATCTTTGGCGGAGAGGGTGGCTTTATGTTCAAGTTGCTGCGGAAGGTGAGCAGAGAAAAATTATTGTCGCTGCCCAAGGTCTCGAAAATCATGTCCGATCCCCGGGTGGTCAGCGCGGTGGCCAAAGGCCTCGAATTGCAAAATCAGGTATTTTTGCACATGGAGGATTCCTTCAAATTGGTGGAGGATGAGCTGATGCCCGACCCGAGCAAGAAAGAAGAACGGCGCGAGAAAAGATAGTTGATTTCAATAGGGAGGGACCATGAATAGATCAAAGCAGCCTGATTCTGTTAGTTCTGCCCAACGAAAAAAACAACTCAAAAAGGCTTTGGCCTTGCCCCGGCGTAGACCCCAAAAAACGGCGGTCCGCTATCGGCAGAAAGCCCGCCCCCGTGGCCGGCTCACCCTGGTAGCCCCCTCTGGTATTCGTATCGAGGGGATTCCCTTCCGGCTGCTGCCGTTACTGATCAGAGAACTAGAGTAAACCCAGCCTCTTACTGCTTCATGGTTTGGACTTCGTCGATCAGCTGATCACCGTCGATTCCGCCCACGATAATAATGCGTGAGAACATGCGTAGGGCGGTGAAGTAGGCCCGCGGGATGTTCATGTGGCCGGCGGCGGAGCCGTCTGTCTCCAGCACCTGGTCGGTGGCCAGAACCTCGGTGCCGGCCTGAGTAAAGGCGGTGGCGGCAAACGGGCTGCCCCAGATATGAACGGCGGCCGCAACGGTGGCCGTGCTTTCGGCGGTGGCGCCGCCGATATTGAAGGCGTAGTCGATGTAAAGCACGCCTTCGTGTCCCCAAGTGGTGTGGTTGCTGGTGGCTTGCTGAGGCACCCAGGTCAGGAGCGCACCCAGCTCTCCGGCGGCCGGGTTCTCGTTCACCACACAGACTTCGAAGGTGTCCAAACCACCAGTGTTGTTAGGAACGGTAAGGCTATTGTCACCCTTGGTGGCAACCAGGAAGGTGGGCTCATCGCAGTCGAGGCTGCCGTCACAGAGCAGGGCACCATCGATGCACTCGCCGTTATAGCAGGAAAATTCGCCGGCGGCGCAGATTCCGCAGGATGTCTCATCGGAGCCGTCAGCACAGTCCGAGGCCGTGTCGCAGAGTAGGGCCACGGCAATACAGTTGCCGTTGGCGCACTCGAATTCGCCGGGATCGCAACCGCCACAGTCAGCCTCGTCGTGGCTGCCGCCGAGGGCTGGGGGTGGGTTCGGCCGGGGCCAAGCGTCGGGGTTCCAGAAACAGGTGGGTTCGAATCCGTCGCAGTTCTGGTCGATGCCGTCATCGCATTCATCGTAGGCGCCCGGATGGATGGTGGGATCGGCATCGTTGCAGTCAGTGCCTCCGCAAGCTTCGTCTTCATAGCCGTCGCCATCGGCATCGGCGCAGCCACAGTCGGGGTCGATGCCGTCGCAGTTCTGGTCAATGCCATCGCCGCAGATTTCACCGGCATTGGGGTAGATGTCCGCCGCGGTCTCGGGCGTACAGCCTAATACCGACTCGGTGCCATGATCGCAGCAGTCGGTGCCACCGCAGGCCGCATCCAGGTAGGTGTCGCCGTCGTTGTCCAGGCATTCGGTTTTCGTGTCAACGCCGTCGCAGTCTTGATCAATGCCGTCGTCGGCAATGTCTTCCGCGCCCGGATGAATGCTAGCGGCGGTGTCGGCGGTGCAGCCGAGGACATCTTCTGAGCCATCATCACAACAATCGGTGCCGCCGCACTCTTTTTCGGAGATAAAGCCATCAGCATCGGCATCGACTACGCAGGTACAAGGTGTATCCTGACCGTCACAGTCCTGATCGATGCCATCGCCGCAGACTTCATCGGCGCCGGGATGGATGGTGGCATCGGCATCGTCACAGTCGGTGCCGCCGCATTCGTGGTCCTCGTAACCGTCGCCATCGACGTCACCGCATTGCTGGGGCGGGTCATCTCCTGGTACCGGATTTTCCAGGCGGCCCTGGCTGTTCATTAGGGCATAGAAAGCCCGCGGGCTGTGGAATTCGTCGGCTTCGGTGGTCCACTCGGAGATGGCGCCATTGAGCAAATTGATTTCGCAGCGCTCGATGCTGGCCAGGTACATGGAATTGGGAGTGGTATCGACTCGGCCGCCCGCGGCATACAAAAAGGCCCGTCGTACTGGTTCTGCCCCCTGCCTGTCGGTCAGAGTGGCGATAGTCGATCGATGTCCTTCGCGGGCAAATTCCATCTCGACGATGCTGGCGTCGCCGGTGGCGAGCAATTTCCATCGGGTCAGGCTGCCCGGGGGCAAGGGCCGCACGCCATCAGGCGCGACCACTGCGGTATCGACCGATTCGCTGCCGTCGTCGGTAAAGGTCAGATCGGTCAAGGCATCTACCAACAGGTAAGCGCTTGCGCTTTGGGCATCGACGTTCTCGGTGCGATACAGTTGGTAGGACAGGGCGCCGGGGATTTCGTCCCAGCGCAGAACGATGGCGTTTTCGCCATCGGCCACTTCCGTGTAGAGCGGATAGCCGGCTAGGGTTTCTCCCGTGGCGGTCAGCGCGGACACCCGATAGTTCCAGCTGCCCACGGCCAGGGTGCCGCCACTGTCGGCACCATGACCGCGCAAATTGCCGGGCGCTG
>JAUVBB010000260.1 GCA_030591445.1 Deltaproteobacteria bacterium | reverse complement strand
GGTTTGCTTAGGGCACAGTTGCTGGCGTATGTCTTCCGGTCCCAATGCGGTCGGGCCACAGGATGACAGCTTGACCTTCAAGTCGTTCGCCAGGCTCACGAGCGTGGCCGCGGAAAGGTCGGTGCCTTGTTCTTCCGTAGGGAAAATTGCAATGATTCCTGAGCCTTGTCCTCTTGCCGGCATTGCGGTAGCCAGGTTTAAAGCCAGGAAACCAAACGCGATTATAGAAGCTCTGCATACTGACATGTCAATTCCCCACAGTCTTTGTTGTTGTCTCGTTACTTCAGGAAATCGGCCCCTTTTGTATCCAGGACTCTTTGGGTGAAGTTTTGCTTCGGTAATCTGAATGCCCTGAATTTACTGCGAATTCGTTTTAGAAAATGAAGGAGATGAGGGGTTTTTACGTGTCCTTCAATGTCGAGATTGTCAAATCGGTACACGCGGACGGCTCCGGCCTTGGTTTTCTCTTTGGCTTGGGCGTGGGAAGGAGAAAACGCGAAGATCGCAACAGTCAAAGCTCCGCATATCCATTTTTTCATGACTTATCTCCTTGGGTGCAGGCCTTGGGATGGCTCAGGCGGATGTCATCAAGGAAGGCGCGGGCACGTTCGGCTACGTTTTCTTCGGTTCGTCCGGATTTAAGATAGCGGCCGAAGGCTTGACAGGCCCACTTGGGTTTGTCCATGTGATTCATGTAGAGCAGTCCCAAATTGAACATGGCTTCCGGGTGGGTGTGATCCAGGCCCAGGATCTGTTTGTAAGATGCTTCTGACTTTTTGAACTCGCCGGCACCCCGAGCGGCCACGGCATGACCGAGCAGAGCTGCCAGGGTTCCGGGATTGTGCTCAACGATTTGGTCATAGATTTTTGCTGCTCGTTGAAAATCAGAACAATCCAAGTAGATGGAGGCTGCGTTCAATCCAGCTTCTGAAAGATTCCTGTTTTTACGAAAGGATCTAAGGAATAGCTCAAGTGATTCTTGAATCTTTCCTTCCCTGCGTTTGGCCAGCGCCATGTTGTTTAGCACTTCTGAGTTGTCCGGATCCAAGGCCAGGGCCCGGTCGAATAAGTGCTGGGCCATTTGGTGTTCGCCCTGTTCTGAAAAAATCGTGGCCAGGTTGTTGTAGGCCAATACTTGTTTGGGATTACGATCGAGTACATAGCGCGCTTGCTCGAGGGCTTTGCCAAAATCGCCCTTCATACGGAATAGCACCGACAAGTTGTTTCTGGCCTCAAAATCGTTCGGATTTTTCTCTACAAAAGGATTCAAAATCTCGATGGCTTGGTTGAATTTCTTTTGCTTCATGTGCAGCGCGGCCAGATTGAAGCCGGTGGCCCGATCATTCGGTCGGACCTTGAGAGCTTCTAGGTAGGCTGCTTCAGAACGGTCAAAATCGTTACCGCGGGCGAAGAGAAGGCCAAGATTGAAGTGGGCTTGATACAGGTTGTGATCTAATTTTACTGCTTTTTCGAAGAATTCCACCGCCTTGAAGTAGTCGGCCGATTTCCCCTTGAGCAGGGAGATACCCTGATTGAAGAAGCTATGTGCCTGTGCCTGGCTCTCGATCGGTGCTTGGTCACGGGTGGCCGAACGGCTGCCCGATCTGCAAGCGCCCAGGCTGCCCACGAGCAGAGCTAGCGCAGCCATAGCGTAACATCGCCGGAAGTTCATGGTTTACCTCCGGAAAAGGCCTTGAGCAGTAGCGGATAGGTAGTAAAAGAATCGGCCCAAGCTGCCGGGGGCAGAAGTTCTTCGTCTTTCGGGAACTTGGCAGGATCTAACTTTCGCAATTCCTGGATGGTCTTTTCTGTCCAGCGGCTGTAGTAACGGTTTTTCAGTGCCATCTCATGGCTAAGGGTGAAGGCCGACAAGGCCTTGTCCTCGATGGGGTAGGCCAGGGATTGCAGCTCATTCCGATATACTTCTTGTTCTCTGGTTTTGAGCCCTTTGGGCATGGGGGCATCGTAAATAGCCTTGGCAAATTGGGCATACATCTCGCCAATGCGGTACAGGGCGGCCGCCGCCCACTCCATGTGGCCCGCGGCCACAACTTGGGTAAAGAGCCCTTCTGCTTTTTTCAATAGCTTGGCTTTTTGGGCCAGGTTCTTCACCAGCCGGGATCTGGGCGGGCGCAAGCGGATTTTTTGGTATTCAGAGAATGCCATTTCTCCGAGTAAAAACAGGCACTCGGCTCCGGCCGCCAGCTCGTTCCCGCTGGCCTTTGGCCCAGAGCGGAGATTACCGCATTGTTCAAAAAGACTGCGGGCTTTCGCCTGTTTTCCCAGCTGCAACCAGGCCTGACCCAGATGCAAAGTTGCTTCTCGGCGGCGTTTGTCCTTCCGGGCATATTTCTTCAGGTAGCTGTTGAAGGTTTTTCTGGCCCGGCGGAATGCTTTTGCCCGTTCCAGGGCCAGTCCAGCCTGAAAAAAAGCCTCGGATGCTTTTTTGTGCCTTGGATAACGGCGGGTGAAGCGGATCAGGGCATTGGCTTGGTGAGAGTAGGCCCGTTTGGCCTGGTAGAGCGAGGCGGTTTGGGCGAGTGCGGTGGGCGCGCGCGGATCCTTCCGATTGGAGTCAGCGAATTTCGAGTATTGCTCCGCCGCCTTGAGGTAGGCGTATTGCTGTTCGTAGATGTGGGCAATGATCAGGGAAGCCTCTCCAGCCCGTTTGGGATAACGCTCGATAATTCTACGATAGGTGGCGATGGCCTTGGTTTTTTCGCCAGCCTTTTTCAAATTGGCCGCGGCCTGAAGCAAAGCCTTGGGCGCCAGTTTTGCCTTTGGGAATTCTTCGACCAGTTCTTCGTATTTCTCCGCGGCCTGCAAATGCTCGCCCTTCTTCGCCAGTGAGGCCGCTGCCTGGAAGACGGAACTAACGATAAAGCCTTCAAGTTTGCCATCGAGTTCTCGGCCCCGAAAACTTCCTCGCTCACGAAAGCGGCGGGCTCGGTTTTCCAAAGAACGCCAGTCTTTCCGCCTACGAAAGCAGTCTAAAGCCAAATCGGCGGCGGCCTCGGCAAAGTGATCTTTGGGGTGATTTTGAACCAAGGCCAAGTAGAATTGGGCGGCACGCTGGAATTGCCCTCGATAGTAATAGGTCTCACCTTGTTCAAAGCGCAGTTGTGGCAGCTTTTTGTCAACAGGAGCGAGCTTGGCAAAGGCGTCGACCGCTTCGACGAAACCCTGTTCGGATTTTTTTAGCTTTTGCCTCTTAGCGGGCGGATCGCCAGGACGTTTTTCAATTTTCCGCAGCTTGTCAAAGGCCAGAACCGCGGCATAAGCGGCTTCGACCTGCATGGATGGGTCTTTGAGCCGTTTGCTGGCCACCAGATAAAAGTGGGCAGCTTCTTGGTACTTTTTCAGCTTGAAAAGTACATCTCCCAGGTAGAAACCGATCTTGGCGCCTTCCGGCTTGGTTGGGAAATGCTTGAGATATTCCCGGTAGGCGGCAGCGGAAATCTCATAGGCCTTACGCGAAGGCTCTTTCTGAGCCGTTTTGTGGTGATAGAGAGCCACATAACGCAAATTTTCCTCGCTTAGCTGTTCAGCATCGGCGATGGCTGTGGGCTGGGCGGCATTTTTCTTTCGCCAGGCCGAACCCGGACCAAAGGCTTTGGCCATGGCCCGTCTTTCCTGTAAAGATTTTGCCACCTCACCGGATCGTTCGTAGGCCGCGGCGACGCGTACCCGGTGAGAGGGGTTGTCGAGCGAGAGGGGGAACTGATCAATCAGAATACGGTAACTTTCCGCCGCCTTGGCAAAGCGGGCTTGGTGAAAGAAGACCTCTCCCAGCGATTGCAATACGCGGATTGAGTACTCTTCTCCTCCCACCTCTTTCATAAAGCGATAGGCGTCTTGGGCGCCCCCTGACTCAGAGAAAGTCAGCGCCAGGTCTTCGAGTGCTTCCTTTTTCAAGTCCATGGCCAGCTTGCCATCCGGATCGCCGCGGCTTTTTTTACTGCCATCGCCACGGCTCAACACTTGGCGAAAGCGCAGGGCCGCCTTTTGGGCGCGACCTAGCTTGAAATGGCACCAAGCCGTCTTGTAGAGCGCCAGATCGGTCAGGGGAGTACCCGGGTGCTGCAAGACACGTTCGTATGAGGCCAGGGCCTGCCGAAAGTCGCCCTGGGCAAAGTAGAATTCCGCGATGGCCAAATGGGCATCGGGAACAAAGGCGCTATCGGGGAATCGCTTGTGCAAAGACCGGTACATTGACAACGCGGCTTGCTCGTTTCCCTGTTCGTTCAGACCAAAACCGTAGAGATAAAGCACCATATCGGAGCGAGCAAAACCCGGATGCTTCTCCAGGATTTCTTCATATATTTTCAAGGACTTCGATAGCACGATGCTGGGTTCGGCCGGGCGATGGGAAAGTTTGCCCTCTTTGAAATCGCTTAGCCTTTGATCGTAGGTAGCCATCCGCGATAGCAAATCGGCCTCGGCATTTTCCCAAGTCAATTCGGCCAGGCGGAACAAGGCATCGGCTCGCTGGGGCGCAGCCGGATATTCTTGCAGAAAGGCTTCCAACTGGGCGATGGCCTGCCGACGCCACTTGCCCACGTCTCCTTCTCGCCGGACCATGTGCTGTTCCAGCCAACCCGGATCCGAGGGAGAAAGGCGACAGCGCCCGTCATTTTTCTCGGCCACCGCGGTGACGGAGAAAATGAGCCCGACAATGACTATTGTGCTAATGCTTCTGCACTTCATCCGGCCAGTCCTCACCGTCATAGGGCCAATATTCAAGATTCTCGTCGATCAATCCTGCTTCAGCAAGTTCTCTAAATAATTCCATGGGATAACGGCCCTGGGCCAGGTTCTGAATCTCGGTTTCAGAGGCCTGTTTGCGAGCCAAAGTAGCATCAATGAAGCCGATGGCGGTTAAACGGGCCCATTCGGCGATTTTGTCCATTGCTCGGCCTTGCCGGTTCCGTTTACCCGCCTCATGCAAGGAGTCGGCGGTTTGTTGCAAGCCAAGCAGGGTGCTTTGCAAGGAGTGAAGTTCTGCTTGTTCTGCGTTTAGATACTTCTTTGCTGAAATCTGCCCGCCCAGCTCTGTGTGGAGCGGCAGTGAGGATAAAATACCTTCCGCTTTTGTTGCCCGGGCACGGGCTTGGCGAATCTGATCTCGATAGCTCTGGAAAATGCGCATTTGCTCCGGTTCATTTTGCTGACGAAGCAAGGCCTCCATCTCGGCCATCCTCTGTTCCAGGCCGGCCGCCCGCGATAAATCAGCCTGTAGATCGGCTGCGGTTTGGGTCAGGGCCTGTCTCTTGGCCGGCAGGGTTTGCCCGGCTGCGCTGACCCTGGCCAGCATCAAGCCTAGCTGTTGAGTTCGGTGTCGAGATTCGGTAATGGCTTGGCTTAGAGACTGCGCTTTACGCTCTTTTGCCTGCAAGGGAACCGCCAGGCCAAGGGCTTGGGCCAAGGGTCCGCTGTTGGTATTTTCAGTGCTTGGATTTTCCCGAGCAGACAGATTTCCCGCCAGACTTCGGGCCAGAAACTCGAATTCGGCGTGGGCCTCATCGTATTGGCACTGGCTAATATGAGTATATCCGAGCAAAAGCCGTGCCGATGGCCAATCCTGATGGCTGGGATTTTGCTCCAGGAGTTTTTGCAGGTTTTTGGTCGAACGAGCATGTCGAGCCAGGCGGTAAAGTGACCAAGCCGATTCATAGCGGGCGTTGGTGTAGGCTGCCGATTGGGCTGGCACCATGGCATAAGTATCAATGGCCCGTTGATACTGGCCGGCATCGTGTCGAATTCTAGCCAAAGCCAGCCAGGCTTGAGCGATGACCGCCGGGCTGTGTTGGGAAACCAGAAAGGTGAATTTTCCGCCGCCGGGCTGATGAACGATGGAGCAAAAATGAGATGTGGCTTGGTCGGTGTCTTTTTTCTCTAGTGCCAGCAGGCCAAGGTAGTACAAAGCGGCGGCTCGAAAGCGGCTATGCCTAGACACTTGCGCAAAAGCTTGGGGTGCTAACTTTTCAAAGCCGAGTTCGATCATGGCCCGGCCTTTTAGGTAGGCCAGTTCGTCTTTTTCCTCCTGAGAGGTGGTCAAAGAGGCCAAGGCTTTGAGGCTTTGCTCGTATTGACCTGAATCCAGGGTCAGATCAATGAGCTTACGGAAAGCCGGGGCATGAAAAACCGAGTTGTGTTTTTCGCTGACCAGATCCATGAGAATCTGGCGGGATCTGCCGAAGGCTCCCTGGCGGTGCAAGGCTGCGGCTAGATTGTAGCAGATGTTATCGTAAACTGGAGTATTGGCGAAGCGGCCTACTGAAGGATCGAGCAAGAGTGCGCCAAGCAACGCGGCCGCCGATTGGGAACCGCCATCCAGATAGGCGATTTCACCACGTCGAAGCATAGTGTTGAGATGCCGGGCACTTAGGCTTTTTTCCAGCAGGCCTTTTTGGCTAAGCCATTGGCTGAGCAATTTTTCAGGGCCCAGATCAGCTTGGGCTTGGGCGGTGGGTACCGACACCAGGGCGCTGAGGGTCAGGCCGGCAAAGAAAAGCCAAGCGGCGTAATTCTTTGATCGAGTGTTGCTATTTATCGCCCAACGCGACGCCATCGACTGTCTCACTTGGCTTTGGTTTGGTAACTAGCGCTTATTTCAACTTCCCAGTTGCCTTCCGGACCTTTGGATTTCCAGCCCTCGATTTCTCCCTCTTGCTCGGCCTCGAAAATCGCGGTGCAGGTGGCGTTTTTGCGCAAATGGACCGTCAGGCCATTGCCGGCAAAATATCCGGGTTCGGCCCCGGCCGGGTCGTCGGGGCCGCGAGCATAGACCAGGACCTGCAAGCGATGACGCCCCGGAGGTAAATGACCATCGAACAAGACCAGCGCTTGCATGGACGGGGCGGCGGAAAACTCACGGCGATAGGCCAAAGAGCCATTTAGCATCAGTTCGATGCGGTGCAATTGAAAGGGCCGACCCAAATCGCCATCGTAACGAACCAAAAGGCGGGAATCGAACATCTTTTCGGCCATCAAGGAGAGCCGGGACTCGATCTGCAACAAAGCATCTCGCGCCCGACTGTGCTCTAAAGACAGCTCGGCCAAGGCCTTGTCGGTAGTTGGTTTCTGCTCTGGGGCTTCGCTGGCAAGCGGCTCGGTGACCGCTTCGCTTGCGCCGGTGCCAGGCCCGAGCATAAGCAGTGTAAGGAAAAACAAGAGTTTTAGTGCTGCCTGCATTCTATTTACCTCCCGCTAAAAACCACCCACAATCCCAAACCAGCCGCCTAGCTGCGATCCGCCCTCGAAGCGGCTACGTTGGTCGCCTACCAGGGACGAATAGGAAGTGAAGCCATTGTTGCTGTCTGCGCCTTCCCACATAAAATCCCGGCGCAGCAGGCGCAGCCCGGCTTCCATGGTCAGATATTTGAATATGGCAATGATCCGGCTATCGCCGGCAAAAATGCTCCAGATCGCGCTGCTTTCTACCCACCAGGCCATCTGGGAGCTCAGAGCTCGGTCCGCGGACCAGTAAGCCCCTGGCGGACCGTCGTTATAGTCGTCTCGATAGAAGGAGGCCCGGGTTTGATGGCTGAGGCCACCCCGCAGACCCAGGGTGAATTGATCGCCCAGCCTTTGCAAGTAGCCCAACTGGCCAGAGCTGTGCTCTACCCGCCAACTGCCGGCACCATGACCGAGGCCGAATTCCAAAGCCGAGTTCATGGCCTCGATTCTCCGTCGAACCCTGAACGTGGTGCCCCAACGAACGCGGGCGCTTGGATGCCGCTCGGCTTCGACCCGGGGAATGCTGCTGGTAGAATCGCTGTCTACGCGCTCGCTCCAGAGGGAAACCAGGTGGTAGGGGCTTTGCAAGAAGCCATTTTCCAGAATCATGGCCAGATCAAGCCGCAAGCTCCAGCCGGGCAAGAAGCCTTGTTCGATGGCGGCAAACATGCGATCGCTGGTGAAATCGTCGTTGCTTGGGATGCTTGCCGGCAGTCGTTCGGCTGGAACCTTTAGCTGGGCCATGGTGCGGCGGTAGCCAACTTCGACGATGGTGTCGCGGCTGATGACCGAAGTTCGGGCCCGAATGGAGGGCTCGTTCAAAACACCTTGCCAGCCACTTTGGTAGCGGTAGCCAGCGCGCAGTAAGCTGGTACCGTCGTTGAGCACCAGGGCTGCTTCCGGGCCATGTCGTTGCTCGGAGTCAGCGATAGGGCCGGTAAAACCGTCCAGTTTTTGCACTTGTTGATTCCGATAGGTAATGCCATAGCCCGCCTCTAGGCCGACGCCCTCGATGATTTCTGCCGATACGCGCAGAGAGGACTCCAGCCAAGTACCTTGTACCTGATTGCCGGGGTCGGTGTCTGCGACCACGCGTGCCGAGACCGTATTGGCCGGGTTGGGCTCATCGCGCTGAACTGCTCCCATGGCGGATATTTCGACTGGGCGGCCGGCCGCAAAGCGCATGGTGGGATCGGCCAGGATCTCCCGGGCCACGATCGGACCTTGGGCGCAGGCAGACAAGCCCAGCGCGGCACAACAGAGCAGAGTGGCCGCCGTGCTTATTGCCTTTTGAGCGGTACCCAAATTCCGACTCCCAGGCTCAGCGACAGGTTGTTGGTTACGGCTTCTGAAGCCAGCAATTGCTGCACATGAATATGATCTCGTACTTCGATCCGGAGCGACAGCCAATTGGTGCAGAAAATCTTGAACCCGGTGCCCACCGTGTAGGTCAATCCTTCGCTGTTGCGGCTGTCGGTTATGCCCGCGCCGGCCAAAAAGTACCAGTCGAAGTGGGGTACCGCCGAGCGAAAGGCCATGAACTTGCCGTGAAAGGGGTGCCAGACCAGGCTGCCGGTGTACATCCGGGCGGCATGGTCTTCGAGCAAATCGTAACCGGTGAATCTTTCCACGGGCTTAGCGAAGGCGGAAGACAGCCAAGCATAAGCAAAGCCGGCCTCGATACCGAAGTCTTCATTGATGTGGAAGGTGTAATTGATGCCGCTCAGCGGGGCGGCGCCCATCAAATCGCTTACATAGACACCACCAAACAGGCCTACTTCGTGGCGCAGGCTTTTTTGAAAGTTTCTCTGGGTCAATCCTTTGCGCATGCCGCCATCGGTTTCGGGTGGTTGCGGGCAGACGGCGGTAACCGGCGGGGAGAAAGTCCATAGTGCCAGCAAAGCAATCAGGGCCAGGCCGGGCCGCCAGGTTATTCTGGAGTTGTTCTCTGCCATAAGTTCCTCGCCCTAGCTCCTGGGCCTTTAGAAGGTAAGCATGACCCCGCCCGAGAGCGCCAGCGCATTCCAGGTGTCATCGGGAGAAAAAAGAGTCAGGTGACGCACATCCAGACGAAGGGTGATAGACCCGCGTAGCTGCAGCATCAATCCGCCGCCGGCACTCACTAGCGGATCGCTGCCGGTTTGGAAAACCTCGATGTTGCGATGAGGTAAGAAGGTGGCGCCGCCCGCACCCACCGCGGCGAAAGGCACCAGCGCGTGCCAAGGCCACAACGCCACCAGTAATTCCAGCCGGTACAAAATGATATTGCCGGTCTGGCCCGCGGCTTGTCCCGCCGATGCCTCCAGCAAGTAATGTTGACTGGGTTGGTATGAAAACCGGGCCATGAACAAGCCGTCCGGGCCCAGTCCACCTCCCGACAGGCCCAGACTCAAGGCGCTGTCTACCAGCCGGGATTCGCCTAGCACAACCCGTTGCATCCAGTTGGCTGCCACCGCCAGCTCAGAATCCTCAACTACCTCGAAGGGCCAGACCAATTCGGAAAACACCCAGCCGGTGGTGCCGCGGTTGAGCCGTACCCGGTACCAGGCCCCATCGTTGGAACGGGCCAAAGCGCGGAAAACTTGTCCTTGCCCAACGCGGCCCACTTCCCGGTAGCTACCGCCCGGACCGGAGCGGACCGGAACGCTGGTGGTCATGACCCGAAGCTGTATCTTGCCGTCTCGCCCAGATGCGCCGGCGGCCGGGGAGGCGAGCGCGATAAGCAGTGCCAGCGAAAGCAAGAAACGGCTTGCCCTCATGGTTTTGCCTCGAGCCATTCGGTGATAGTGGTCTCATCAGCCGGAGACAAAGCCTGTTCCCCCGGGTGGGCTGCTTCGCGCCCCGAACCCCAGACCAGCAATGGGCTCTGGTGCTCGGTGTCCAGATTGCAGAAGGCCAGCACACGATAATAATCGGTCCTAAACGGTTCTGGTAAATCCCGCGGATGGTCGATGTCGGCGTCGGCCGGCAAACTTTCGTCTGCCTGTTGCAGGCTGAAACTTCGCACTTGGCCATGACAGGCGCTGGTGGCGCAGCTCTGGCTGAGAATCGGATGGATGCT
>JAUVBB010000312.1 GCA_030591445.1 Deltaproteobacteria bacterium | reverse complement strand
TAGGGGATTGGGTCAGGGACAGGGTAGGGGATTGGGTCAGGGACAGGGTAGGGGATTGGGTCAGGGACAGGGTAGGGGATTGGGTCAGGGACAGGGTAGGGGATTGGGTCGGGGTCAAGGCAGGGGTTTGGGCCGGGGTCGAGAGAGTGCGAAAGATGAAATCCGAGATAGGCATTAAACGTAGAACTTGGCTAAAGCTGTTGGGTGCGACATCGCTGGCGCCTGCGGCTCAACCTGCAATTGCCCAAGCGGCTTTGACCCGGCAGGATTCCACTAGCTTGGACGCGGAAGAGGTCGAGGAAATACCGTCCATTTGTGACCTTTGCTTTTGGCGCTGTGGGATCATCGTCAAAGTTCGCAAGGGTGAAATCATCCGGGTCGAGGGCCATCCGAATCATCCCCGCAGCCGGGGTCGTCTGTGTGCCCGAGGCAACGCGGGCCGGCACATGGTGGACAATCCCGACCGACTGAAAGTTCCCTTGCTCCGGGTGGGAGAGCGAGGGGAGGGCAAGTGGAAAAGAATATCCTGGCCAGAGGCTCTTGACCTATGGGCGCGCAAGACGCAGGAGACGATTGATAAATACGGGCCCGGATCCATCGGTCTTTTCTCTCACGGTCTATCCTCTCGCTTCATGAATGCCTTCATGCTTCACCTGGGCAACCCCAACCGGACATCGCCTTCCTTTGGGCAGTGCCGCGGCCCGCGGGACGTCGGCTTTCAACTGACCTTTGGGGATGGGCCAGGATCTCCCGAGCGGCACGACATGGCGCGAAGCAAGATGATTGTGCTCATCGGCTGCCATATTGGCGAGAACGTGCAGACTGGGCAAGTGGCCGAATTCGCCGACGCCATCGATCATGGTGCCCGCATCGTTGTTGTTGATCCCCGCATGTCGGTGGCGGCTTCGAAGGCTGACCAGTGGTTGCAGATTCGGCCGGGAACGGATACCGCCTTGTTGCTGGCCTGGATCCACGTCTTGTTGGCCGAAGATCTATACGACCGGGCCTATGTCGAGCGCCACGCCATGGGGCTCGAACAACTGCGCCGGGCGGTAGCTAGCTACACTCCCGATTGGGCGGCGCAGGTGACCCAGCTTCCTCGCGACCGTATTGTGGCCGAGGCCCGGCAAATGGCTCGGCACCGACCGGCGGTCTTGATCCATTGCGGCCGTTTTAGCGCTTGGTACGGAAACGATACCCAACGTTCCCGGGCCATGGCTATTCTGGTGGCCTTGCTGGGCGCCTGGGGACGACCGGGCGGGTATTTTTTGCGCTCGAAGATCGAACTTGGCTCTCGGGCCTGTCCGCCGGCGCACGGTCCCATGGATCGGAGCGTGGCTACTGGTCGCCATGCATTTACCCAATTTGGGGTGGCGGGTCAAGAGCTGGTCGAGGCCAGCATAGGTCCCCAGGCTCGCATCAAGCAGTGGATTCTTTATGCCGACAACCTGGTTCAGTCGCATCCCGATTTTCAAAGTACGCGAGAGGCGCTTCGTTCCGTGGACTTTGTCACCATGGTAGATATCTGGCCGACCGAGGGTGCCTTGTGGGCCGATCTGATTCTGCCCGAGGCAAGCTACCTGGAGCGTCACGGGGATATATATGCCGTAAAAGATCATCCCCGGCCCTTTGTCGCGCTGCGCCAGCCGGCAATAGCACCTCGCTACCAGGCCAAGGAGCCCTACTGGATTGTGCAGCAGCTTGCCCATCGGCTTGGGCACACGGATTGTTTCACCCGCCCGGATGTGACCGGCTACTTGCAAGACCGGCTGGCACCTTTGGGTCTCAGTTATGAGCAACTGGCCCGAACGGGAATTCATCAGTTAGCAGAGCAGCAAGCATTCTTGCCGGCGGCAGGGGCTTACAAATTCAAGACTCCTAGCGGAAAGATCGAACTTCACTCATCGACCATGGCTGCCAATGGCTACCCTGCCATCCCTGCTTTCGAGCCGGTCGAGCAAGCCCCGATTGGCTGGTATCGATTGGTGTCCGGTCGAAGCCCTTACCACAGCGCGGCCCGGACCCAGAATATCGAGCGGCTGATGAGCCAGGCGCCGACCAACACTCTTTGGCTTAACGACCAAGTGGCCACGGCCAAGGGTCTTGCCAGTGGGGATAGCGTATTTGTTCAGAACCAAGACGGTTGTCGCGAGGGTCCAGTCTCCATCCTTTCCACGCCCGCCATCCGAACCGACGTGGTTTATTTGGTACATGGATACGGGAGCCGATCTTTTGCCATGAGACGGGCCTACCGCAAGGGAGTTTCCGATACGGCCCTGTGTAGCCGCTTCAAGGCGGACACGCCGACCGGGGGGACTGGGATTCGGGTAAACTTCGTCCAGCTGGTCACGAGCGAAGGAAAAGAAATTGCTGGTATCAGCCAGCGTTGTCACCAGGAGCGAGCGGCCATTCCATGGGCCGAGGGCTGCATCCCTAAAGCCGGAGAATCTGGAGCGGAAGATTTGCCCGCCTATCAAAAAGAAGAATGCGATGACTTTTTGGAAATGGATTTGGATGACAGCTGCTGAAATACGGGGATAGAAGATGCCCCATTATTCCATGATCATCGACATGAATCGCTGTGTTGGCTGCGGTGCTTGTGTGATTGCCTGCCAGGAAGAATGGGATTTGCCCATTGGCGCGGCTCGTTGTTGGGTCGTTCCCATGAAACCAGAGGCTTCTTCATTGGCACTGAGTTACACCCACTACGTGGGCCAATGCAATCATTGCCAACAAGCCACCTGTCTGGATGCGTGTCCTACCGCCGCCAGCTACCGTGATGAGCAAGGGCGGATCCGAGTGGAACCCCAGCTTTGTATTGGCTGCGGCTATTGCGTGGATGCCTGCCCGTACGGAGCCCGCATGGTCCGAGCCGATCAAGGCACGGTGGTCAAATGCGATTTCTGTGCTCCCAGGGTTGATATCGGCTTGGTGCCGGCCTGTGTGCAAACTTGCCCAGCGGGTGCCCGGATATTCGGAGACTTGGATGATGGGGAAAGTCCCGTTTCCCGGTACCGGCTGGACCATTCCTGCCAGCGCCATGAGACGCCGGCCGTGTCGATAAAACCGCAGGTGTTTTATGTGGGCCGCCAGCCGATAATCGATCGCATCTTTTCCGAGAATCCGCCCAATCCCAAGAAGACCGGCCCGCCGATCCAGGGAGTTCTCTTGGAAAAACTGCTTCGCCCAGGATTTTTCGTGCTTTTGGGCGTGACCGCCTTGGGGCAGGGGATGGATTTCTTTTGGCAACGGACCAAGGGGAGGGCAGCATCTGCGGCCAAAAAGGACGAGAAACCCGCCAGCGATCCCATGTTGCGGCGGCGGGCCATGTCGGCCGTGTGCTTGCACTGGTTCAATGCCCTGGTCTGGATTTTGGCAAGTCTCAGCGGATTTGGTCTGCTGCGCTCCAGCCGCTATCGGGTGATGCCGGAATTCTTCCATGATGCCCTGCCGGCGGTGTTTGGCTCCCGCGCGGCTTTGCTGCAATTTCATATCGCCCTTGGTTTATGCTGGCTTTTCGCTCTGCTGCTCTATGGCGCCTGGGATCCCAAGCGCCATCTGCTGACTTTTCTTCGTGAACTTAGCTTGCGAGCTCATGACATCGACTGGCTGCGGGCGAGGGTCCGAGGGATTTTCGTTGACTCGGAGCAGGACTTGCCCCCGCAAGGAAAGTACAACGCCGGCCAAAAACTTTTCGGCATAGTAGTCACGGGTGGCAGCCTGCTGATTATGGCCAGTGGATTGATCATGTTTTTGCTGCCTGGCAGTGGCGTCCTCCTGCGTTGGTCCATCCCCGTGCACTTTCTGGCCGCGAGCCTGATCTTCGTCGCTCTGGGAGTTCACGTCTACATGACTCTTCTGGTTCGATCAGAGCGTCCCGCGCTTTGGTCCATGGTCCATGGCCGTATCCCGGAGAGCTATGCCCGGGAGCACAATCGGCTTTGGTGGGTGAAAATTGGCGACAAAAGAATGGTTGACAAGTAGGTCCCATTGTTGTTTTTCTCGGGAGTGCACCCCATAAAAACCAGAGATGCCCGGCTATCGAGCGATGAGGCAGGTAGATTGGTGGTTAATGAAGCTACCCGCGCCGGTGCTGCTACTGGGTTTCATGGCCTGACTCGACAGGCCCCTGGGGTCTTTTTATCCATCTATCGGAGGGGAAAATCCGCAAGGAGGCGGTAATCGTGCCACAGAAAACGACCAAGTTTATTTTTGTAACCGGTGGGGTGGTGTCAGGATTGGGCAAGGGAGTGGCTTCGGCTTCGATCGGCGCCTTGATGGAGAACCGCGGGCTGAAAATCTCCATGTTGAAGATGGATCCATACATCAATGTAGATCCGGGCACCATGAATCCCTATCAGCACGGGGAAGTGTTTGTCACCGACGATGGCACCGAAAGCGATCTGGACTTGGGCCATTACGAGCGGTTTACCTCCGTCTCCATGAGTGCCACCAATAACTGCACTACCGGCCAGGTTTACGACACCGTCATCGGCAAAGAGCGTCGGGGCGAGTACCTGGGTAAGACGGTGCAGGTGATTCCGCATGTGACCGACGAGATCAAAAGCCGGATTTATCGGGCGGCCAAAGACGTTGATGTTTGCATCATCGAGGTCGGGGGCACCATTGGTGACATCGAGGGCTTGCATTTTATCGAAGCCATTCGCCAGATGCGGACCGATGTCGGGACCGAAAATTCCTTGTTCATCCACTTGACCTTGGTTCCCTTTATCAAAGCGGTGGGTGAGATGAAAACCAAGCCCACCCAGCACTCGGTCAAGGCTCTGCGGGAGTTCGGTATCCAGCCCGATATCATTCTATGTCGTTGCGAACAGCCGCTGGAAAAAGACCTCAAGGACAAGATCGCCCTGTTCTGTTCCACCAGCAAGGACACGGTTTTTGATTGTCCGGATGTCGATACCATCTACGCGGTACCGGCCATGCTCAAAGAGCAAGGCCTTGACGATAAGGTTGCCGAAAAGCTTAACATTTGGTCCCGGGCCTCGGAACTAGAGCCATGGCGGGAAGTGGTCCAAACCCTGCGCAATCCCAAAAACGCGGCCAAGATCGGCGTGGTGGGCAAGTACGTGCATCTGATCGATTCCTACAAGAGCTTGCACGAGGCCCTGTTGCACGGCGGCCTGGCCAGCGGTGGCTGTGTGGAACTGGTCTATGTGGATTCCGAATCGCTGGAATCGGGCGATCCCGGTATGTTGGCCGAGGTCGATGGCATCCTGGTGCCCGGCGGCTTTGGCGAACGCGGCACCGAGGGCAAAATCCAGGCGGTTCGCTATGCCCGGGAGAATCGGGTACCCATTTTTGGCATTTGCCTGGGATTGCAGATGATGGTGATCGAATTTGCCCGGCATGTGGCTGGGCTCGACCGGGCCAATTCCACCGAGTTTGACGCCTCGACGCCCTACCCGGTCATCGATTTGATGGAGAGTCAGCGGGGGGTGGCGAACAAGGGCGCCACCATGCGCTTGGGAGCCTATCCCTGTCGCCTGGTGCCGGGATCCAAGGCCCAGCAAGCCTACCAGAATCAAGATATCTCCGAACGGCACCGGCATCGCTATGAGGTGAATAACGATTTTCGCGCCCAACTGGTTGAAAAAGGGCTGATGTTTAGCGGTTTGTCACCCGATCAGCAGTTGGTTGAAATGTGTGAAATTGCCGATCATCCCTGGTTTGTAGGTTGCCAATTCCATCCCGAATTTAAATCGAAACCTTTCCTGCCGCATCCTCTTTTTGCTGCTTTTGTCAAAGCCGCTTCAGAAAACAAAAAGTAAGTCGCCGCGCGAGCCATGCGCAAAAAAATAAAAAACACCTTTATTTATGTAGTTGTTCGCCTGCTGATGGCTTTTTTACGCCGGCTGAGTCTGACTCGTTCTCAAAGATTTGGGGCCTGGATTGGCCGGCGGGCGTACCGCTGGGGGCGCGTCGAGCGTGAACGAATCTTACAAAATCTAGCCCAGGCCTTTCCCGAGTGGTCGGAGCAGGAGCGCGGCCAAGTGGCGCAGTCGGTATTTATGCATTTCGGTTCCGCGGTTGCCGAAGTGGTCAACGTGCGCCGGATACGAAGCCTGAGCGATTTTATGGAAATGGATCCTGCTTCCCGCCAGATCCTCGACGAGCTGCTGGCGCGCGGAAAGGGAGTGGTATTTGTCAGCGCCCATGTGGGCAACTGGGAACTGATGGCCCGGGCCCTGGCCCGCTACGGTTTTCCCATCAATACCATCGGCAAGCGATCGTATGATCCTCGCTTTACCCGCTTGATGCAGCGCTTTCGGGATGAAGGCGCGGTGCGCACCATTTGGCGCGGGGATGCCAAGACCGGCATCAAGATGCTGTCGGTTTTGCGTCGTGGCGAAATCATGGGCTTGCTGATCGACCAGGATACCAAAGTGCCCGGGACCTTCGTGCCTTTTTTTGGACGGTTGGCCTTTACGCCTACGGCGGCGGCGCTGGTGGCGCGCAAAACCCATGCTCCCATGGTGGCTGCTTTCAATCATCGACGCCCAGACGGCGGCTATCGCATTGTGTTACAGCAAGTACTCGCCAGCGAAATCGAAGACGAAAACCAGGCCATCGAGGCCGACACCAAGGAGCTAACCGCTCGCATCGAGGCCCACATTCGTCAATATCCCGCCGAGTGGGTTTGGATGCACCGTCGCTGGCGAACGCGCCCGGAAGATCAGGAAGCCGACCCGGGGTCGGGATAAGTGTACAGGTGGTAGCCCGAATGATATCTTTGGGTTTGTGAAAAGCATAGGCACACATATGCTGCTTTGGTTTGGGCTCGTTTTGGCCGTTTGCACCAGTGCCTGTATCAAGTCGGGCCCAGCAGAAAAAGACGCCGGTCAGGGAGTGGCGGTGGTGATAGAGTCGGTGACCGCCCGGCAGTACCGCGGTGCCCAAAAACAATTCGAGTTTCGGGCGGCCAGGCTAAGCCTGGACGAGCGTGCCGAGATCTTGACGGCCCAGGGTGAGATTGAGGCGAGTATCGAGCCCGCGGCCTTCGAGCGGAGCGAACAGTGAGACCGTGGTTCTTGATTCTGATCTCGACCCTGATCGGCCTGACGGCCGTGGCGGCCGATCCTCAACCGGTTGTTCCCAAAGCGGAAGGCCCGGTCAATATTCGATCTGATAAATTGGTGGTGGACCAGAAGCGCTCCCAGGCGATTTTCTCGGGGTCGGTGCGGGTCGTGCAAGACACGCTACGGATAAGCTGTCAACGTCTGGTGGTGACCTATTCCGGGCAAGATGAATCCGGGCAAGAGTCTGGAAAGATCAAGCGAATGAAATTTTCCGGGCAAGTCGCCATCGAGCAGAAATCTCGCCAGGGACATTGTGACCAAGCGGTATACCTGCATGCGCGCCGCAGCATTGTCTGTACCGGTGATCCCTGGGTGAAAGAGGGCGAGAACCTGATTCGCGGTGAGCGCATCGAGTATCTGCTGGACCAAGATCAGGTGCTGGTGGAAAAGCCACGCGCGGTCATTCACCTGGAAGATGTCGACGAAAAAGGCCAGAGGAAGAAACCTTGAGCCGCCACCCCAGGCAGTCTCTGATCGCCAAGAGCCTACGCAAGTCTTTTCGCGGCCGGTGTGTAGTGGATGGGGTCGATTTACAGATTGATAGGGGACAAGTCGTGGGCTTGTTGGGGCCGAACGGCGCCGGCAAAACCACTAGCTTTCACATGATGATGGGTCTATTGCCTGCTGACCGCGGCCAGGTTTTGCTCGGTGACCGCGATATCACTCGCTGGCCCATGTACCGGCGGGCCAAGGCCGGGATTGGCTATTTGGCCCAGGAACCCTCGATTTTCCGGCGTCTTTCGGTACGAGATAATTTGCTGCTTTACGCCCAGGCGGCGCGCATCGATGCCAAAGAAGCCCAGAAGCGGGTAGAGGAAAAGATCGTCGAATTTGAATTGGGGCAGGTGCGTGATTCCTTAGCGGCCACTTGTTCTGGTGGCGAAAGGCGTCGATTGGAAATTGCCCGGGCTATGATCCAGACGCCGGCCTTTTTGTTGCTCGACGAACCATTTTCCGGAATCGATCCCATCGCCATGGAGGACATTCGCTCACAAATAAAGCGCTTGTCCCAAGAAGGCATCGGCATGTTGATTACCGATCACAATGTGAGGGAAACCTTGTCAACTTGTGACAGAGCGTATATCCTTTATGGTGGCAGGATTGTTGAAGCAGGCACGCCGGGGGAGATCGCCAATAGCCAGCAGGCGAAGGCTTCGTATTTGGGCGAGAATTTCCGCCTGGACATTGAGAAGGGTTAATCATGGAGTTGAGGCAAGTATTATCGTTGAAGCAGACCTTGCAACTAGTGATGACTCCCCAGTTGCAGCAGGCCATCAAACTTCTGCAATTGTCTCGTATCGAACTCAACGACATGGTCAACACCGAGATGCTGGAGAACCCGGTCCTGGAGGAGACGGTCGAAACCGAGGTTCCCAGTGACAATAACGCCACCCCTGAAGAGCGACTTCGACAGGCAGATGACAAAATACAGGAGCGAATCGAGCGAATCGAGCGGGCGGAAGAAGTCAAGGGAGACGAGGGCATAAACGAAATTGACTGGGAAAAGTACCTAGACAATTATTCGTCCTACTCTCCCGGCGTTGGCATCAGAGAACAATCCAACGAGGACATGCCTTCCTACGAAGCCGTGCTTTCGAAAAAGCAATCTTTGGCCGATCATCTCTTGTGGCAGCTACGGCTCTCATCCCTAGATGAAAGAGGGCAGGACATTGGCGCCCAAATCATCCTGAATCTCAACCAAGACGGGTACTTGGTGGCCGATGATGAAGATCGGCT
>JAUVBB010000566.1 GCA_030591445.1 Deltaproteobacteria bacterium | reverse complement strand
TGTGGTTACATCGATTAGTACAGTATGGGTGGAATCAGTTGCGTTTTTGTCTGTCCTCCCGCTATTGTTTTCCGCTTGCATCCACTCTCAAAAGGTCAGACCCCCACGGGCACGGGTACAGGCCAAGACCTTGGGCCAACACGGACACAAGCGCGTCGACCCTTACTATTGGTTGCGGGATCGCGAAAACCCGGAAGTGATTGCCTATCTCGAAGCGGAAAATGCTTATAGTGCGGCGCTTACCAAGGGTACCATCGATTTGCAGGAGCACTTGTACCAAGAGATGCTCGGACGCATTAAGCAGGATGATGTATCGCTGCCGGTCGAGCGCAATGGCATTTATCGCTATACCCGCAACGAGAAAGGAAAGCAGTACTCAATCCACTGCCGAAAGAGCGGCAGTCTGGAGGCGCCGGAGCAAATCGAGTTGGATGAGAACCTTTTGGCTCGCGGCCACGCCCATTTTTCGCTCGGGGCCTTGGAGCCCAGCCCCGATCAGCGCTTTCTGGCCTATTCTTTCGACACCGAGGGATCGGAAAATTTTACGGTGGTGGTCAAGGACATGGAGACCGGCGCTTTGTTATCTGATCGCATCAAAGGCAGCTATTACAGCTTGGCTTGGGCCAACGACAACCAAACTCTTTTTTATACCGTCTGCGACCAGGCCCGACGTCCGTATCAGATATATCGTCATCGTTTGGGGACCGCCCAGTCCGAAGATGTTTTGGTTTATCACGAGCAGGATGAATCTTTTCACTTGAGCGTGGGCAAGACCCGCAGTGAAAAGTATTTGCTGCTGTTGTCGGGCAGTGCGACGGCGGACGAGGTGCGGGTGCTGCCAGCCGACCAGCCCGAGGCGCCGGCACGCGTGATTCAGGCGCGTCAGCAGAATCTCGAATATGACGTCAGCCACTGGGGCGAGCAATTCATCCTGGTCACCAATCACCAGGCCCAGAACTTCAAGATTGTCACAGCCCCGGTGCAAAGTCCGGGCATCGAGAACTGGCAGGACTTGCTGCCCTACCGGGAGGACACCCGGGTGGTGGAGGTGCATGCCTTTGCCCGCCATTTGCTGGTGTTTGTGCGTAGGGCCGGGCTGCGCCAGCTTCGTATCCTTGATATGAAAAGCGGCGGCAGCCGGACGGTGACCATGCCGGAGCAGGTCTATACGGTCTGGCCGGAAGAAAACCCGGTATTCGATTCGCAGCGGGTTCGCTTTGGCTACACCTCTTTGCTGACTCCAGATACGGTATTCGAAGTCGACTTGAAAACCGGTCAACTTGCGCAAATGAAGCAAGAGCCGGTATTGGGGGGCTATGCGCCCGGCCAATACTATATGGAAAGAATTTTTGCGACGGCCACCGATGGCACCAAGATACCGATATCATTGGTTGGCCGAAAGGATCGCCGGCAGCAGGGGTCGGGTCCACTCTACTTGACGGCCTACGGGGCCTACGGTGACAGTTACGATCCCGAATTCTCGTCTCTGCGTCTGAGTCTGATCGACCGGGGATTTGTCTACGCCATCGCCCACGTGCGCGGTGGTGGCGAGATGGGTCGCCAGTGGTATGAAGATGGCAAGATGCTGGCCAAGAAGAACACCTTTACCGATTTCATCGCTTGTGCGGAGCATTTGCAGGCCGTGGGCATGACCGACTGTCAGCAATTGGTCATCAACGGCGGCAGCGCCGGCGGGCTATTGATGGGCGCGGTGAGCAACATGCGTCCCGATCTTTTTGCCGTGATCATTGCCGAGGTGCCCTTTGTCGATGTGCTGACCACCATGGAAGATCCGTCCATCCCGCTGACGGTCATCGAGTATGAGGAATGGGGCAATCCGCATCAGCAGCAGTACTACGACTACCTCAAATCCTATTCTCCCTACGATTTGGTCCGGGCCCAAGCCTATCCCCACATGCTGGTCACCGCTGGTCTCAACGACTCCCGGGTTCCCTATTGGGAGCCGGCCAAGTGGGTGGCCAAGCTCCGGGCCACCAAAACCGATGATCATAGGCTGGTGCTCAAAACCGAAATGGGTCACGGTCATGCCGGTGCTTCCGGCCGCTACGACAGGTTGCGAGAGTATGCTTTTGAATATGCCTTTATTCTCGACAGCCTGGGCTTGTTAGGCGAGGGGGAGTAATCGCTTGTTCTAGGGGAAGCAGCCGTAAGTCCATTCCGAGTAGAACTCGGAGCTGCCGTTACCGTCGGTGTCGACAGCGCGGGAGGCCAGGCGGTCTTGGGCGTTGTAGGTAAAGACCATAATCATATTGGCCTGACCGTCGGCTTCATAGTCGTGTTCCTCGCGCAGAACCTTGCCGGTGGCGCTGACGGTCATGGTGCGGATTTCGTTTGCTTGGCCATCGGCGTCGGTGTCGGCTTCAATCTTGATTAGATTCCCGTTGGCGTCATAGGTCATGGAAGCGATTTCGTCCAGTTGGGTATCGTTGTTTTTGTCGACGGTCATGCGGGTCAGGTTGCCCTGGGCATCGTACTCGTAAACGGTGACGTCATCGGGGGTACCGTCGGCATCGGTGTCAATGGTCATGCCGATTTGATTGCCGGCGGCGTCGTACTCATACTTGGTGATGTCATCGACTTGGCCGTCGCCGTCGGTGTCCCAATCGGATTGAATCAGGTTGCGGTTGGCGTCGTAGGTGAAGGTGACGATGTCGTCGGGCAGGCCGTCTTTGTTGTTGTCTAGCGAATCGACATGGCGCAGGCCGTTGTCGTAATAAGTGAAAGTGCGGGTTCGCTCGGCCACACCGTCAGCGTCGAAGTCTTCCGCGGCGGTCAGTCGATGGCCGTCGGCGTCGTAGGTGGCACTGTCGATGCGGTCGACGATGTCGTCGCCATCGGTGTCGTAGTTGCGCTTGATGTTGTTGCCGTCGGCGTCGTACTCAAAAGTCACGAAGAAGTCGATATTGCTATCGTTGTTGGTATCCTTGGACCAGGTCAGCGCATTGCCGTAGTTGTCGAAGGTATAGCTGACCAAGGAGTCGATACTGCCGTCGTGGCTCCGATCGAATTCCTCGACGCAAAACGCGGTGGGATCATCGCACCAGGACCACTCACCCCAGCTACCGTTGGCACAAGTGCGGGACTTGCTCCCTTTGTCTTCGATGCCGCAGACGCGTTGCTCAGTTTCGCCGGCCGCGCAGTCTTCTCCCGGTTCCTCACAGGCGCTCCAGTCACTCCACTGGTTGCCGACGCAGCTGCGGCTCTGGGTACCATCAACCCCGCAGGCTTGTTCTTCGGTTTGGCCGCTTGTGCATTCGCCGCCTTCGATGCAACTGCCCCAGTCGGTCCATTGTCCGCCCAGGCAGGTACGCTTCTGGCTGCCGTCAACCCCACAGGCTTGGTTTTCTTCACTGCTGTTGAGACAAACATCCAGGTCGGTACAAGCGCTCCAGGCTGACCAGGCGCCGCTGGTACAGGACCGCGTTTGGGTGCCGTTGCCGTTGATCCCGCAGGCTAGGGTCTCGCTGGCGCCTTCGATACAGGCCTGATCGGGGTCGTTGCATGC
>JAUVBB010000066.1 GCA_030591445.1 Deltaproteobacteria bacterium | reverse complement strand
GGAACACGCCCCGGCCCGGTCGCAATCGACAAAAACCTCTCAACCACCCGTAAACATATACTTTATAAAATGGCACTATAATTGCTTTCTACCAAGACCAACTTGATACCAGGGAGGAAAGCATGAACAAAATGTCAGAAGCAGCGACTTCGTTATTTTGCCTGGCTCTTATTATTTTCGTAACCGGCTGCGCGGAAATGGCAGGAGGCATGTCGGGAGCTCCTGCCACGGGAGCACCCTCCGGAGAGTTCGGCGCCACCCAGGGCGGGGTGCAAGACATGGGTTTGGCTCGGGAGTTGATCCTCAACGATCAAGTGCCTCCGCCCGAAGCATTTTCGGTAGAGGGAATGTTTTCGGAACACGACCTGCCCCTAGCCGGCGAACCCTGTGATCGTCTGTTGTGTCTGCGCGGAGCGGCCGGCTTGGCCCCCACCCTGACGGGCAACGACTCGGCCTGGTTCCAGCTGGGCATGTCGTCCACCATCGACCCACAGAACTACCAGCGTCCCGCCTTGAGCCTGATTGTCACCGTGGATGTCTCCGGTTCCATGGGTTGGACCTACTCCTCCGACCGGCAAGACTATGTCAGCCCCAGCACCATCAGTCGACGCTTGTTGACCCTCATCACCGATCAACTCGGCGCCCAGGACCGGGTAGCCATGGTCACCTATGGCAGTAAGATCAAGACCACCCTGGCCCCTACCCGCGGGGACAATCAACCAGCCATCGATCAAGCCATCGCGGATTTGACCGAAGCCGGCTCTACCAACATGGAGGCCGGCATGCGCCGCGCCTTCCAACTGGCCCGCGACGAATTGGGTAGCGACCGCCAAGTGCGGGTCATGGTCTTCACCGATGTCCAACCCAACGTCGGCGCCACCTCCGCCTCCGAATTCGAACAATTGGCCGCGGCCGCCGCCGGAGACGATATCGCCCTGACCGTGATGGGCATGGGCGTGGGCCTCGGCCAGGATGTGCTCAATCGCATGGTGCACCTGCGCGGCGGCAACGCCTTTTCCTTGTTTGACAAACGCGACGCCGACCGGTTCATGGAAGACGACTGGCCCTGGGCCGTCTGCCCCATCGCCTACAATCTATCGGTCAGCATTCGGGCCGACGATGGTTTCCAAGTTGCCGACGCCTACGGATTCCCCGGCGATCAAGCCGACAGCGAAGCCAGCTTCGACGTCACCACCGTCTTTCTCTCCCGCCGCAAAGGCGCCCTCTTGCTCCGCTTTGCCCCCGCCTACGGGCGACCCATCAACGACTTGCGCCTGCACGGCAATCTTAACTATCTGACCCCGGACGGGGAAGAAATCACCCAGTCCCTCGAAATCAATTATCCGGAAGGACCGCTCACCGAGCAGGGCAGGTACTTCGAACAAGCCAGCGTAGGCAAAACCGTAGCCCTCGCCATCCTGGTAGCCAACATGAAACAAGCAGCAGAACTCTATCAAAGCAACCAAGCCCAGGCCGTAACCCTAATGAACAAAGTCGTGACCCGCATTCGCGCCGACGCCGAGCCCCTCGACGACCTCGCCCTGCAAGTCGAAGTCGAACTGGCCGAACGCCTCCTCGCCCTCATGACCGAAGGCGCCCCCCAGGGCGATCTGTACGGTCAGCGCTAAGAAACTCGGCAAGCCTTATCGAGCCGGTCATAGGTCTTGGCAGTCTCTTCACTTCGGTGCCACTGCACCCCGATAGGCATGGCGAAGCCCGGGGAAATGATCGGGCAAGGCAACCGAGCCGGTGGCGGCGGGACTGTCCGTGCTGGGGGCATACTGCAATCCGAGTTCGGGATCGGCCTCGACGCCGGCGGCTTCCCAGCCGGTCGAGATCATCTGCTTGCTGGCTTCGAAAGTGGCCGAAGTCTTGAAATCCGCCAAGCTATCGAAGTTATGGCTGCCATTCGAGTCTACCACGTCCGCCCATAGCGGCTCTTCGGAGTTTTGCTGGCGGTGATACAAGTTGCCGTCGTAGATCTGCAAGCCGTCCTCGGTCGAGAGATCCTCGACCAGTACGCCACCGCCGGTCTCGATGATGATGTTGTTGTAGACCTCATGGGCAATTCCGGTGGAGTTGGTGGTGGTCCACTGTTCGATTCCGCAGCCGCCACTCAATAGCGCTCCGTTGAATAGAATTGTGTTGTGGTAGATCTTCCAAGGGTCACCGCTGCCAATCTCGCTGCTGGTGTGGGTCGGAAAGGCCGTCTGACCGTGCCAGCCAGAGTAATTGGCGCGGAGGATTCCCTCGGGGTCGTTCTTGCCCCAGAGCATATCGATTTGGGTGTCGATAACATTGTCATAAATGTATTTGGTTCCGGGCTCCGGCGAGCTGCCTTTGCCATTATGCGAGGGGCCGGCACCCTGGATGTGGTTGTGGTGGATCTCAACCTGGAAGGAATTCGATCCCAGCTGAATCATGTCGTCCAGCACCAGGTAATAATTGTCATGGATGTGAATGTTATATCCTTCCATAGTGCTGCCATCAAAGACGCGGTGGAAGCTACTGTTTTTGATCTCCACATCGTGAACGTAAGACCCGTTGACGCCGGCGCACTTCATGTTCCAGTGGCGTGCCGGCAGGCTCTGACCCTCACTGCCCTTCATGTCGGTCCAGGCCACCCAGGGGGGGAAACTGCCTTCGATCTCGACGCCATCGACAATCACATGATGTACGCCATCGTCCAGAATCACCGCCACGTAGCCCACATTGATGTGCAAGTTGGTCAGGTTAATGTGGTGCGCGGATGAGCCAATGTCCACGCCGTGGCGACCAAAGGCAATGCCAAAGCCGGTCAGGTTGATATACGAGCCGCTTAGCTTGATCACCGGAACTTCGGCACCGATATACAAAGCGTTCGCGCTTGGATCAGGATTGGCGGGGATGTTCATGACCCGACCGTGCAAGGCCACGGGCGAATGAGGCTGCAAGCGGATGTAGAGCTGACCACTGTCATTGAACATGCCTGGGCCGACATAGCGGTTCCCCGCAGACACGTTCTCCTCGGTAGAGCTGATGTTGCCCATGCCATCGGCATCCATATCTGAGTAGATGGCCAAGCTGTAGTAGCTGTCCTCGTGCATCATCTTGCCCACAAAAACATCGTTCTCCAGGCTCGCCTTGGCGCGATACAAATGAATGGATGCGTCCACCAGTTCCCAAGCGTCGTTGCCGGGAGTGCGAAACTCCATCAAGCTGGCGTCAATCAAGGGCTGCTCGCCCGGATAATTGCGAACTGTGATCGGCTCGGATTCGGTACCATTGGCATCGAGCTCCAGATCTGTTTCGTTATACCTACCCGCCCGGAGCACCAGGGTATCGCCGGCACCTATCTGGGTAAAGGCGTGCGCGATTGTCTGCCAGGGCTCGGCCTCGGATCCAGAATTCGAGTCACTGCCCCCGACCGGGTCAACGAACAGGGCGCCGGCCGGAAGAACCGTGTCTCCGCTGTCGCCATCCGCCAAATCCGGGTCCCCGCTAAACCCACCATCTATCAAATCCGCGTCGTCAGAATCGTCAGGGCCGGTGTCGTCCCGGTTGCCGGCGTCAATCATCCCGCCATCCGAGCCATCCGCACCATCGCCCATAGGATCATCATTGGCATCCACAAGCCCATTCACCACCCCATTGCTGCATGCGGTAATCGACAACAACGCCAACACGATAGCTTTTGCGGAAAGGGTCAGCCACCAGCTTCGAAAGTTCATCATACCAACCTCGTTGTCAGCGTTCTGCTTCGGCCTTCCACGCAGTATACCACGCTCACGAAATAGCAGGCTGTCGGCCAATCCATAACTCACGACAACGCAACGTTTAATTTGAAGAAAATGATGGAGTCCCCTATACCCGTCAAAGGACAAGAGGAGGCGAGATGAGCAAGGGGAATAAGACGATCAGGGGCTTGGTCCTCATTGTGCTGGCTTTGGCGATCTTGGGCCTGGTTTGGGGAGTGCAAAAGGCACCGGTCGGCCAAGACCTCGAGGCAAGCAAGTCTATCGAGGCAAGCAAGTCTCGCGAGCCCAGCCCGGCCGCGGCGCCAATAGCTCATGGCCAAGTTCAGGCCAAAGCAGACCGCAAAGTGAGACTCCCCCGTTCGAGCAAACGTTTGGACGCCGGTATGCGAAAGCAAAGACTGGTGGCCATTTTGGCCAAGCTGGGCCAAGGGGCTTTGCACCAGGCCGGGCAGGCGGTGGAGACTGCGGCGGCAAAGACTCTGGACACCAGCCAGATCAAGGGCAGCTTGCCCACCCAGTTCATCAAGGACGCCGTGGGCGAAATCTTGCCTCTGATCGAAGAATGCTACCAAATGGCTCTGGCCCAGCAGGCCGGCATCGAAGCTACGCTGAAAGTCCGCTTCGAGATCGTGGGGGATGAAGAATACGGCAGCCTGGTGACCAAGAGTGAAATCATCGTGGACGAAAACGAACGCGCACCCAACGCGCTGCTGGCCGAATGCGTGCAAGAAAGCATGTACGCCCTGGACCTGCCCAAACCCGAAGGCGGCGGCCGGGTGGTGGTGACCTATCCCTTTGTCTTTAAACTCAGCAAGGAAACAGACCGGTAGCGCACAGGGCCTAGGTTTGCTTGCGAACCCAAAGTGGCATCAGCACCAGAACCATCCACAAACCCCGTCCGCCTTCGGAAGCGCATCCGCAACCACCACTCTCGTCTCCGGGCAGATCCTGTTCGCTGCCCAACTCCGAATCGGCAGCGGGCTGGTCTTCGTCCCCTTCGGTACCGCTATCACCAGTCCCGGCGTCAGCGGGACCCGCGTCCTGGGGGCCGCCGTCGGCCTGGGGCGCGGGAAACAGCTCACTCCATTCGATTTCCAAACGGTCCGCGCAATCACGACCGTTTACCCAGAGACTCATATCACCACGCGCCCGGTAGGCTACCGACAGCAGGTGGAGCCCGGTGCTGCCCATGACTTCGAAGTGGCTCTGTAGATCTTTGGGACCGCCACTGGCGTAGTAGTCGTCCATGAATGATCCGTCGCCGGGCACGGTCGCACCGTCGGTCTGGCTGTTGGTGGTAATCAACACCTCGCCGTTGCGATAGGCGGCCTGCGGCGTTCTAGGCGTTCCGCATAGACCTCCGGGCACACAGGTAAACACGCCGCCGAATCCCTCTGGTGCATAGTAATTGATGAAGGTCCCGGTCACCACCGCAAGCGTCGACAGGGCTTGCTCGGCCCAGGCTAAGTGACCCGACACCGGCGAGTCGGGCATGCCGGTCAGCACCAGACGCGTGGCCACGCTGCGCAGGGCCCGGTCGGCGCCCCAACTGGCATCCGAGTTGTAGTCATGCAGGGAAACCAGGGTGCCATATTCGTTAACCCCGGTAACCACCGAAACGTAGCCGGGCCAGGCCAGGTTGACCCAGCGGGTCGAGCCATCGTCTGGTTCCCAGGCGCAAAGCACGTGATGCAGGACCATGTCGATAGGGATACCAAAATCCAGCCGCCGGGTGGCCAGGCTTTTGACCGGGTCTTGCACATAGCTACCCCAACAGGCGTGAGATCGGCAGCCGTCGTAGAGCAGGTCGCTCAGGGCATTGAGCACTTTGAGATCGACAAGGTCCATCTGGGTGGCGCGAACAGATCGCAGCCCCGCCAGCAGACCGTCGAGTTCGTCCTCGATCTCCTCGGGAAGCCAGACCGTGCCATCCATGCGAGCGCGGGCGACCGCAAAATCCGCCCCCACCTCCGCCTTCATCTCAAGCCAGGCGGTCTCGATGTCATCGGCCAGGGCTACCCCCATGGCAAAGCCCATATCGTAGTGAGATCCCCACACCCGCATAACCGTGTAGCCATGTCTCGAAGCGTCCAGATCCTGGTGGAGAATTTCATAGTTCTGAGCCAGCACCGGCCGGGCAGAAACAGCCAGGAACGCAAGCCAGATGGCGGTCCACTGAAAAAAGCGAAGGTTTTTCATTTTGGCTCCGATCAGAGAAAACACTAGAGCCGCCGAGGTCTAAAATCCAGAACTTTTTTTATTTTTCCCGGCGGCGGTCTTTTCGATGCCGGTGGCTACGGTACATAAACCGCAGCGGTGAGTGCGGGGAGAGTCAAGCTCACTTGCCCGTCAGATATAGACACGGTGCCGCCGCCCAAGGCATCGGTCAGGCTGCCCGAGAGCCCCAGGCTGCTTACGTCTATGCTGCGTGACTGGGAGCTGGTCGAAGTATTGAACGCGACCAAGACCACGTTGTTGCCCAGCTTTCGACCATAGCTATAGACCTGATCGTCGACCAGCAGCACGGAGCGATCACCTTGGCGTAAGGCAACATGCTGCTCCCGCAGCTTGCCTAGCTTGCGCGCGTGTTCGATGGTGGCACTCTGATGTGCCGACAGGTCGGTATCGAATACCATCATGCGCCGATTGTCCGGATCGCAGGCGCCCGGCATGCCAAATTCGTCGCCCATGAAAAGAACCGGAATGGACCGGTAGGTCAGCAGGAAAGTCTGCGCCAAACGCAGCCGCTGGAAGGGCGCGTCAGCGGTCGGAATCTGCGGGCGGTTATCCCAGATGGCATTGACGTCATCGCCATTGGCGATGCTGATCGCCCGCGGGGTGTCGTGACTGCCTAAGAAGTTCACCATCAGCGTGTCGGCGTAATGATCGGTCCAGACACTGTCATTGTGAGTGAGGAACCCGTCGAAGTCCCAGGGATTCACTGATCCGGTCAGAAAGGTGTCTACCATTTTGTAGTGCAGGGGATCGTTGACCGAGCCATCCAACAGATCCGTGCCCACGATCTCTTTGACCCAGGCATCGTTGCCGGTGAGCGTCTCGCCGACCATGTAGAAATGCAGGCCGGTGGTCGAAATCTCCTGCTCGATACCCGCGCGCAGATCTAGCAAGATCTCGGACACGACGTGCTTGGTAGCGTCGACCCGAAAGCCGTCGAGGTTGAACTCCTGCACCAGCCAGATGGCGTGATCGACGATGACCTTACGAACCTCCGGATTGCTGCAGTTGAAGTCGGGCAAGAAAGGATCGAACCAGCAAGTGAAACGACGATCGTCCCAGCCGTTATCGCTGCCGCAATAATCATAAGGCAGGTGCCACCAGCTATCGTCACTTTGGTGCTCTTGGTACAAGGGTGCGTCGGTGTGCACGTGGTTGGGCACGAAGTCGACCAGCACTCGAATGCCATAAGTATGCGCGGTCTCGACCAGGCTGCGCAATTCGGCCTCGGAGCCAAAGTGGTGATCGATGGGGCTGCTGATTGCCGCTAGCGGGTTTTCATGGGTCCAGCCGGTGGCGATAGGCCAGTAGGCATGGTAGGCCGAAAACACGTGGCCCAGGTTGCTATCCTTGCCCGGTTCGGATTTCTCGGTGTTTTGAATGGGCGAGCTTATCCAGATGACGTTAACCCCCATGGCGGCAAAGTAACCGTCCTCTATCTTGTTCACTACCCCGGCGAAATCACCGCCCTGCCAGTCGCCGGCGGCATCGGTCGGCGGGCCGATGGGATCGTCGTTGGCAAGATTCCCGTTGACGAAGCGATCGGTGAGAATCTGGTACAGGAACGCGTCAGTCCAGTCGAAGGGCTCGGCCTCGACCCAGAAAGGCACGAACAGGGTGGCAGCGTGACCTTCGGTATCCTTGACCCGAAAGAGATAAGCGAACTTACCCAGATCCACATCGGTGGCGCTCAAGTCGAAAATCCCCGTCTGATCGTCAAAGGACACGTTTACTACTTCGCCATTGAGAGTGATGACACTGTTTGCGGGGTCGTACCCCGCGGCGGCCTGGCCCGCGGTGTAGCGGACTTGGAAGGAGTAGCTGCTAGCACCAATGGTGGGTGGCGCCACCAGCGCCAGTACCGGGATGTCCGGATTGTCTCCGGAAATGCTGGCCTGCCCGGGCACGATGCCGGTGTCGGTAATGACCCCAACGGTGTCGCAGTAAGTCCAGGACTCTCCGCTATCGATGGAAAAGCGGTAAAGGTAATTGTACTGTCCCTCGATCAGGCTGGGAATCGCCCCCATGTACTCGTGGTCCCCTTGGTAGTCACCCTGTCCCGACAGATTGAAGCCGGCATCGACCCAGGTCAGGTCAGTAGTAATGACCGGATAGCTGACTGGCTTAGTGCTGTAACCAAGCTGCGCGTGGATAACCGGCTGCGCGTCCGGCAGCGTAGTCAGTTGGTCTTGGTAGATGCGGCCATAGACCATGGTCTCTGGATCACCAAGCCCAGCGATAAAAGACTTGGGATACCACACCGCGCACCAGGTCACGGTATCGGTATCGGCTACACAGCTGTCGGCCTCGGGCCGGTAGCCATGCTCGCAATTGCACACAGCCTGTCGGTTGGCGTCGAGAGAGCAGACCCCTTGGTCGTTACAGCTAACATCAAGGCAGGGGTCATCGACCAGGCAGTCATGGCCGTCAGCGCTCGGCTTCCAGCCATCATCACATTGGCAAAGCCCGCCGCCGGCGTTATCGTCCACGCACTGGCCGTGGCCGCTACAATCGATACCGTCGCAGGCGGGGGGCGCGGTGACACACATGTTGGCGGCGCTGCACACTTCATTTGCGGGACAATCACTCTGGTCACGGCAGCGCCCGGGCGACAACACGCACTGGCCCTGCTCACAGCTTTCGTAGGCATAATCGCATACGACATTCTCGCAGGCGGAATCGATAAGGACACAAGACAGCGACTCAGCGCGGTAGCCGGGGTCGCAAAGACAAGTGGCCTGGCCCTCGCTTTCGGCACAGCGCCCGTGTCCGCTACAGCTAACCTCAAGGCAGGGGTCGTCGGTATCGCCACCGCCACAGCCTACCAGCATGGCAGGCAACAACAGCAGCCAAGAAAGGATCGCTTTTCTAAGAACATTAGCCATGACACTCACCTCACATAAAATCAAAGGGCCAGCCCAAAGTAACGCAAATCTGAGTCACTCCCCGGGAGAGTATAGACTAATGCCGCCATCTTCCGCAACTGCGTCAGTCCCTGCCCGGCGGTTCTACTCGTCGGCGGCAGCGGCCGGCAGGGAAGGCGGGCTGATATTGGGCTTCACATCTTTGAGCGGATCAAAATCTGGTTTTTGGACGGTAAGTTTCGGCCCTTGGGCAGCGCAGGTCGGCTGTTCCAGGCAGCGACGGGCCGATTCGGCGTATTTTTGGGCATGCTGGCGCTGCTTTTCGTTTGCCTGGGGATGAGCAAGAACCTGTTCAAAGGCTTCGACCGCCTGGGGCAGGGAACGCAAACCCAAGTGACAGATGCCCAGCCACAGGAGGGCTTGGGGGGCCTTGGAGCTGTCGGATGACTGGCTCAAGAAGGCCTGCAGTTGCCCGCGGGCCTCGGTGTACTTCTTGTGGAGCATGAGATCCCGAAGCCCGCTGACCCGGGTTCTCTTGCGCGAACAGTCCACCTGGCTGATGGCCGTGCGGGCATACTCGTTGGTTCGGTCCTTGACTTCACGCCAGCTAAGACTGGTGGCCATCTTAAAGGCCAGTTCCGGCTGTTTGCCCTCGACGATGTACTGGTAAAGCTTACGCAGATTGTCCATGCCATGCACCTTGGCCACATAGTCGAAGACCAGGGCATCTTCCAAATAGTCTTTTCCTTGGTGAAAGGTCCTCTGGTATTCCCGGCGCTCGAGACCATCCATGATTTCGTCGGCCTTCATGTTTTTATAACATACGCTGGAGCGCAAACGTCTGGGAACCTCACCGGCCGCCCAACTGGCCGCGCCTTCTTTGACCCAGGTAGGGAGGGAGCGAAAACGTCGCGGGCCCATAAGCTGATACATGATGGCGTGAGTGATCTCGTGGGCCAATACATCTTTGAAGATCCCAGGATTTTTCAGATAAGCATCCGTATAGTAGTTGAGCAGCACGATGTCCTTGCCAGCCAGGGACCGGGGCGACATCCAGGCCATTGCCTTGCCGTGGCGCCACTGACGATCCTCAAGCCGCACCACTATCGCCTGGCCATCCTTGGGCCACAGGCCGGTACGCCGGCGAAGCCGGTGGTACACATTCTTCCGGATGTTCGGGAAATCCTCGAATAGCTGGCGAACTTGCGGGTGGTCCCGGTGTTTGCCCGCATAGGACACGTCGATTCCGTTACGAACCACCAACCGGTCCTTGCGCTGGGCCGAGAAACAAGACAGGTTAAAACCCAAACCCACCAGAACAAAACCCACTGACCACCATGTTTTCATCTTCATCATTGTCCCTCCTCCTTTATCGTTCACCGATAGTGTCAGAGTCATGCCCTAGCATGCAAGGGATGTAGCAAAATTGACACGATCAATGAACCAGGATCGCATCATCGCCGGCCGATGCCCTGGAAGAATCAGAGCTTTGGATGAACGCGCAAAATGGCACGAAGATTGCTTTTCTAATCAATTGAAATGAGAGGAGGAACAGGTAAGCATGGCCGGTGGACACGAAAGAGGAAAAGCAAACGCTTGGGGACGGCAAGATGTGCATCGCTTGTCCCGGGCTTGCGCGGCGCTAGAGCAAGAAAACCAGGCCCTGCGTCGCCAGGTCGAACAAATGCGGGTCCACTCGGCCCTGGCTTACCGGGATGCCCTGACCGGTTTGTACAACCGGCGCTATTTCGACGAGCGGGTCCGGCAAGAATGGAAGCGAGCCCAACGGCAGCCCGGTTACGGTTTCTCCATCTTGTTTATCGACGTCAACCAATTCAAACAAGTCAACGACCGCCACGGCCACGCCGCCGGCGATCAGACCCTGCAATGGGTAGCCGCCTACCTCAACGACAAACTGCGCGCCGAAGACATCTGCTGCCGCCTGGCCGGCGACGAGTTCATCGTCATCCTGCCCGGCGCCGCCCAGGGCCCCTGCCAAAAACTCATCCACCGCCTACGCCGCAAACTACAAGTTCGCCATCGCGGCTCCGACATTCCCATTTTCCTAAGCGTAGGCCAAGCCAGCTACCCAACCAACGCCACCACGCTCTGCGACCTCATCGATCACGCCGACCGGGACATGTACCGCGACAAACGGCACCAGCGCCCCCCCACGCTATTGCGTCGGCTGGTCCCCCGCGGACATAAACCACCAGAACCACTCAACCCGCCGGTCAGCCCCTTCGCAGGTGAATGGCCCGTCCCCGTCCCTTCCCCATAAACAATCTGGGTAAATCAGCGCTAATTGTCATGCTTGCGCGCGCCGTGGCCCTTGCCCTTGTGCCGGCATTTTTTACCATCCCAGTATTGGTTGGGCGAACACGATTGCTTCTTCTTTTTTTTGGGAGCCTGCTTGCTCCGGCCGGGAGGATGGTTTGCATGAAGAATGCAACCGGAGCCGAAACCGAGAAAAGAAAAGAGGCAAAGCAAAACGATAAACTTTCGCAGCATGAGATTACTCCTTTGAACTGTTCTTTCATTACATAAAAGCAATCCCACCAATTTTCGTCAATTTCTTTCACGCGCGGGTCAAACCAGAACCCAAACAAACAGATTTCCAGGTCATAAATCCATCACGCTGATGCGAACATGGCGGGCACTTTTACGGTAAAAGTGCTCACCATGTATACAATATTATTCTGCTCTCAATATTGGGTCGGTCAGTTCTTTCGGCGGCGGATGGTCAATTCAGTGTGCAGGCCTTCGGGGGTGAATTCGAGGGTGGAGCGCAAAGAGCGAAAGACGTGGAGAAGGCGACCCAAGGGAGAAGTCTTAGCTAGTTTGGTCGGGGTTTTGGGGGCCCAGAGGGAGCCGGAGACGGAGCCGACTATTTGGTCGCTGTCGGCTTGGTAGTGATATTGATTGCCCAGCACGCTGTCGATGCGGTAGCCGAGCACTTGCTTGGGGGAAACTTGGGCCTTCGGGCCAAGGCCTACCGTGTGGGCCAATAGCCAGAGATTGCGCAGATGGCTTTGTTCGGCATGGCGGGCTTGATCGATGAGTACTTGTTCGGCCAGGGCCCGGGTCTGATCGGCGGCATCGGCATTGACCCGCAGGGAGAGATGGGCTTTTTCGGCGGCGCCGAAATCTTTAGGCTCGGTCGGTTGGTCCACCAGGTGATGCAAGGCTTTGAGCGAGGTGCTGACATACAGCATGTCTTCGACCGCGCCGTAGTACAGGGCGGCGTCTTTGAGTTCGTCGTCGGCTGGGGATCCGGGCGTGGGTCGGATGGCGGTGAAGTGGGCGCCTTGATAGGGGGCAATGGATTCAAATCGCACCAGGCCTGGGGCCCCGGTCTTGATGGTGCTTTGCATTGCCACCAGGAAGGCAGCCAGGCCCAGCTTGTTTTTCACTTGCACACCGAACACCATGGGCACCTGGAAGAAGTGGTTGAACTTCTTGTCTTTGAGAAATTCGTTCAGGGCATCCGAATCTTCCACCCAGAACTCGATGCGCTCGCCGATCCATTCTACCGCGATCCGGTTGTTGCCCAGCATGTTGACCGCAAAAGACTGGGCCTGGCGAAACTCGCGGCCTTCGGGGTTCAAGTGGCTGGCCAGGTGAAAGACCACCGGGCCCGAGCGCAATTTGGGTTCCAGGGCCACGGCCTTACCGCCGACGGCGTCTCGGGTCTGCCGGTACTCAGAGTTGTCAATCAGGGGCAAGATGGTCAGCTCTATGGAGATATCCTGGCCGGCGCCGACCCGGATGCCCACCGGGTCAAAGTAGGTGCGCCAATAATCCTGGTAGCGCCTACGAAAGGTCTCATACTCTTGCTGTTCTTGTTTGCTGACCTTGACCACCGGGTTTTCCAAATGCGGGGTCAAATAGCCAAAACGGCCGAACTTCTTGCTTTGGGCCTCGAATTTCTCGGGCGTCCAGCTCAGGCGATCGCCGGGCACGGTCCAGAGTTGTTTGCAATCGAGATAGCCCAAACGAGCCAGGGTTTTTAACGCGGGCGTCTGGGCCCCGGGATGCTCCCAGAGATAGAACAGGGCCGCATTCTTGACAATCTGCATGCTGGTCAGGGTCTCTAAGCGACGCTTCTGACCAATGCGCAAGGCCGGGCCGGTCATGTAGCGTAGCCAGGCATCGGACAAGAAAATAAAGCCGTCTTCTTTGGCATCGCCCAAGGGGTACAGGCTGCGCATATAGACAAAATCCTGGCTCGACTTGAGCGATGGAACTTTGCCTTTCTCGGTATCGATGATCCGGCGGATGGCGGCCGGGCTATTGGAATAGACATAGGTATCGGCCAGGCGGGCTCGGTGCAAAGAAACCGTTCGATCCGGGGTCAAATAGCGCTCGATGCTCACGCCCCGGTAGCGCTGCTTAGACTCTTTCAGATCGGCATGCTTTTGCTTGGCCTCGTCGATATAACGATCCACCGCCGCTTTGAACAATTCGGGGGATTTGAGCCGGAACAACAAGCTGAAGTCCGAGCCTTCGCGCATATAGGGGTCGGAGCCGGTAATGGCCAGGCTTTCGATGACCGCCGGTCCCAGCAAGTCGGATAGCCAAGAAGCCCGGATGCAAATTTGCTCTTCGATCTTCTGCCGGGTTTGAAAATCCTGGCCGCCGGTCTCTACTTGCGCAAGCAATGACCCGCCCCAAGAATCTAGGAAATTGAGAAAATTGCGCAGGGACTTGGAAGTAGTAAAACGCAGGTAATACCAGTCGGCGGGCACCAGGCCGGCAATGGGTTCGATTTTGGGCTCACTCTTGCCAATCATTTCCGGCCAAGGATGAGAACGAACTGTGACTCCGCTAAGTTTCTTGACCGGGATGCTTCGTTTGCCGGTATCTCGACCTGAATTGGTCATGCGATCGAGTTGCAGCGATTCTTGCAGGGCCAAAGCGCCGGTGGTCACTTCATACAATCCACCCCGCCGGGGCCGCTGCCAGGCGTCTCGTCGGGTTGCCAGGGGAGAATTTTTGCCCAGGCGGGCCCGCAGTTTTTCGTAGGCATAGGCAAAGAAACTACGCCCACCCCGGTCTCTTTGCGCGCCCATGAAATTGGCCTGGGCCAGAATCCAGGCCCGCGCCAGACCTTTGCCCCGAGCCGCCTTATCAAAATCCACCACCAGCGGCAGAAGCCGATAATTTCCTCCCGACGCCGGACAACGCAGCAAAAAGCGATGGCTGCCCTTCTTACTAAGCCGGCCCAAAAAACGCAGCTCAGCCGGAGCCCGACTGGTAGACAGCGTTGACTCCGCCGGGAAAACCAGCTGGACCGCCGGGTCTTGCGGAATCAACTGCAACGCCCGGTTCGGCCAGAAATACTGACGGCGCAGGCTACTCGGAAGTTGTTTGCGCGCAAAAGTCCCATGGTCCGCTGGCACCTCGGCCGCGGGCCAAGTGAGGTCTATGCTGAAATAAGTTTCTTTTTTGACCTTCTCCACCGTTACCGATTGCACCGACACCGCTGGTGCCACTTCTTTGGCAAAGAGAGGAGCAAGCCACAGACAAGACAAGGCAATAACGCAAAATGTTTTTCGCATGAAAACTCCCGGGGGCCGGCCCTTAGCGATCTCGGCCCAGCATCTCTACGGATTCGGCGGCGATTTCAGCTACGTCTGGATTCGGATCCTGGTGCAAATTGCCGAGCGCCTCGGCAGCAGCGCGAAGACCAATCTGCCCCAGCAAATCGGCGGTGTCGCCCCGCAGGGCCGCATCTTCACTGGCCAGCAAAGCTATCAACTCTTCGACTTGATCATCGAGGGCCGTCACTTGTTTTGGCAACAGGTCTTCTACCACCAGCAACAAACCCATGCGTGATGAGGTAGTGCTTTTACGCCAGGCCCGGGTAAAAAGGGCCGCGCCGCTCTTCATTATATAGTCGGCGGTATCGGCAAAGCGGCCGGCCTCGACCAGACTTTGGAACAAGTCCTGCTGAAAGGCCGGATCCTCGCGGGCCAGGATTTTTTCTACCAGCATTGCCGGCGGCACCACTCCAGTCACCGACCAGGCACCATCCAAGATGGTCACCGGCACTGATTTGACCGCAAAGTGCTCGGCCAGGGCCGGAAAACGCTGGGCGTCAATGATGCAAGTCGTGACCTGATAGCTGGTCAAAGCCAACTGGTTGGCTGCCCGGACGGCCGCCGGGCAGTTGGGACAGGTGGTGGCCATAAATACGAACAAAGTGGCCGGCTGGGTCAAGGGCGCCAATTTCCGGGCCCAATCATCCGTCACCACGGTAGCGCCCCGGGGCAAGTCGGCAAAAGCCTCGATAAAGGGCAAAATCTCCGGCCCTTCGGGAACGGCCAGATAGTGGATGTTGGCCTTGCCGCCATAGCCAATAGTCAAGGCCGGTCGGGCCGGCAGACCCAGGCCGTCGCCCTCGCGCAGGCTAACCGTGCCGGCGGCCGCCGCCACCACTTGGCGCGCCACCCCGCCTAATTCGGCCGACAGAGCTTCGTTTTCCGGATCCGGATGAAACTGTAATTCCAGGGTGGCGTCGAGCCCGGCCAAGGCCTTGCCGATTCGCTTGCAATCCAATTCGCCCAGCATGTTGTGGCCCTTTGCTTATTGATAGACGTGAACGCTTTGCTCGGCGGTGGGCAGCAAATGCATGCCCAGATAAGTAAAGGCCACCGCCCCAAAACCCACCAGAACCAGAAGCGCCAGGCGCCGACCACGCCAGCCACCCAGATAATGCAAATGCAGATAGGCGGCAAAGATCAGCCAGGTTACCAAGGACCAGGTTTCTTTGGGATCCCAAACCCAGTAATCGCCCCAGGCCTCCCGGGCCCAGGCACAGCCGATGAGCAAGCCCAAGGTCAGCATGGCAAAACCGAATCGCACCGCCCCGTCGAGCAAGACGCTTAGATTAATGGCGCCGGTCTCTATTAAATCGGGTCGATGCAGGTCAAGCGGTTTGGGCCGGATCAAGTACAATAGCGAAGCCCCGCTGGCCACCACCAGGGCGGCATAACCAAAGAAGTAAATCACCACGTGCGGGATGAACCAGCCGCTTTGCAATGCCGGCGGCAAGTTGACCACCTCTTTGTCCTGGCGCAAATAAGCATAGAGCATGACCGCCACACAGCCCAGGGCCGAGGGCAATCCCAGAAGGCGGGCGCGAAAGAGCAATTCGATAAACAAATAAACAATGGCGATACAGACGGCCAACAAGATCAGGGACTCAAACAAGGTTTTAAAAGGCGGCTGATTGGCATCCAGCCAGCGGGCCGTCAGTTGATAAATGTTGACGGCCAGTCCGGCCACCACAAAAGTAGGCGCGGCCACCCGCAGCGCCCGGCTCGATACCAGCCACATGGCGGCGTACCAGAGCGTGGCCAGGCCGTAAAGGATCAAGGACAGGCCGGTAAGCGTCTCGGCATTGATCATCATGACTCACCTCCGGCCTTTTTCGCCTGCCGTCGGCGGCGGAAGTTCGGCCCATACAAGGCCAGTAGCACTCCGGCCGACAACATGAGCAAACCGATATACACCAGCACCAAGCCCGGATCACGGCCTACCTGGAAACCGGAGAAGGTGGGATCTTCCGGCCGGTAGTCGGACTGGAACAAGGCATAGCCATTGTGAACCAGGGGATAATTGACCTCTATGGTAGTTGTAAGCACCTTTTTGCCCTGCTCGTAGACCGACACCGTGCTCAAGTAATCGCGCACCGTTTCTCCGCCCTTGGGCGCCAATACCAAGACTTTCTGATCGCCGAAACGCAGCGGCTGCCGAGGACCTAGGCGCCGGATCTGCTCCATGCCGAGCACCCGCAGCCGCAACAAGGGTTGTAGCGCTTGATCGCTACGACTGCGATCCAGGCGCCGGACATAGACGCCCTGGTGTAAGGAGGCCAGGGCAAAGCGATGGGAACCCAAATCGAATTCTTGTTCCCGGGCGATGGTCAATTTTTCCAGCGCCTCGCTACCCAGACCTTTCCACAGCTCCATGGTCTGGCCCACGTACAAGGCCACGACCCGCGAACTCTGCTGGGCGCCGGTATAGCGATAATTCAGTACCATGGCCGCACTTTCGGCGTCTTGGTGTTTAAAATCGGGGAACTTGGTAAAAAGCCAGCGCAGGTCTTTCTGCTGCCCGTCGGCGGTTAGAATCGCCACCTCGATGGCTGGGTTTTCTGGCCGCGGCGAACGGTTGGCCGGCTGCTTGGTCTGGGCATCGATGATGAAATGATGAAAGGCGCGCTTGATCTCCACCCGCAGATCGGTACCAGGGATGGCATAGCTCTTGCCCAGCTCGACCGGAATCTCGGTCTTGCCCACCAGTAGCCGATGGGGAGTCGTGACCGCATCACCCTGGCTACCCAAGAATGCTTCGGCCCGGGCAGGCTGCCAAAAGAAAGCCAACTCTTGCCCGTCACCAAGCGCCATTCGGCCCCCGTCGGCCTTCCCCCGGTCAACCAGCCAATGGATAGCTTCGGCCTCGTTCTTCACCGACAAGTCTTTTAGCGCCAAAGCCGCCGGCGAATCTTCCTTGACCGATCCCTCGGGCATATTTTCTACCTGGGTTTCCACATAGTGGTCGGGCCAGTAATCAAGCAACTCAATGCCCAACTCGCGCAAACGGGACAAATCCTTGCCGGTCGGATCCACCGAGGCCAACCGATCTTCGCCGCCGTCCTTCATGTCGAATACCATCAAACGATAGTCAGGCTGGTAATGTTCCAGCTCGAATTTATCCAGGCGGACAGTGAAGCCCAAGGGCTGCGAAGTCATCTTGCCACCGTCCCCGGCCACAAAGAAGTGATCGGCGGTCTGGCCCACGTGCATATTCAAGCGGCCCTTGAGCCCCCAGACATTGCCCACCACCGCGCCGGCCAAAAGGAACAAACAACCCAGGTGCGCGCCCACCGCCCCCAGATAACGCAGGGTCATGCCCCGCTTTCTGGCCACCACCAGGGCCAAGCCACCCGAGCCCATGCCCATCAGGGCACAAAAGCCAAAGGCATGAAAGATGTCATGGAGAAACAGGCCCTTGATCAGCAGAGAAAAATTGGGGCCGTATGCCTCTTGCAGCACAGCTTCGGTAGGTTTCTGCAAAATAAGCGTACCCAGCAGGGACAGAAGGGTCAGCATAACCAGCGCCGGCACGGCAAACTGCATGGAGGTAAGAAAGCGCCGCCGCCGGTCAGAAAAGCCGGCGCCCATGGTAGCCAGAAAGGCAATCAGCCCCATCACCATGGCCAGCTTAAGCAATGCCGCCTCGCTAAAACCCTTTCCCCCTTGCACCACTTGCTGGATCAAGGTACCGGCAACAAAAACGGCCGCCATCAACTGGAAGGCCGAGAACATGCTCTTTTTCTTAGCTGGAGGAGATTCGCTGCTTTTGCTTTTTGTATCCGGCTGCGCTTGACTCATCATCTCTCCCATTGAAATTTGGCCCACCCCCCGCCCAAGGGCATTTCGAGATCAATGCGGATGGAAGAGTAAAAGTCAAGCCTGGATCATGAGACAATGGGTGGCGAACTTACAAGAATACTTAGGGAACTCGGACGGGAAGGGATCGGGCGTTGGCCTGGCCTCGGTGTTTTTCCCGAGCAGACGATTGCCCGCGCCGCGTAAAACCTCTCTTTGCCCGACACTCGGCGTCGGGATCATATTTGCTAATCGACACGCAAACCGATGGCTCGCCACTGCAGCTATAGCCGTATTCAAGCAAGCAATCCGGGCCACAGCCATCGTCGGCTAGTTCATTGCCATCATCGCATTGCTCGTCAGCAGCCAGCATGCTATCGCCACAAACACTGGCACAGACAGAAGGCAGGTCTTGGCAAACGAAACCGTACTCCAATTGGCAAAACTCATCACAACCATCGAGGGCAGCGAGACCCCCGTCATCACATTCTTCATCGGTATCCAAGGCCCCATTGCCACAGGCAGGCTCACAGAAAGTACCGTCTCCCTGATAAGCGTAATCACAGACACAGGTCATGGTTCCGGCCACATTCTCGCAATAGGCATTCTCATCACAAGCCGCGCAGATATCGGTCTCCTCGTTTTCCTCTTCGCCCACTTCCAAGGGTATGGCACTGCCCAAAGTAAGGTTATCAAAGGCAATCTGGTTGGCCGTTCCCGAAAAATCCACCGAGCGCGCCACTCCCTCAAAAGCCACCCCATACGGGAGAAAGGGGCTATGGGTGCCAGTAGGATCCGGCGCCCCGTTAAAAGGGGTAAGCGGTAAAACCATCGTCGCCAATACCTGACCCGTGGCATCGGGACCATCATATATAGTCACGGTGCCTTCATACATGGGCGAGGCATAGTAAAACGAGAAGCCGTTACTGAAACCGTCCATCACATTCATCACCGCCGAGCCCGATACCCAGAACAGAACCGTCTCTCCCGAAGGCTCTCCACCAAAATTCCCACTGCCCCCGACATCCGAATCCACCAGGGACAAAGCGCTCTCGCCAAAATCAATATTGTAATCCGGCCCCGGGTCAAATCCCTTGCTGCTATAGCCACCATCGTAGTGGCTCAAGATCTTCTCGTAGTTTTGCAAATCCTCGAAATCAATCATACGAGTCTGGGCCATGGCCGTTTGGCCAAATCCCATCACCAAGCACAGCCACGCCAGAACCTGCCAGCTTGATCCGAGAAGAACATCCCTTTTTTTCAACTTCCATTCTTGCGCGCGCATCTTCCACCTCCGAGGCATTGGAGTCGCTCCCATTGAGCAGGCTACCCTCAGAGCCTTTCAATTTCCGCGCCAAGTATGATGCATTGTTATTACAATGACTTACCCGAAGAGAACCACGGTAAGTCTTGGGGTTTCCGTGACCCATGGGTAGTCAATTGGCCATGAATACTACCCAATGGGAGGGCAGAGACCGCAAGACAACTCGAAGGCAAATTATCCGCTCATGGGGTATTATCGTCTCATTGCCCAAACGAAGATCTAGACCTTTTTCTACCGAATAATATTATCAAAAGAACTAAGAACGAAATTCCGATTGTAGTTTCTCCTCCAATATTTCTATCTGAGATCCCACAACCACACCCTCCACCGCCCTGCAATTCCCCGCCGTCATCCCCCTCACCCCCATCTAGTCCACCATCAATATCAGCTTCACACACACCAGACATGCAGGCACCCGTGGAACAAGGAGTACCATCGGCTCTCACCGGGCTCGAGCAATCTCCCGTTGCCGGCGCACACTCGCCAACTTCATGACACTCGTCCAGAGCTTCACAAACCACCTGATCACGTCCCGCACAGACACCTGTTTGGCAGGTGTCTGACAAGGTACAGAGATCGCCGTCGTCGCAAGATGCTCCGTCTACCTTCACGGGATTCGAGCAAACTCCCGTTGCCGAATCGCAAGTGCCAATTTCATGGCACTGATCCAGGACTGTACAAACTACTGGCTCAGTGCCCACGCAAACACCTGATTGGCATTTATCAGTTTGGGTACAAGGAACCCCATCATCGCAGTCCAGACCCTCATTGATGGGCGCACCAGCCGTAGCGCAGTTGCCTTCCGCCCCCGCGGGATCGCAGCTATTGTTCGCCAAGCATTGCGTGCCGGTTCCAGAACAATCAACGGAACCACCACCGGTACAGGTGCCCATCTGACAAGTCTCGCCCACATTGCAAGCCACACTATCATCACAGCCCAGACCCTCGTTGATGGGCGCACCTACCGTAGCGCAGTTGCCTTCCGCCCCCGCGGGATCACAGCTATTGTCCGCCAAGCACTGGGTGCCGGTTCCAGAACAATCAACAGCACCACCACCGGTACAAGTGCCCGCCTGGCAAGTCTCGCCTACATTGCAGGCCACACTATCATCGCAGCCCTGATCCTCATTGATGGGCACACCGGCCGTATCGCAGTTACCTTCGGCCCCCGCCGGGTCGCAGCTATTGTCCGCCAGGCACTGGG
>JAUVBB010000111.1 GCA_030591445.1 Deltaproteobacteria bacterium | reverse complement strand
TGGCTGGCAGCACCCACGAAGGCGAGGTGGCGGTTCTACTCGACGCCTTTCAATCGCTTAGATTGGCCACGCCCGATCTGCGCTTGATTATCGCTCCTCGCTACATCGAGCGGGCCGAACGAGTGTTGGCTTTGGTGCGCGAGCGAGATTTGGGATGCGCCCTACGTTCGGTCGGTGCCCAAAAAGAGCCGGTGGTGGTTCTCGACACCGTTGGCGAGTTGCTGGAGGCTTATTCTCTGGCCACCGTGGTTTTTGTCGGGGGCAGTCTGGTGCGGCGCGGGGGACACAACATACTGGAACCGGCCGCTTGCGGAAAGCCCGTTTTGTTTGGACCGCACATGGAGAACTTTCGGGCCAGTAGTCGTGTCCTGGTGGGTCGCGGTGGAATTCAGGTGCCGGACGCCGATCGCCTCTTGCGGGTCATGGCCGATCTATTGTCCCGTCCCGATGAAATGGCCAAGCTGGGTTCCATGGCGCGCGAGGCGGTCACCAGCGTGCAGGGTGCTTCCCAAGCCTGTGCGCGGGTCATTGTGGCCGCAGCGCGCAAAGGACAGGGACCGTGAGCTCTCCCCGCCACATTCTGCTCATTCGGCTCTCTTCGGTGGGCGATGTCATTTTGGCTACCCCGGTGGTGGCTGGACTGCGTCATCGCTATCCGCAGGCGAAAATCACCTGGTTGGTAGATACCGGCTACCTTGATCTGCTTCGCGAAAATCCCCACATTGACCGCGTCCTGGAGTTCGACCGCACTGGTCGGCATCGGGGCCTTAGCGGGATTCGGCGCTTGGCCCAGGACTTGTCACCAGTGGATCTGTTGATCGATCTGCAGCACAAGGCGCGCAGCGTTTTGTTGGCGACCTTTCTGCGGCCGACCCGAAAAAAATCAATGGTCAAGCGGCAGGGTTTGGGGCTGCTGCGCGCTATGTGGGGCAGCGACGAAATTCTCCGTGCCCCCCATCAGGTAGAGCGATACCTGGCGGTGTTGGGGTCTGAAAATGGCGCCGGCCAAGAGCAGCAAAGGCCCCTGTTGCGGGTAGCCGAGGCAGATCGTCGTTATGCCCAAGACTTGGTAGGCAAACCCACGGCGCCCTTGGTTGGCATTCTCCCCGGAGCGGGCCAGCCCTTGAAACGTTGGCCGGGCAAGCAGGTGGTCAGCCTGATCGATTCCTGCCAGCAGCATGGTTGGCAAGTTGCCTTGCTGGGTGGGGCGCAGGAAAAGAGCCTGCTGTCAGAGCTGGCCAGCCAAGTGGCGGTGGAGCCCTTGTTGGTCAATAGCCAGGCCCGGCTGGGACAACTGGCCGCGATCCTCGCTTGCTGTCAGGCGGTGGTAAGCCCCGATTCCGGCCCGGCCCATATGGCGGCCGCAATGGGAGTCCCGGTGCTGACTCTGTTTGGACCCACCTCTCCCGATCGCTGGTCTCCGCGCGGTTTGACCAGTCGGGTGATCCGCCAAGAGTTGGCCTGTAGTCCCTGCTCCAACCACGGTCGCGGCTCTTGCCGGCTTGGTAGCCACGAATGCTTACAATCACTCGGGGCTGCGCAAGTGTTCCAAGCCCTAACGGAGTTGCTGGACGGTGCATTAAGGATCCAGGCGGGCGCACGATGAGTTGGCTAGAAAGCCTATGGTATCCTGCCGACCGGCCCGGTCTTTCCTCCACATTGCTGCTGCCGATTTCCTGGGCTTATCGGGCGGGACTGCGCCGCGCCGCCCGCGCCCAGCCTGTGTCGGTGGGCCGACCCGTGATTTCCATCGGCAATCTAACCGTGGGCGGGGCTGGCAAGACGCCCTTGATTATCGATTTGGCCCAGGCACTGGGCCGTGCCGGCAAGCGGGTTGCCGTGATAGCTCGCGGTTATGGTCGCCAGTCGCGCGGGGTAGTGGTGGCGAGTGTGGCCGGCCAAAAGCCCCTGGCCGCCGCCCAGGTCGGCGATGAACCCGCTTTGGTTGCGCGCCGTTGTCGGCAGGCGGCAGTGGTGGTGGGTGAAGATCGAGTCGCGGCCGCCTTCGAAGCCATTCGCGTTTTCGACCCTGACCTCATTCTCTGTGACGATGCCTTCCAGCATCGGCGCTTGCACCGTGATCTGGATGTGGTTGCCGTTCATGCCCAGCGGGGCTTTGGCAATGGGCGGCTCTTACCGGCCGGACCGATGCGGGAACCGATAGCCGCGCTTGCTCGGGCCCGGTTGGTGGTCTTCACTCATGCCCAGGGAGTTTCAGCACCAGAGCTTCGTGAACGGCATTCATTACCGACCGAGACAACCGTGCTGGCTTGCGATTTCGTTCCTGCTGGGCTGGTGACCATGGGGCTGTCAGCGCACCAATCGCAGCCCGAAGGGCCGGTGCTGGCAGTCTGCGCCGTGGCCCACCCGCGGGGTTTTCTATCCACTTGCCGCCAAGCTGGTTTGACCCTTGTCGACGCAATGTCTTTTCGCGATCATCACGTCTTTACCGCGTCGGACCTAGCCCGCATCGAGGCTCGGGCCCGTCACTTGCACGCGACGGCGATTGTGATGACCGAGAAAGATTTGGTGCGTTGGCCGAAGCCAGACCTGGCAATTCCAGTCCTTGGGCTTCGGGTCGAGACCTCTTGGTCTGGCCCCAGCCTAGCCCAGTGGATAGCAGAACATGGGAATGGAGTTGCTTAGGTCTTTAGATCATCGATGAGCCCGATGACTTCGATTTCTTCGGGAAAACGAGCGGCCTCAAATTTATCGAAAACAATCTTGCCATCCACGGTGACCTGGAACACACCGCCTTGCCCACCGCTAAGCTGGGCGTCTACTCCGAATCGTTTCTTCAGCGTGGCCTGCAAACTGCTGGCCCGGGGAAGATAATTTCATTCGGTGCAGTATTTGATGTCGATTTTCATGCCGACCTCCGTTGCGTAGGGAACCTGCCCATGCTAGACAAGTCGTGGTCGAAGATCAAGGAATCGTGGAGGCTTAGCAGCATGGGTGGCGCGAGACATATTACCCCAGCGGGTTTCAAGAAGCTGGAAACGGATATCAAGGAGCTGTGGCAAGAACGCAAGAAAGTCATGGCCATGGTAACGGCGGCGGCAGCCGAAGGCGATCGCTCGGAAAATGCCGAGTACATCTATGGCAAAAAACGCATGCGCGAGATCGACAGCCGGGTTCGCTTTTTAGCCAAGTTGCTAGACCGGCTTACCGTAGTCGAGCCCCGCACCGAAGGCGACCGGGTGTATTTCGGCGCCTGGGTGACCGTAATGAACGAAGACGGGGTCGAGGCCACCTACCGCATTGTGGGCCCGGACGAGACCGACTCCAAGCAACGCAAAATCAGTTCCGAGTCCCCCATGGCCCGCGCCCTCTTGGGCAAGCCTGAAGGCGCCTGGGTAACCGTCAAACGTCCGGCCGGCCCGGCTGATTTCGAGATCGTCAAAATTAGCTATGACAATCAGTGATGGCGCAGAGTTGACCTGTTGTAGGGGGGTTGTTAGAATCCGGGCCATGAAAATACCCAAACTATTGGTGGTAAAAGCGGCGGGCCTGTTGGCACTGTTTTTTCTTAGCTCATGTGCGGGCGGCGGTTCGGCCAGCATTTCCGATCAGGCCAAGGTGAAGGGCGATCGGAAAATGATCTCTCATGCCGAGGGGGTCGAGCCCATGTGGATACAGTCTTGCCCAGAGCGGACGGATCATACCTTGCCCTTCTGTGGCGAGTCTTTGCGCCGGCCCGACCGCAAGGCGGCCTGCACCGACGCCTATGCCGATGCCTTGGGGAAACTCCGCCGAGCCATCGGGCAGAAAGTGGGCGCCAAGCTGGTGACCCAGGCCGGCGGCGGCCACGTTTTTGAAATCCAGGGGGCAGCAGAACCGATTACCATCCGCGGAGCTTGGGAAGATCAAAACTGGTATGAAGAATACCGAGGTCCGGCCGGTTTGACTTATGATTGCTACGTGATGCTGGCCTATCCCCGCCTGGAATATGAAAATCTGCTGGGGATGGCCCGCAAAGCGGCAAGCGAAAAAGTGGCGAAGGCCAGCAGTTTGCACCAAGAAGGCCGAAAGCTGGCCGCGTCTGGTCGTCACGCCGAAGCCACGGCCCAGTTGCACCGGGCCCAGGCCTTGTTGACTAGCTTGAAAGAGCCGGTGGTCAGCCCGGATGGTAGCGTCAACAGTCCCTTGTTGCTCGAACAAGTCAATGCCGACTTGGTGACGGCTGGGGCCGAGGCCAAGAAAACCGAAAAAACCGCTTTATTGGTGTTGCGGCTGCGCTTGGATGGCAAAACGACAGGGGGAGCATCCCTGTCGCGTTCCATGCGCAGCAAGATCAAGGGCTGGTTGGCCGACAGTGGCATTCGCACGCGTCCTGGTGGTTTGGATGCCAGTCTGGTGGCCGCGGTGTTGAGTGGCGATCGGGTCTCGGCGGCGAAGGCGGCGGCGGATAAGGGTGCGGGTCTGCTGGTGGTCGTGGACATCGAATCGAATTTCCTGGATGAAGAAGGCGGGATCCAGTATGCAGAAGCCCTGGGTTCCTTTCGGCTGCTTCGAACGTCGGATGGACGGGAGTTGGCGGCGGTAGATCTGGGGCCGGAAAAACAAGGACACCCGCGAAAACGAAAAGATGCGGTCCGGCTATGCGTGGAAAAATTGAGAGACAAGATGTTGGGCAAGGCAGTGCGAGATTCGCTGCAGAAGATCTGATGAGACAGAAGAGGTGCGCATGATTGGCCCGATGTGGAAGTTGGCCTGGGTGATGGCGGGATGTGTTTTGGTGCTGGCTGGCCCGGTTTCGGTTCAGGCGGCCCCCAAGGTTGCGGTTGGTGATCAGGCGCCAGATTTTAGCCTGCGTGATTCGGAAGGCAGCCTGGTCCGCTTGAGCGACATCGCCTTTCCCGGCAAAGAGAAATCTTGGAAAAAGAAAAAGAAGGTGCTCATCGATTTCTTTCGCACCGATTGTGCACCCTGCGTTAAGGAGTTGCCGCAGGTCATTGCCTACCATGAAAAGCACAAGGACGAGGTGCGGATTCTCATGGTGGCCTTGCTGGAGACCGAGAACGGCGAAGAAAAGCTAGATTTGTTCTTGAAGGCGCACAAAGTGCCCTTCACTGTGGTGGTCGATTCCTACGAGACCGCGGCTAAGAAGTACATCGTTGACGACGATTCGCTGACTCTACCCTCGATATTTTTGCTCAGCAAAGATGGCAAGGTTTTGGCCCGGCTGGTAGGCCTGGAAGAGAACCTGGAACACGCTTTGCAAAAAGCCCAAGAGGCCCAAAAGACCGGCAAGTGAGCCCATCTTGGCCTTGCGTATTCTCCTGCATTCATTCAGCCTTTTTTTTCGCGCATTGCCTCGCCCGGTGGCCAATGGCTTGGGCGCGCTGCTGGGCTGGTTTTGGTACTATCTGCTGCCTATCCGCCGCCGGGTGACCTGGGACAATCTGAAAATCGCCTTCCCCGATTGGCGACCGGCTGCCCGTCGAAGGGTAGCACGCCGGTGCTACGTCCATCTGGCCCGCAGCGCTATCGAGTTTATGCGCATGAGCGGGCTGACCCCGCGCCGGGCCGAAGCTCTGGTGGAACGCGTTGGCTGGGACATCTTCGAAAAAGCCGAATCAGCGGGACGAGGCGTGATTGTGGTGACCGCCCACTTTGGCAATTTCGACTTGATGGCTTGTAGTTCGGCCTTGCGAGGCGTGCCTCTCCATGTTTTGACCCGCGAACAACACGTCGAGTCGGTCAACCGTTTCTGGATGGAGCAGCGGGCGCGGCACGGCGTTGGCTTGTTGCCGGCAAAGAAATCGGCTCTTCGCATTCATAAGCTACTCAAACAGGGCCAAGCGCTGGGTCTGGTCATCGACCAGCACATGCCGGTGGGCAGAGGCCTGCCGGTACCTTTCTTTGGCCGGCTGGCTTCCACCACCCACGCTCCAGCCGCCTTGGCCCTGGTTACCGGCGCGCCCTTGGTGCCGGTGACCATTGAGCGTCTGCCTGGTGGTCGACACCGGCTGACCGTGGATCCGCCGGTACCGGTGCGCCAAGATGGCGATCGCCAGCAGGAAATATTACGCGTGACCACTGAATTGAACCATTGGCTGGAAGAGAAGATCCGCGCCCGACCCGATCACTGGCTTTGGCTTCACCGGCGCTGGAAAATCGATCCGGAATTGCCCTAGATTGCCCTAGATTGTCATTTATTTACATAATTAGTACAATGGGCGCAGGGGTGTTGATGAGCCGATGGCGAACCTGGGAGGGTTTCAATGGCGAATAGATTATGGAAAACAATGGTGTTGTGCCTGCTGGCCGGTCTAGTGGCCAGGGATTGCGATTGTTCGGGGCCCAATAAGGGCGCAGATTTTGAAAACTGTATCGATCTCGACGGCGATGGCTATGGGGCCGACTGCATGCTCGGGGACGATTGTGACGATGAGGACCCGAATCTGAATTACAGCTGTGACTGTGCCGTGGTTCCCCATCAGGGCTGCCCCTGTGTCGACGGGGAGGAAGAGGAATGTTTTGAAGCCGCCGAGGTTTTCTTGGGAGTGGGGCCCTGCCGCGCGGGCAAACGAAGCTGCGTGCAGGAAGAATTTACAACTTGTGTGGGGCAAGTATTGCCGGAGCCCGAGCGCTGCGACAACATAGATAACGATTGCGACGGCACGGCCGATGAGGACCTGACTTGTACTGATTGTGGGGCCCGTTGCACGGCCGTGGAAATCGGCCCTGGCTCGGGCCAGGAGTTTGAGCTTGACCAACAAGAAAATCGAGGCCTGGAAAAAGACCCCGACGGCAATCTGATTTTAGAGCAAGGCGAACACATCCGCTTTACTTTTTTATATGTGGCCAATTCCGACGAAGGCACGGTTTCTAAAATCGACACCGAGACCGGTCAAGAGGTGGCCCGTTACCTGTCGGCGCTTTTTAGCCCGGATGCCCGCAACCGCGGCACCGCCGATGCCAGCGGCAACGAACCTTCACGCACCGCGGTGGACTTCAACGGCGACGTCTGGGTGGCCAATCGGGCCAGCGGCAAGCAAGGCACCGTGACCAAGATTGCCCATCGGGATTGTCCCGATCTCAACGGCAACAGCGAGAAAGATACTTCTCACGACGCCAATGGCGACGGGCACATCGATTTGTCCGACCCGGCTGAGTTCTTGGGGGAAGCCGACGAATGCATTTTGTTCACGGTCAATGTGGGTGGGGTAGGTGGCATACCGCGCGCCGTGGCCTTGGATGCGGGTGGCATCGAGGGTGGCCCGGGTCGGGCCTGGGTGGGCTGCTATGGGGAAGATAAATTCTATCAGCTCGACGCCGAAGATGGCCACGTGCTGGCCGAGGTTGGTGTCGGCTTGCATCCCTACGGCGCAGCTATCGATTCCTGGGGCGTTCTCTGGGCGACCCAGCAAGCCACGGGCAAGATTGTCTCGGTCGATACCAACAACCACACCGCGGGTGAGGTGATCCAGATTGCCGATTGTTCGGGGTCCTACGGCATCGCCGTCGACTTGAAAGGCCGGGTGTGGGTAGGTGGCTACAAGTTGGAAGGCGCTTGCAGTTACGATCCGGCCACCGGGAGCTCGTTGTTGGTGAGCACGCCGGGCCTGGGCGTGGGCCGGGGCATTGCCGCCGATGCCGAGGGTTATGTCTGGCTGGCGCACTCCTGGCTTCCCGATGGCACCAAGTTGGGCCGGGTTACTCGCTTCAAGGCGGAAGATGGCTCCGAGCTACGGAGTTATGATTTTCCCGCCGGTAGTCAGGAGACCATTGGCGTCGGTGTCGACTTCGACGGCTTCATCTGGGGGGTCAACCGCGATAGCGACAACACTTGCCGGGTCGACCCCGATTCCGGAGCGGTGGACTGTTACCCGGTTGGCAATGGCCCCTACACTTATTCAGACTTTACCGGTTTTGCCCTACGCAACTTCACTGCTCCGCGTGGCACCTACCAACAGCTCTTCGAGGGTTGTGGTCTGCCCACGACCACCCGCTGGAAACAAATCAGTTGGGAAGCCACTGTGCCCCCTGGGACCCAGGTAAAAATCTATGTCACGGCCGCCGATACCGAAGCCGGGTTGGCCACCGCCGAACGCTACGGTCCCTTCGATAGCTCCCCCGTCGATCTGATCGCAGCCGGCGATATCTCGGGCCAATTCCTTTTGGTTGAAGTGGTATTGTCCACCGACGAAGACGGTCTCACGCCTATCTTTAAAGGCATCGGTGTCCAAAGAATCTGCTCGGGGGAAGACTGAGTTCGTTCTGCTGAGAGTCTCATGGCATATGCCAGGATCATGTCGGTAGGGGTTGTTTTGTGCTTGCTGGTCATCGTCGGCGGGATGGGGGCGCCTTGCCGCGCCACCGAACCGGGCGCGACGGATGCCACCCAGGCCAAGCGGCGCCAGGCTTTGGTTCGCCACTTGGCGACGGAAATCTCCGACCGCCGGGTGTTGGCAGCACTGGCCGAGGTGCCGCGACACTTGTTTGTGCCGGCCTCCTTGCGTACCAAAGCCTATGCCAATCGGCCATTGCCCATTGGTCAGGAACAGACCATTTCCCAGCCTTATATCGTGGCTTACATGACCCAAGCCTTGCGCCTCCAGGGCAAGGAGAAGGTCCTGGAGGTGGGCACCGGGTCGGGCTACCAGGCGGCCATTTTAGCGCGGACGGCCAAAACCGTCTACTCGGTGGAGATCTTGCCCGAGTTGTCAGCACGGGCGGACAAGATCCTGAAAAAGCTCAAGATGGACAATGTTCATCTTCGAATCGGCGACGGCTTTGAAGGGTGGGCCGAGCAGGCCCCTTTCGATGGCGTCCTGGTCACGGCGGCGCCGACAAGCGTGCCTCCGCCCCTGATAGCCCAGCTCAAAGAAGGCGGACGCCTGGTGATTCCGCTGGGGGTCGGTTGGCGTCAGCAGCTCAAGACCTATGTTAAGCGAAATGGAAAACTGGTGGAGATCGACTCTTTGGCGGTACGCTTTGTGCCCATGACCGGTAAGGCGCAGCGGTAATCTGGCGTCTCCAGCCGAGCCAAAAATTCACCCGCAGATCTCCGTTGACACCCAAGGGCTTGGCGGGTAGCTTCTTGCCCATGAAAGAGCTTGCTAAATGGATAAACAATTTCTCTGATCAAAAAATCGTGGTTTTGGGCGATTTGGTGGTGGGTAAGTATATTTATGGCACCACCCGCAGGATTTCGCGCGAAGCCCCGGTATTGATCGTTCGTGAAACCAACCGCGACCTGAGACTGGGCGGGGCCGGCAACGTGGTGGCCAACATCCGGTCCCTGGGCGGTAGACCGGTGCCGGTGGGCCTGGTGGGCGCCGACGACAGCGGCAACTTGTTGTTGGAGGCCTTGGCCAGCCGCGGTATCGATGCCGAAAGTGTGCTTATTGATCCGGCGCGTTTTACCACTACCAAGACGCGGGTCTTGGCCGGGGGGCGCAACACGGTACGGCAGCAAATGTTGCGGCTGGATAAGCTTAATGACGGAGCGGTCGGTGCCAATATTCGCAAATCCCTGATTGAGCGGCTAAAACGCTCTCTGGAAGATGCCCAGGCCCTGGTGGTGTCGGACTATGGTGAAGGCGTGCTCGAAGATGAAATCTTCGATGAAGTGCTCCGTATCATCAAAGAAGCCAAAGTGCCCGTGTTTGCCGATGCCCGTTGGGGCATCGAGCGATTCGAAGGCGCCGAAGCACTGATTCCCAATGAACCAGAGTTGTCTACCGCTTCGGGGCAAGATTTGAATCGGATGCGGGGGTTGGAGAAAGCCGGTCGTTGGTTGCTTGAACGATCAAAGGCAAAAAGTGTTCTGGTCAAACGAGGCAACAGTGGCATGGCTCTCTTCATCCCGGATGCCGAGACCAAGCAGGTGCCGGTGTTCGGGCTCAGTGAGGTGGCCGATGTCACCGGCGCCGGCGACACCGTGTTGGCATCGTTTTCCCTGGCCCGGACCGCGGGCGCCTCTCCCGAGGAGGCCATGCAGATAGCCAATGTGGCCGGCGGCATCAAAGTGACCAAGTCGGGCACGGCTGTGGTGGAAGCAGCCGAACTCAAGCGGGCGCTCAAGCAAGCCAATTGAATCCCTTGTTGTCAAAGTGCAGCGATCTGAGCACGCTGGTTGAGCTACTGCGTCCTTTGCGTCAAACGGGCCAAACGGTGGCTTTGGCCAACGGGGCTTTTGATTTGCTCCATGTGGGCCATCTGCGCTATTTGCAGGCCGCCGCCCAGCTGGCCGACCTGTTGGTAGTGGCGGTCAACTCGGATGACTCTGTGCGCCGCGCCAAGGGCGCCAAACGACCGGTAGTGCCGGCTGCAGAGCGAATGGAGCTGGTGGCGGCCCTGGCCTGTGTAAACCACGTCGTACTTTTCGAAGAAGACGACGTCCGGCCGGTGATCCGAATGCTCCGACCCGAGGTGCACGTCAAGGGAACCGATTACACCGCCGATTCTATCCCCGAACGCGATGAAGTGCTCTGCTATGGTGGCCGGGTGGCCATTGCCGGCGATGCCAAAAATCACTCGACTAGCGAAATATTGGCCCGGTTGACCGGAGACAAGTAAGGTGGACCGCAAGTCCTTATCCATCCTGCATTTGCTTTCCTATCATCTATTTACCGGCCCGGTCGAACCCGTTCTCCGTTTGGCGCGAGCACAACTCGATGCTGGTCATCGGCCGCGGCTGGCCTTCGATCGCGTTCGAGACGGAGACTTAGAAGAGCAGGCCGCCCGCTTCGGGGTGCCGACGGAAACCCGGTTTTCCCTCTCGGTCAAATCGGGTCCCATTCTACTATTGCGCGACCTTTTGGCCCTGAAACGCATATGGGCCGGCCAGGAGTTCGATATTGTCCATGCCCATCGCTCCCATGACCACACCTTGGCAGCCCTGGCTCGACCTCGGCAAAGCACGGTGCGCCTGGTCCGTTCTCTGCATACCGAGAGAACGATGGCGCCCAACCGTCGCTGGTTGCTGGGCCGCGCCGATGGCCTGGTTACCGTGGGTCAGCGCTTCCGCGCGGATCTGCTAGACCGCGGCTTGCTTGATGCGGACCGGATTGTTGCGGTCGACGGCGCGGTGGACGGGGGGCAGTTTTGTCCCGGCGAAGGCGGGGAGCACATTCGCAGCGAGGCCGGTGTCGAGGCCCAGGCGCCGGTGGCAGGGATCGTGGCCCGGATGAAAGCGGGACGCGGCCATGACTGCTTGCTGGCGGCTTGGGCACAGGTGGTGCAAAAGTTGCCCACCGCCCGCCTGCTGTTGGTCGGTCGCGGAGAGCTAGCGACGCAGTTGAGATCTCAGGTGGCGGCCGCGCCCTGGGCATCTTCGGTGCGCTTTCTCGGTTATCGAAAAGATTTGGCGCAGGTCTATCGGGCCTTTGATGTCAAAGTCATGCTGGCACCCGGCAACGACGGCACCTGCCGTGCTGCCTTGGAGGCCATGGCCAGCGGCGTGCCGCTTCTTGTCTGTGACCGTGGCGCCTTGGCCGAGATCGTCCGGGACGGGATAAGCGGGAAAGTGGTTCCGGGAGACAATCCGCAGCTGCTAGCCGAGGCCCTGGTGGATCTTCTTGCTAGCCCAAATCTGCGCCGGAAATTAGGGGCCCAAGCACGCTTGGAAACAGAGAACCGTTTTACCATCAAAGCCCAGTTGGCCAGCATCTTGAATCTTTATCTCCAGGTACTAGACAAGTAAATACAATGCCTTAGGTGGGCTTGCGCTTTTTTTCGTCGTGGGCTTATACTGCAGGCCCCAGAGCGAACATTTCGCTCGGGTCAGGAGAATGTGTTTGACGGATCAAAAAAGCATGCAGATAAAGAAAGCGCCGCAAAAAATATTGGTGATCCAGACCGCCTTCATCGGCGATGTGGTTTTTACCTCTCCCCTGATTCATGCCATCAAGCAGGCTTACCCTGACAGCCAGGTCTTGTTGCTGGTAAGGCCCAAGGCGCAAGAGGTGGCGGCATGTGTTCCCGGCGTGGATCAGGTGATGACTTTTGACAAGGATGGGGAAGAGTGTGGGCCCTGGGGATTGTGGAAAGTGGCCAGAAAAATTCGCCAGGCCAAGGTCGACCTTTTAATCGCGCCCCACCATTCAGCGCGAACCGCTCTGTTGTCGCGCTTGTCCATGGTGCCCATGCGTATCGGTCACCGGCAGGGCTTAGGTCGATTGGTCTTTCATTTGGCGGTACCGTCGCTACCGGCTGAACCGAGTATGATGTTGCAAGACCTGAATCTGTTGGCTGAAGCGGGCATTGCCGTTGACGGTACCCGCTTGCGCCTGGGTTGCCCTGAAGACAAGCAGGGTTATATCGATGCCTTCTATGCCCAGCATGATCTCGAATCGGATGGGCCACTGGCGGCCTTATGTGTCGGCGCTTTTTGGCCCACCAAGCGCTGGCCGGCGGTTTATTTTGCCAGCCTGTCCGAGTGGCTGGTTGCGCAAGGCATCCGTCCGGTGCTTTTCGGGGGCCCGGATGAACGGTCGGTGGCGGAAGAAATTACGGCGATTCTGGGCCGACCCCTGGTGTCTTGCGTTGGCAATTCATTGGCGGAATCGGCGGCCCTGTTGAAAAAATGCTGGGTGGCGGTTGGCAGTGACTCGGGCTTGACGCATATGGCCCGTGCCTTGGCGGTGCCCTCCATCATGATTTTTGGTCCCACCGATTCGCGGGCCCATGCCTTTGGGCCCGAGTGCACGGTGCTGACGGCCCAGGTCAAGTGTCGCCCCTGCAGTCCGCATGGTCCCCGGGTCTGTCCCCAAAAGCACCATGACTGCATGCGGTTGGTAAGCCCAGAACATGTCATCGATGCCATCAAGGCAATGGCCAAGCACAAGGCGCCGTTGCTCGAATCTAGCTTGATACCATTTTCCGCTCCCCGCCCCGTGTCCCTGCCTACGACCGGCTGAGGTTCAACGATGCGGCGAGCCGACAGGATTTCAGCGCGTGCTCTGTGCTGGGCGGCGCGTCATATGTACGCGAGCCGGACTGCGTCCATGCCCCCGGCCGGGCCTCCGGCCAAGCTCCTGGTGGTCAGGATAGACGAACGCGTGGGTAACTTAATTACCTTACAATCCATGCTGGATGCCATCGGGCAGGCCTGGCCCGAGACCCGGATAGGACTGCTCACCAGTGTCCGGGCCGCACAGGTGGCAAGAAATCTCCAGGGAATAAATTGCCTGCACGAAATTGATAAGCGCTGGTTCTTTCGGCGGCCCTCTGCTTGGCGGCAGGTACTTGCGGAAATCCGCCAGCAAGCCTACCCGGTGGCGGTGGATGCCAGTGCCTGGCACGAATTTTCTTTTACCCATGCCGCGCTTACTTATTTCTCTGGGGCTCCGCTACGGGTCGGCTATCGCCGGTCGGCCGGTGCTGGTCTGCACTCGCGTACGGTCTTGCCCGGGCCGAGCGACGAGTATGAATCCCGGCAACGGATGCGGCTGCTACGTCCCTTGGGCATTTCGGCCGATCCGCCCCAGTTGCGAACGGAGCTGGGGCGCGATCAGCAGGACGAATGGAGTCAGTGGCTAGGCAAGCGGCAGGGCTCGCCAGCCCGCATTGGGCTCTGGGCCGGATCGCGCAAGCTCGAAAGACGCTGGCCCTTGTCTTATTACATCCGACTCGGGCAGAGCTTGGCCGACAAGGGCGCAGCCGGTTTGGTCATTCTCTGGGGACCTGGGGAAGAGGACCTGCGTGATTCATTGGCGGCCGCTCTACCGAATGCGCAGGTCGCGCCCCCGACCACTTTGGCTGCCCTCGCCGGACTATTGCGCGGCCTGGATTTGCTGGTGACCAATGACACCGGTCCCATGCATCTAGGGGTAGCCGTAGGTACCAAGACGGTCGCCTTGTTTGCTTCTGGGGAGCCGCAGCGCTGGGGTCATCCCTATGCCTGGGTCAGAAATCTGCGTGTGCCCGGTCGGCAAGCGGCCGAAGTTGATGCCGTCATCGACGCCTGCAGGGAGTTGTTGCTCTGGCAGACCAGTTCTTGATACCGTAGCAACGGCTATTGGGCAGCCGAAGCATCGGGGCAGGATCTATGGGAGAAATCAAGATACCCGAACCGGCGTTGTTGGTCATTGGCGTACTTCACGCGGAATCTACGGTGTTGACCAAGACCATCGATTTGTTGCGCGCATCCCTGGGAGAAATCCGTTTGGTAGGGGAGCCAATTCCCTTTGTTTGGACCGGCTACTATGAAAAGGAAATCGGCGCGAATCTAACCCGTTGTTTTCTGGTCGCCCAAGACTTGGTGGACCGCGATCGTTTGTCGGAGTTGAAACTGTTGACCAACCAACTGGAACAAAGAATGGCGCGTGGGGATGGCCGCCGCCGTATCAATCTGGATCCGGGCCTCTTGAGTGCGGAGAACTTTGTGTTGGCCACCACCAAGAATCGCGGACATCGGATATATCTCGACCAAGGCATCTTTGCCGAAGTGACTTTGTCCTATCGGCAGGGAGCGTTTGAGTTGCATCCTTGGACTTTTCCTGACTATCGAATGGAGCAAGTCTTAGCGCTCCTGGCTTCGCTAAGAACCGAATACCTCCAGCGTATGCGTGGCTTGCGCGAGAGAGAATCGAGGTGACGTTGTGAAGAGTATGACTGGATATGGTCGCTCGCAAGGACTGGTGGCCGGACAAGATGTCATGGTGGAAGTGCGTTGTTATAACCACCGCTTCAAAGACGTACGCATACGCATGTCCCGGGGTTGGATGGCCCTGGAAGTGGAGGTGGAAAAATCGATCCGGAAATGGTTGGGACGCGGCCGGGTAGAGTGCGCGGTTCGAACGGCTAGCGGCGCCGGCAATCTGGGTCGGCCGATGCTCGATAAGGCCAATGCCCTGGCCTACCTGCAACTCTACCGGGAATTGGCCAAGGAAATGTGGAAGGACACTGGCAAAGAGGAAGTGCCCAGCCTGGAGATATTGGCTCGGTCTGAAGGGGTAGTAAGCTTCGGCGATGCGATTGACGATGTCACGGCAGCCTGGGCCGATCTAAATCCTTTGCTGGCAACTGCTTTGCAAGCTGCCGATGTCATGCGCGAAAGCGAAGGCGCCCGGCTGGCCACGGACATCACCGGCCATCTCGATGACATGCAGAACTTCCTGTCGGCTTTGCAGCAAGTTCTTCCCGCGGAAACGAAGTTGGCCGCGGCCAAGACCGAGGAGCGAATTCGCAATCTGGCCGGCAAGGTCGAGCTTTCCCCAGAGCGCTTGGCCCAGGAACTGGCCGTACTAGCAGAACGAATGGACGTAAACGAAGAACAGGTTCGTCTGGAGAGCCACATCGCCCAGTTTCGAGCCAAGGCCGGCCGGGCAGATGTCTTGGTGGGCAAGGAACTGGATTTTTTGTTGCAAGAGATGAACCGCGAAGTAAATACCATTTCGTCGAAAATGCACGCGCCGTCGGTGATCGAGTGCACGGTATCGCTCAAGGCTGAGATCGAGAAGGTTCGCGAGCAAGTGCAGAACGTGGAGTAGGCCATTGGAAGTGCTTAACGTAGGCTATGGCAATCTGGTTCCAGCCGGTCGCATTGTAGCCGTGTTGCAGCCCGGATCCTCTCCGGTTAAACGCTTACGAGAAGACGCGGCCAAACGCGGACGTCTGTTGGATGCCACCCAGGGCCGCCGTACCCGGGCAGTGCTGGTGCTCGACTCCGATCACGTACTTCTTTCCGCGGTGCAGACCCAGACTTTGACCCAGCGTATGATCGGCGCGGAGGGCGTAGACAGCTAAGGAGAACGTTTTGTCCAAGGGACGCCCCATTGTTATTTCTGCCCCTTCAGGAGTGGGTAAGAGTACCGTGTGCCGGTACCTGCAAGCCCATAGCCCTGACCTGGCCATTTCCATTTCCTATACCACCAGAGCCCCCCGGGGACGTGAACAGCATGGGGTAGACTATCACTTTGTCGACCAAAAGATCTTTGCGCGCATGGAAGCCAGTGGTGACTTACTGGAATGGGCCATGGTGCACGGCCATCGCTATGGCTCGGGACGAGCGCGAACCGAAGAACTACTGGCGCAGGGGACGGATGTTTTGTTCGACATCGACGTTCAGGGTGGCGCGCAGATCCGGCGAGTCTGCAGCGATGCCCTGCTAGTGTTTCTGCTGCCGCCCTCGATCGAAACCTTGGTAGGTCGTTTACGTGGCCGGGGTACAGAGTCGCCCGCCCAAGTACAAGAACGGCTGCAAGCCGCGGTGGCAGAGTTGGCCCAAGGCGTGGATTATCCATACCATGTGGTCAACGAGAAAGTGCCTGACGCCGCCGCCGAAATCAATGCCATTCGCAAAAGACCAGCGGCAGATATTGGGCAGCAAACGGAACGGCTGCAAGCGCTAATCGATCAGGCTCAGAGACGCTCCCAGGCTGGGTTTTGAGGCCTTCTGTGAATTTCTAATATTTCTCTGTTTTTTTTCTTGACTTCATTCGGCAGATACCTTATCTATGCGCCTCCACAGTGAATGAAGCACTTCACAAAGTGGTTGGCAGCAAGCAGTAAAGCAGCAAGCAGTAGGCAACAAGATGTAGGCAGCAAGCAGTTCTTTTTCAACTTTACCTTGACTCGCGTAGTAAGAAGGTATAAGTTGGGCGCTTGTCGGGAAGTTTGGAGCAAGCAAGGTTTTACGGCTCTGAACAAGGTTCGGTCTTTGAAAATCGGGAAGTAGTATGACAGACAATCGTGGAAACTTGTCTTACTTTGAAATCTCTTCAACCGGCACAAAATCCTTTTATGGAGATTGTGGAAGCATGGTTGGTGAGATTCCGAACAATAGCAGTAATAAGGATCAGCAAGTGTTCTGTTTGGCGCTTGCTCGAAGGTTTAAATTTGAGAGTTTGATCCTGGCTCAGAACGAACGCTGGCGGCGTGCCTAACACATGCAAGTCGAACGAGAAAGCGGGCTTCGGCCCGCAAGTAAAGTGGCAGACGGGTGAGTAACACGTGGGCAACCTGTCCGGAGGTGGGGGATAACCCTTCGAAAGGAGGGCTAATACCGCATAACATCTCGGACTCTTCGGGGACCGAGATCAAAGCTAGCCTCTGTTTCATGCTAGCGCCACCGGAGGGGCCCGCGCCCCATTAGCTTGTTG
>JAUVBB010000069.1 GCA_030591445.1 Deltaproteobacteria bacterium | reverse complement strand
TTCTAATACCCGTGACTTTGCCTTGACTGCGGAAACTTTTGGGCTAATATGCCGGTGAATCCATGGGGGGTTTCCGAGGAAGCGTCATGCACGATCGCCGCGTATTCGAACCCGAAGAAGTGGTACTGGCCGGTAAAGTTCTGGCCATGCTTGCCTCTGATGGCAGCGAAGAAGCGAACGCCAGTGCCGATCACTTACGCGTGGTCATGGACCAACTGGTAAGCCTGCGCCAAGTCGTTACCTCTTATACTTCGGTGGTCGAACAGCACACGGTGGCCGGTGAAAAGCGCAACGTACACACGCTGACCGAAGCCATCTGCCGCTCCAATCCCTACACCATTGAGGCATTTATACCCACCCGGGCAGTGGTGGGGCGGGCATATTTTTTTGCCAAGTTCAATTTCCTGCGCCTGTTCATCAAGGTTATCCGCCAGCACATGCCTGCCGGACAGGGCAAAGAGGACCTGCTTGACGAAACTCGAAGATTCATTCGGCAGGCGGTCACCTCCATTATCGCCGAAGACATTCTGATTTCCATTGCCGGCGATCAAAACCTGCGCCTGGAGCTTAGGCGCAAGGCAACCTATGTCCTGGCTGATTTATGGGAACATCGCACTGCTCGGCCGGTACAAGAATTCTTTCCAGTGCTGCAATCGATTTGGGAAGCCAAAGCTCGGGCTATTGTCTCTTACGGAACCCTGGCTGGGATGTCTGAGATTTTCTCATTCATCCGCGCCGGCTGCGATCCGGCCATCATTGACTATTGCGCCAGCGATGCCTTGACCGATGATGAGCAACACGCCATGATCGAGCTGCTTTTCAACGCCACTTTCGAAGAGCTGGAAACCATGCGTCGTTACATGGAACGCAATCGCAAAGAGGTGCTGGACCCGGCCGAGGTGGCTCAGATTTTCAACGTTCCAGTATCGAGCTTGCACCAGACCATTGAAAACCCCAAGGACATGTTTTTTACCTTCCGAGAACGGCAGGTAAATGCTTACCACCGCCTTATGCATAACTTACACGGCCCAAAAAAGACCGCGGAAGAGTATTTGATGATTTACCTGCTAGAGCAGTCCGACATCCAGGCACCGGATGCCAATCGCCAGGATAAAGAAGAAAAGTAGTCTGCTTGGCCGCCGACCGGCGGCAAGTTCAGCGAGCTCAACCCACCGGCCCGCATTGCGCGGCCACCTCCGGTTGAAAATAGGTATCCAGAAATTCTTTGGAAAACCCTTCCTTGGCCAAGGCCGGTTCGACCACCATCACCTGCTTAATCCAGTACTGCGCAATGTTGGAGGTGCCATGATTCTTCGCCAACTCCCGCACCAATGACAGTGCCATCGGCCGCTGATAAGAATCCCACAAGCGACGAATGGCATGGTTGTAACCAGTCGGCTGGGCCGATGTTGAGCGTTTTTCAAGAACCTCCATAATCGGCTGCAGATCTTCGCCTGCAATCGCCCGCTGTACCGCCCCGTCCAAAGAAGGTCTTAACAGTCTCCAAAGAACAAAGGCTCCTATCCCGCCCCCCAGAACGATCCATCCAATGCCGGGCATAATACATCTCCTTTCGATTTTTTAAGGCTACCCGAATTGCGGCTTACAGGCAAGCATTGCTAGACGGTAGTGCGCCAAACCCATTGACATTTCAGAAAAATTCTGTTAATCACAGCTCCCTATCGATCACGACACGGGCAAAGATTCCGTGCTCGGTTTTTTAGAGGAGTCATAATGGAAATCAAGAAGATTGGCGTGGTAGGTGCGGGGCAAATGGGTGCCGGAATTGCACAAGTTGCGGCAGCCAGTGGCTTGGACGCCTGGATCTGCGATATCAGCGATGACTTTATCCAAAAGGGCCTGGATGGAATCCGCAAGAACCTGGACCGAATGGTGACCAAGGAAAAGATCACCGCGGACGAGGCCAATGCGATCATGAACCGTCTACACAAGGCTCCGGGCCTCGGTGACCTGGCCGAAGTTGACTTCGTGGTCGAAGCCGCCACCGAAAACGAAAAATTGAAACTCGAAATTTTCGAGAAGCTAGACAAGATCACCGAGCCACACGTGATTCTGGCCAGCAACACCTCCTCGATCTCCATCACTCGAATCGCGGCGGCCACGTCTCGTCCCGATAAGGTCATCGGTATGCATTTCATGAACCCGGTGCCGATTATGAAGCTGGTCGAAATCATTCGCGGCCTGGCCACATCAGACCAGACCGTTGAAGCCACTGTGACTTTGTCCGAGTTTTTGGGCAAAACTTGTACCCAGTCGAAAGATTTTCCCGGCTTTTTGGTCAACCGCATTCTGATGCCCATGATCAACGAAGCCTTCACTGCGCTGTACGAGGGAATCGGCAGCCCCGAAGATATCGACAACGGCATGAAACTGGGCACCAACCAACCCATGGGCCCGTTGGCCTTGGCCGATCTCATCGGTCTGGATACTTGTTTGGCCGTCATGCGCGTATTGCATGAGGGTTTGGGCGACAGCAAATACCGGCCCTGTCCGTTGCTGATCCAATACGTCGATGCCAAATGGTTGGGCCGCAAAACCGGCCAGGGCGTCTACAACTACCAAAAGTGAACAAAAAAAATGGACTTCGAGCTGAGCGAAACCCAGAAGCTTATCCAACAAACCGCGCGTGATTTCGCCGCCAAGGAACTGGCGCCCGGAGCCAGCGCGCGGGATGCCGAAAGCCGATTTCCCTTCGCCGAACTCAAGAAAATGGCCGAACTCGGACTCATGGGCATCAATGTCCCGGAGAAATTCGGCGGGGTAGAGGCCGGCGTCGTCGCCTATGCCCTGGCCATGATGGAGATTTCCCGGGCCTGCGCTTCAACCGCGGTGACCATGGCCGTGACCAACATGGCCGCGGAAATCATCTGCTATTTTGGTTCCGAAGAGCAAAAGCAAACTCATGTCCCGCTTATCACCAACGGCGAATATCCGGCCGCGGCTTTCGCGCTGACCGAACCGCAGTGCGGGTCGGACGCAAGCTCCTTGCAAGCCAGCGCTCGACGCACCGACCGGGGCTGGGTTCTCAACGGCACCAAACAATTCATCACCTCCGGAGCCCACGCCGGCGTAAGCGTTTGTTGGGCCCGTACCGGTGAGGCCGGTGCCCACGGGATTTCGGCCTTCCTGGTATCCAAAGACACCCCAGGAATGACCGTCGGTCCCAAGGAAGACAAGATGGGACTGCGAGCCTCAAACACCGTGTCGCTCATCTTTGAAGATGCAGAGTTGCCCGCCGATGCCTTGTTGGGAGAAGAAAACCACGGTTTCAAAATTGCCATGACCGCTCTGGATGGCGGGCGCATCGGCGTCGCCTCGCAGGCTACCGGTATCGCCCAGGCCGCTCTGGATGAGGCCGTAAATTACGCTCGTGACCGCAAGTCTTTCGGCAAGACTCTGGGTGAACATCAGGCCATTCAGTGGATGCTGGCCGACTCGGCCACCGAGCTGGATGCGGCGCGCCTGCTTATCCTGCGGGCCGCTCATCTGAAGCAGAAAAAGACGGCCTTTACCCGCGAAGCCTCCATGGCCAAACTTTATGCCACTGAGGCCGCCAACCGTATTTGTGGCCGCTGCTTCCAGATTCACGGTGGCTATGGCTACATCAAAGAGTATCCCATCGAGCGCTTGGTTCGCGATTGCCGGGTGACCACCATCTACGAAGGCACCAGCGAGATTCAACGGCTGGTCATCGCCAGATTGTTGCTGAGAGGATAAATGGCCATGCTTTACGATCGCAAGTCACTAGAAGAAATCATCCAAAGCCAGGAAAGCTGGACCAAGGAAGAGCTCAACAAGCTGCTGGCCAGATTCCCGGAACGAGATGTGCGCTTTACCACCATCTCCGATCTGGAGATACCTCGCCTGGTGAGCCCCGAAGCGCTGCCGGAATTCGATTATGACCAAGAACTGGGCTTCCCCGGCTCTTACCCCTATACCCGTGGCGTGCAACCCTCGATGTATCGGGGCCGGCTTTGGACCATGCGCCAATTCGCCGGTTTCGGCACTCCCGAAGACACCAACCAGCGCTTTCGCTTTCTGCTCAATCAGGGCCAAACCGGACTTTCGGTGGCCTTTCATTACCCGACCTTGATGGGCTATGATTCCGATCACCCCCGGTCACTCGGCGAAGTGGGCAAGTGCGGGGTGGCGGTAGACAGCCTGCGCGACATGGAGGTTATGTTCGAGGGCATCCCCTTGGATAAAGTAACCACCTCCATGACCATCAACGGGCCCGCGGGTATTTTGCTGGCCATGTATATTGTGGTGGCCGAGAAACAAGGCGTGCCGGCCGACAAGATTGGCGGCACCATCCAGAACGATATACTTAAGGAATACATCGCCCAGAAATCCTGGATCTTCCCGCCGCGCCCATCCATGCGCATTATTACAGACATTCTGTCTTACTGCACCCACAATGTTCCGCGCTGGAATACCATTTCGATATCCGGCTACCATATCCGCGAAGCCGGCTCTACGGCAGTCCAGGAATTGGCCTTTACCCTGGCCGACGGCATTGGCTACGTGCAAGCCGGAATTGATGCCGGTCTCGATGTCGATGACTTCGCTCCGCGCCTGTCCTTCTTCTTCAACGCCCATAGCGACTTTTTCGAAGAAATCGCCAAATACCGCGCCGCCCGCCGCATTTGGGCGCGGGTGATGAAAGAGCGCTTCGGCGCCAAGAAAGCAGCATCGCTGAAACTACGCTTCCATAGCCAGACCGCCGGTTGCAGCCTCACTGCCCAGCAACCCATCAACAACGTGGTGCGAACCACCACCCAGGCATTAAGCGCCGTGCTGGGCGGCACCCAGAGTCTACACACCAACTCGATGGACGAGACCCTGGCGCTGCCCACGGAAGGGGCGGTAACCGTGGCCTTGCGCACCCAGCAGATCATCGCCGAGGAAACCGGCGTGGTCCACACCATCGATCCCTTGGGTGGCTCGTATTTCGTCGAATGGCTAACCAATAAGATGGAAGCCGACGCCATGAAGTATATCGAAAAAATCGACGATTTGGGCGGCATCATCCCGGCCATCGAGGTGGGCTATCCGCAAAAAGAAATTGGCGACGCGGCTTACCACTACCAAGGCCAGGTAGAAAAGAACGAAAAAATCGTGGTGGGCGTCAACAAGTATTGCAAGGAAGAGGAGATTCCCTTTTCCTTGCTTAAAATCGACGAAGAAGTGGCGCATACCCAGGTGGCCAACTTGCAGGAAGTCAAACGCAAGCGAGACGAGCAGAAAGTACAAGCCCAGCTCAAGCGGATTGCGGAAGTGGCCCGATCAGAAGGCAACTTGATGGAGTGCTTCGTCGACGCAGTGCGAGAATATTGCACCCAAGGCGAGATCATCGAAGTGTTGCGTGGCGTATTCGGAGAGCACCGCGACCCCGGTATGTTGTAGGCAAACGGAGACAGGAGCGAAAACCATGACCGAGCAGAGAAAAATCCGCGTTTTGATAGCCAAACCTGGACTCGACGGACACGATCGGGGCGCCAAAATCGTGGCCCGTTCCCTTCGTGACGCCGGAATGGAAGTCATCTACACCGGTCTCCACCAGACACCGGAAATGATTGTCAGTGCAGCCATCCAGGAAGATGTTGATGCCATTGGCATGAGCATCATGAGCGGAGCGCACAATGTGTTGATGCCAGTAGTAGTGGAAGGTCTGGCCGAGAAAAACGCTCAGGACATTGCGGTCTTCGGCGGCGGTATTATTCCTGAAGACGACATTCCCGATTTGAAAGAGAAGGGAATCAAGGCTGTATTTACCCCCGGCACGCCCACCGCCGACATCATTACCTGGATCAAAGAGAATATTTCACCCAAGTAAAGGAAACCTAAGCCGTGAATAGAAGCAAACCACCCCATTCGGGAGAAGACAAACCTGTCTATCGTCGTCGGCCCAAGGCCGTGGCTGAAACCAAACCCAGAGATGATCGCCCGCCGAGAAGAGATGCAAAAAGATCTTCGGCCAGTGAGAGTTCGAGCTACCATCGCCGACCGCAATCGCCATCGGCCAGAAAACCGAAAGATGGCTGGATCAAACCCAAGAACGTTTGGCGAAACTCCACCAACAAGGACCGTAGTGAGAAAAGGGTTCCCAGCAGCAGGGCAAAGGTCCAGACCAACAGCGAGCATGAGCAACTGGTCGCCAGTGCCACTAGCAAGCGAGGACCCGGTGATTACGAAAAGTTCGGGGACATCCCGGCCCACAAGTTGGGACGCGCACTCAGAAGCCGCCTATACAAAGTGGCCGGCTCGCTATCGGCCGAGGAAAGCAATAACTTGGCCAGTCGCTTGAAGTATGCCGCCACCACCGTGACTGCCGCACTGGCCACTGGCTTCGGAGAGGGCAGCTTTCGCACCGGCGTCAGTCGCACCCTAGAAAGTCGTGGCGCCCTGTTGGCCATTCAAGACCACTTGCAACAAATGGCCGATACCGAAATGTTAGACCAAGAAAAAACCGCCGAATTAGTCAGCGAAGTAGACAAGGTCATCGCTGCCGTCAATGACTATCTGGGTCGTTTGGTGAAGAAAAGCAAGGCAGAGACTGGGACCAAACACTGACATGATTTCCCTCGATGCTCTTCTTTCCCGAGATGTTAGAGCCGGCGCCCGATTGCTGCGTTGGATTGACGATGGCAATGCCGAGGCGCGAGGCTTATTGAAGCAGCTCTACCCACACACGGGCAAAGGCACCATCATCGGCATCACCGGAAACCCCGGCGCCGGCAAGAGCACCTTGACTGATCAATTGATCCATCGCTATCGCAAGCAAGGCAAGTCTGTTGCCGTGGTAGCCGTGGATCCGTCCAGCCCCTTTTCCGGTGGCGCTCTGCTGGGCGATCGCATTCGTATGCAAGAGCACGCCGTCGACGACGACGTCTTCATCCGCTCCTTTGCCACCCGCGGGCACCTGGGTGGTTTGACCAACACCACCACCGATGTGGTCCATGCCCTCGACGCCATGGGTTGGCAAATCATTTTAATTGAAACCGTCGGGGTCGGGCAGGACGAGGTAGAGGTACAGCGCCTGGCCCATACCACGGTAGTAACCATGGCACCCGGACTGGGCGACGAAATCCAGGCCATCAAGGCCGGCATCCTGGAAATCGCCGACATTTTCGCGGTAAACAAATCCGATCGCGAAGGCGCCGACCGTACGGTAAGCGAATTGCAAATGATGCTCGACATCGGCTATGTCTCGCCAGCCGAACAGGCCCACCATGGCGGCTCTATTCTGCTGCGCGATCAGCGCCAAGAACGAGTCTGCCCCCAGGGCTGGGTTCCCCATATCGTCAAGACCATTGCCACCACCGGCGACGGCGTCGATGAATTGATGACCGCGCTGGCAGAGCATACCCAGGCTTTTCAAAATGCCTGCCAAGACGAAAGTTTTGGTCGCGCTCGGCAGCGTCAGGAATTTCTGGATGTTTTCCGACGGGCGCTATTCGAACGTGGTTGGTCTTATCTGATGCACGAAGATCATCTTAACCAGATCCTTGATCAACTCCTAGACGGCTCGGCTGATCCATACACCCTGGCCGAAGAAGCGGTCAAAACTCTCTACAGGCTATAGAAACAACTATATTTTACAGCGTGTTATGCAAATTGACAGCTCAGCGCTCGGCCGGGTAGTATGGGCATAAGGGAAACAACTACGTACGTGGAGGACATTGATGAAAGCATTGTCGAGTACATTTGTAATGGGAGCGATTCTTGCCGGATCCTTGTTTGCGTTCAGCGGATGCGGTTTGTGGGATGCCAACGCCGAGTTCCGAGTCGACGTGCCCCCACAAACTTTCGATTTCAACCTTAATGCCGACACGCTCATTGCCCAACTGGAGAATGAACTAAATATTAGCCTACAGGGCGCTGACGAACTTCCGGCCGGCATCACGGTCACCCAGGACATGGAGTTGCCGGCGCAAGACATGGACCTATCGGGCGAGGAAGCGCTAAGAGAACACATTGAGTCTGGTGCCATCAAGAGCGTAACCATTAACGCGGTTGAATACACCATTGCCAACAATAGCCTTACTTTCCCTTTGCCCTCGGTTGAGCTTTACATGGACGATCTTGGCGCCACCGAGATTACCGCCACGGCCACCAAGATTGCCCAGACCGAGCAAATCGACCCGGGCTATACCGGCACCAAAGAGGTTCTGTTTGTTCCCGGCGGTCGTGAAGCCCTAAGCGATTTCCTTTTTCAACTCAAGTTCACGGCTTTGGGCAAGGCAGCGGTCACCATTGACACCACTGGCCCGGGTCCCCATCCGGTTCCAGGCGGAGTCATGGACGGCAAGGTTACCATCCACTTGTACTTCACCGTCGATCCGCTCGAAGCGATCTAATACGGATTCCTCATGTCCCTACGCGCAATTTTGGCATCTAGTTTGGTGGTCGCTGTTGGTTTTGGCGCCCTGGTCTGGTTCTTATCTTCTGACTCGACTCTCTACGTGCCCGACGATGCCGTTCGTTTGCGGGACAAGGGTGAGTTCTTGCTCAACAAGCGAAGGCACACCACTGATCGGCAGAAAAAAGCAGAGCTGTTAAGCCAAGCCATCGAGAATTTCAAGAAAGCGCTAGAAATCAAGGACGATTTTGAAGTTGTCCACAACTTGTTGGGACATTGCTATATCGAGCGCGGTCAGTGGGAAACCGCACTGAAGCACTTGGACATCGCGCTGCAAAAACGCAGTGACTACCCGGCGGCATTGTTCAATCGGGCCCATGTGTACCAGCGCTTGAGCGTTAGCAAACGAGACAAGGTCCTGATTGACAAGGCCATCGCTGATTACAAGCAGGCCATCAACTCTGATTTGGCCGCCAATTTCGTCGGCGATATCCACAAAGCCTTGGCCGATGCCTACCAAAACAAAGGTGATATTGCCGCGGCCATTACCGAGTTGAAGATCTATCTCAAAAAAGCCCCTCACGCCCAGGACGCCTTGCTGGTACGCCGCAAGATCCGGGGCCTGACTTTGATGGAAAAAGGCAGCGCGCCTCCGCTGAGTGCTCCCCTCGATTAAAGCAGCACCCAGACCATTTCCGTTAGACCTAGCCGCTAAGATGCGTTATAGAAGGACGAGTTTGTCTTGTTCATGAAGAACCATGGAAGGAGCGAAGCATGTCCGATGTTATTTGGGAACCCACCGAGGAATACATTCGCAACAGCAATGTCCAGCGGCTCATGGATCGGCATGAAATCAAGAGCTACCAGGATCTTATCGATCGCTCCACGGCTGATATCGAGTGGTTCTGGCCGGCCATGATGGAAGATTGCGGGGTGGAGTGGTATCAACCCTGGGAGAAGCTACTAGATCGAGGCGACTCGAAAAGTTTCGAGTGGACCCAATGGTTTCTTGGCGGCAAGATCAACATCGCCCACAATTGCTTGGACCGGCATGCAGCCAATGCCGAGACCAAAGACAAATCGGCCTTTATCTGGGAAGGGGAGGGCGGCGAAGTAGAAGAGTGGTCTTACGGGCGCCTGCAGAGTGAAGCCAACCGTTTTGCCAATTTCCTTCGCAGCGTGGGGATGAAACGCGGTGATGTGGTCGGCTTCTACATGCCTATGATTCCTGAATTGATGGCCGCTTTCTGGGGATGTCTGAAGGCTGGTTGCCCCTTTGTTCCGGTATTTTCCGGTTTTGGCCCGGAAGCGCTGGCCGTGCGGATGGAAGATGCCGAAGCCAAACTACTGCTGACCGCCGACGGTTCTTTCCGCCGCGGCAAGCGATTCCCGATCCAACCCACCTGTGTTGAGGTGGCCGACCGGGTAGACTCGATTGAGCACGTCCTGGTGGTTGAACGATTGGGGGATCAGGAAATCACCCAGAAGCCAGGCCGAGATTTGTGGTGGCACCAGGCGGTGACCGAGCAATCCGACCTCTTCGAGACCGAGCAATTGGACGCCGAGGATGTGGCAATGATCCTGTATTCTTCGGGGACTACCGGCAAGCCAAAGGGTACGATACACACCCATGGCGGCTCGACCGCGCAAATCGTCAAAGAGCTGACCTACGCCTTCGACGTTAAACCCGATTCTCGATTTTTCTGGGTGACCGACATCGGCTGGATGATGGGACCCTGGCAGTTTATCGGCGTGCAACACCACGGTGCCACCCATGTGCTCTTCGAGGGCGCCCCCAATTACCCAGAGCCAGATCGAGTTTGGGAGATGGTTGCGCGCCACCGGCTAACTCACTTGGGTATCTCGCCCACCTTGATTCGCCTGCTGATGCGCTCTGGAACCGAGTGCGTTGAAAAACACGACCTATCTAGCTTGCGCTTCATGGGTTCGACTGGGGAGACCTGGGACCCGGATTCCTACCAGTGGCTCTTTGAGAATGTCGGCCAATCCCGCTGTCCCATTATCAATATTTCCGGCGGGACCGAGATGGTGGGATGCCTGCTGTCGCCCTTGCCCATCACCGCCCTTAAACCCTGCACTTTGCGCGGTCCGGGCCTGGGTATGGACATCGACGTGTTTGACGACGACGGCAAACCGGTGCGCGGCCAGGTGGGTCACCTGGTTTGCAAGAAACCGTGTCCCTCATTCACGCGGGGCTTTCTCAAGGATTCTGAACGCTACCTCGACACCTATTTCAGCCGCTGGCCCGAAGTTTGGTACCATGGCGATTTTGCCCGCATTGACGAAGACGGCTTCTGGTTCCTGCATGGTCGTTCGGACGACACCATCAAGATTGCCGGCAAACGCACCGGTCCGGCCGAAATTGAATCGGCGCTTATCGAACATCCAGCCGTCTCCGAAGCAGCCACCATCGGCGTTCCACACGAGATCAAAGGGGAGACCCCAGTGTGCTTCGTTATCTTGTCTCCTGGGCACGAAGCCAGCGAAGATTTGCGAAAAGAGCTCATGGACCAGGTGGTCAAGTTCCATGGCAAGACCTTGCGACCCCAAGAATTGAAATTTGTCACCGCCTTTCCCAAAACCCGTTCGGCAAAGATCGTGCGCAAGATCATTCGCAAGAAGTACCTGGGCGACGAAGACCTGGGCGACATTTCTTCCATCGAAAACCCCGAAGCCATCGACGAAATCGGTCGAGCTCTTTGAGTCAGTAGCGACCAGACCATCGCATGTGGACCCTCGGCATTTGCCTGCTCGCCTTGGCCGGACCCTTAGCGCCGGTAAATCCAACTGTCCATGTGGATGACTTCCTGTCGGTAAGTTGTCCCGCGCCCGAGCATTGCTATTTGCTGGATCGGGCCGGCAACCTATTTTACAGCTCGGACGGTGGCATCAACTTGCGCTTGCGGGGCAACCATCGGAGCGTGCAACTGCGCAAATTGATAGCGGGCGGTTTGATCGAGGCTTGGGCCATCGACCAGAGAGGCGGTCTGTGGCATTCCCGAGACGGGGGCCGCAGTCTGGAAGCCATGGCCTTACCAGACCGCTCCGCCATCATGGATATCGAAACGCTAGGCTCCACGCTTTGGCTGCTGTCAGGCAAAGGTCAGTTGTTTCGTGCCCAGGGAATGAATCTTTACCCCGTCGGTTCGCCCCTCCCGGGCCGGGCTGTGGACCTTTTCCTGGCCTCGGCCGAAAGAATCGCCGCGCTTGACCCGGCCAGCGGGCTTGTCTACCTAAGTACTGATCGCGCGAAGACCTGGACTCGTTCTCGCCCCTTGGGCGGACCGGTCAAAAACGTGGTGATGGGTTCGGGCCCGTCTTTCTCCATGATCGTCTTTATGCCGGGCCAGGTGGCCCTAGCCCACAACGCCGGTATCTCCTTCCATTTTCTGGCACTGCCCGAAGGTGTAACCTCAGCAAGACCGCTTACGCTTTTGCCCAACGGAAACCTACTATTGGGCACGGATAGGGGCAAATTACTCCTGCTAAGCCCAAAACAAGAAAGCATTCATTTGCTACCCCGGCAGTTGGGTTCCGCTCCACGGGCCGCTAGCCAAGTCGGTGATAACCTCATCATCGTTGGTGATGCCGGTTTGCTTGCCCTGGCCGAGATCGTTGATTCGAAGGTCCATCAAATTCAGCTTCGAAATCAATCCGGGCTCAAACTGACCGGGTTGGGATCTCCGGCACCTAAGGTCTACTGGGGAGTAAAAGCAGACAAACAACTTCTGCTTTCTGTCGATGGGGGGTTGAGCTGGAAACGCAGAAGTCCAGATCCGGCCGTAAGCGGTTTTTCCTTTGTCAGCGCGGAGATTGGCTATGTTCTCGGCCAAGAGGAAAAAGTATGGGGCACTCGAAATGGCGGCCTGTGCTTTCAAGAATTGGGCAACTGGCCCGGCACCAAACTGTTCGATATCCATTTTATTGACCAGGATCGGGGATGGGTTACTGGCGATATGGGCAGCTTGGCCAGCACCCAGGATGGTGGCAATAGCTGGACGCTACATCATCTGGCCGGACACAAAACACTGGGCCAAATTCAGTTTGTGAGCCCTAAACATGGCTGGATTCTTGCCGATCACAACACTCTCTTAAGCAGCATCGACGGCGGCCGAACGTGGCAGACCAAGTTGTCGGGAAAAGGACTTCTGCCAACGCTGTATTTTGTCGATGACCAGACGGGATGGGTCGGCGGAACGCTGGGTCGGATTTGGCATACCCAAGACGCCGGGGCCAGTTGGACGGACCAAACCGCCGCCATCAACGCCACTGTGCGGGCCTTGTTTTTCCTAGATGCCGAGAGGGGAATTGCCGTCGGTGACAACGGCCTGTTAGCCGTAAGCCAAAACGGGGGGCAAATCTGGACTTCTTTTCACTTGGCCACCCAGACTGCCATCTCCTCGCTGGCTTGCGACTCAGAAGGCCGACACTGCTTGCTCGCTTCTGATCGCGGATTGCGCTGGGCCTCAAAGTTCCTCGGTTTTTTCTCTGAATCATTTCAGCAAAGAAAATAACGAGCTCTTTCTTGTGCCGTTTGCTGATGGGCGGTAGAATATTCTGGTATGGTTGAAGACAAGCGCACAGCGCATCGCGAGCCAGTAGAAATCAAGGTCGAATACCGGACCATGGGAAGTTTCTTGTCGGAATGGTCAGACAACCTTTCGCGTGACGGAATTTTTGTCCAGTCGAGCCACCCACTGAAAATTGGTACCCAGGTACGCTTGGTTTTTTCTTTGCCGGATATTCCTTTGCTTTTTGACCTGAATGGCGTAGTGCGTTGGCAGCGCCAGGCCAAAGACAATCAACCAGACAAGCCGGGCATGGGCATTGAATTCATGCAAATGGACGAAAGCACTAGCAAGCGAATCGAAAACTTTTTAGCCCAAAACCAACAAGAATCAATTGCAGACACAGGACGGTCGCATGAAGACTGAAACGGAACAAGCACCCACATCGTTTTCCTATGAGCCCTTGCGCTTCAAGCGGGTAGAAGTGATGGCTTCCGGCATTCTTTACCGCGGGGTTTTTATCGGCGCGGACGAGAACGACCTGTACATCAAAGGCGACATGAGGTGGCTCATTCTACCATTGGAGAGGGTAAGCTCCCTGCGATTAGAGGGAGAGCGGCGAACTTTTCGCGTTCGCGACCAGAAAACAAACGAAACCCCATATCCTACCGACGAAGCCGACTGATTCATGTCCCAGCGTAAAATCAAAACATTTTTCATCCGAACTTTCGGTTGTCAGATGAACGAGCATGATTCCCAACGCATGAGGAACTTGCTGGTGAGCCATGGATTACGACCTGCCGAATCAGATCGTGAGGCCGATCTGGTCATCGTCAATTCTTGTAGTGTCCGGGCCAAACCCGAACACAAAGCGCTCAGCGAGGCGGGCCGGTATCAACGTGAACGGCAAAACCAGGGCATGAAAGTCGTATTGGCAGGCTGTGTAGCCCAACAGTCAGGAAAACAGATTTTGCGCAAAGCACCCTATATCGATGGCATCATGGGCACTGACGCGGTGGTGCGCTTGCCGCAACTGCTTGCCCAAGTGCAAGCGGGGAAGGGCCCAGTAATCGATGTACGCGAGCACGATGAGTCCAATCCCTGCTTCGTTCCCCCGACTCCGACTTACAAACCCGGAATAAGCGCGCAAGTAACCATCATGAAAGGCTGCAATAACTTCTGCTCTTATTGTATTGTCCCCTATGTTCGAGGTCGTGAAGCCAGCAAACCATGCGCTGACATCTTGGCCGAGGTTGAGCAACTGGCCCATGCCGGCTGCCGTGAAGTGTTCTTATTGGGCCAGAACGTAAACTCCTATCATGACCCCAGCGGCATGAACTTTGCGCAATTGTTACAAGCCATCGATCAGCAGGCAGCAGTCGATCGCATTCGTTTTATTTCCAGTCACCCGAAAGATCTCTCGCCGTCTTTGACCGATGCCATGGCCAAAATCGATCGTGTCTGCGAGCACATTCATCTTGGTTTGCAATCAGGCTCAGACCGAATCTTGCGCCTAATGAATCGTGGTTATGATGCCGGCCAGTTTCTGGAAAAAGCACTGGCCTTGCGGGAACAGGTTCCCGGCGTCAGCATCACCACCGATATCATTGTTGGTTTCCCCTCCGAGACCGACCGGGATTTTCAGGACACCCTGGAGGTAGTCAGCAAGATTGGCTTCGATCAAGCATTTTCGTTCAAATACTCGCCTCGGCCTGGCACGGCCGCTGCCCGTATGCCTGACGATGTAGCCGAACCATGCAAAGCAGAGCGTTTGGCCACCCTGCAAGACCTGCTCAGCAAGTTGGGCGATGATTCATTGGCTCGTTTATGCGGACGCAGCCACACCATCCTGGTAGAGAAGCAAGCGGCCCGCAGTCCCGAGGCACTTAGCGGACGAACCAGATGCAATCGGGTAGTGAATTTTGAGCCACAAAGCGGTACCCAGGTGGGGTTCCTGGCCCAAGTAGCCATCGCGGAGGTGAGGGGACACACCTTGTGGGGAAAAGAAGAACCGGAACCGCTGCTTCGTTCTTGACAAAGCTCTGGGATAGGAAGGAAACTGTCAGCATACAGGAGGGCAATATGGAGCAGGAACCCGAGAAGAAACCAGAGCCGGATGAGATCGTCAAAATGGAGATCACGGGTATCACCCAGGATCCGTCCAACAATATGCCTATTCTCATCTTGAAGAGCGAAAAAGACGATACCGCCATTCCCATCTGGATTGGTTTGATCGAAGCCAGTGCCATCGCTGTTGAGCTGGAAGGACTGCAGTTGCCGCGGCCCATGACCCATGATTTGCTCAAGAGTATGCTGGAAAAACTGGGGGGCAAACTCCAGCGTATCGAAGTCTGTGATCTAAAGGAAAATACTTATTACGCAACCCTGATTATTAAGACCGCCGACTCCGAAGTACAGATTGACGCCCGACCATCGGATGCCATCGCCCTGGCACTGCGTACGGGCGCCGACATATATGTTGCGGCCAAGGTATTGAAGATGTCTCAGCAAGTTGACATCAGCGCCTTGCAAGATGCCATAAAGGACAACAGCGACCCTGAAGCTGCCAAGAAAGAAAAAGACAAGTGGTCTGAGATTCTTGAAAACCTAAATCCGGAAGATTTCGGAAAATACAAGATGTAGCCTAAAGAGCCTCGTATCCATGAGCCACGCCCTTCGTATCGTATCTCTCTACTGGCTACCACTGTTCTTGTATGTGGCGCTGATCTTTGCGGTGTCCTCTTTTTCCAGCCCCGCGCCTTTTACTTTTCCCGACAAACTAGCCCATTTTATCGAGTATGCCTTGCTGGCAGCCATGTTAGTGCGCGCCCTGCGCTCGAATACCCACTTGGAAAGATGGTGGTTGGCCGGCCTGTTGAGCGTTTTTGTAGTTGCCATCCTTGGTGGACTGGATGAATGGTATCAGAGCACGGTTCCGGGTCGGCAATCGGACATTCTTGATCTGGCGGCTGATGTATGTGGCGGGGTAGTAGGGGCCGGACTATACCTAATCGGCCAAAGACTATGGATCAGGCAAAAATCCGACTAGGAAAGCACCGATTCCATACGGGCCATAATCTCTTTGGTTTGCTCTTCTGTTCCTAGACCCAGGCGAATGATGCCGGGAAGATGCCTGGAGCGATCGCGGACGTGCACACCCACGTCGGCTAACCTTTTGGCCATCGCCGGTGCGTCTTCAAATTGGATGAGAATGAAATTGGCCGCGGTTGGCCAACAAGGCAAATCGTGTTTATCACAAAAACGACGAACGATGGACACGCTACGCTTTACCGAACGGATATAGCTCTTGTAATAGGGCAAATCCTCCAAAGCGGCAATGGCAGCCAGCTGTGCCAACATATTGACACTCTTTGGGTTGTGCACCCGGCGCAAGTTGTCGGCCACCGTGTCGGAAGTCACCAAATAGCCAATGCGCAAGCCCGCCAAACCAAAGCACTTGGAGAAGGAGCGGGTCACCACGATGTTGTCGACTTCTTCGCACAACTTGGCACAACTGGTACCGGCAAACTCAAAATAGGCTTCATCCGACACCACGAGCGCGTGCGGAAAGCGCAGGGCCAGTTGCAATACTTCCGCTGGAGAGTACAAATTACCGGTCGGATTGTTTGGGTTGGCCAGATAGATGATCTTGGTGTGATCATCGACTTGTTTGCTCACATCTTTGAGCGAAGGAACCAGGGGATTGTCGCCCAACACCCTTTTAATGCGAGCCCCCGTGCGTTCGGCAAACTGGAGGAAATGGTTGTAGGTAGGTACCGGCGAGACAACATTGTCTTCGGCGTCCAGATAGGTCTGGCAGACCAAGTCGAGAGCATCGTCGGAACCGTTGGTCACCAACAACTGCGAGACCTGACAACCCACATAATCAGCGATTCGCTCGAAGAGTTTCCGATTGAACATTTCGGGGTACCAATTCAACTTCGAGCCATTGGACAAATAATGCAACAGTGTCTCTTTTACCTTTGGCGAAGGCGGTACCGTTGTTTCATTCCAGTCCAATTTGTAATGCGAGATCTTTGGATTGTGCTTGATGGTATCCAAAGAAGAGACCGGATCGTAGGGTTTGAGGTGCGCCACTCGTTGAGAAATGAGCGGATTCGGATTCAATAAGGGGTGAGATTTTCTGGCTTCCATTTTTGTGCTCCCATTTTGAGACCGCTTGGTCCCGCAAGTTCAACAAAAACCCCACGGATTACAGTTTATACTCCATGCAATATTTGTACCGAATTTCAGGGATTAAAACACTTTTGTTTCGGGTACTTGATCCCTTATGTGCTTCATTCATACATTGACCTACCTATTTGGAAATACTGGAAAATTTCTTAGCTGCGGCGGGGAAAAGCTCTTTATTTTTTACCGCTTATGCCATCCCTAGGCCCCCTTGGGCCTGTGAACCATCAATACAGGTGTGAACAAAAGCAACAGGTGTAGTTAATCGACAACAGACGACCGCCCACACATCAAGCGGAGGCCTTCTGTTTTTGACTAAGTTTGAGCTGGACCCGAGCTTTGCGCTCTTCGTTTTTTTGAATGAGAATCGGGAGCAATAAAACGGCGGCGGCTAGGCTGGCCACTTCGCCAATATCGGCAAGTATTCCAAAAGACACCAGGGCCTGGTTGTCGGCAATGAGCAAGGATGAATAACCGATCAGGGTGGTTACCGAGCAGAGAATAACGGCCCCACCGGTGGAACCAATAACCTTGCGAATGGACCCAGGTCCTTCAATTCGGTAACGAGTCAGAACATTTACCGCGTAGTCAATGCCTATACCAAAGGTAATAGGTAAGGCGATGAAATTGAGAAAGTTCAGTCTCAGATTGAAAATGGCGGCCGGGCCTATCGTCCAGATAACGCCAAAAATCAAGGTCACCATGGTTAGCATAATGTATTTCCGGTTTCGATAGGCCAGAAATACCAGGATCATAACCCCCAACAAAGATGCCACTACCGCCCGCGGACCGTCTCTTTCAATGGCTTTGATCATGTCAGCAAAAATGGTGGAGGTACCGGCAGAGGTTACCTGTTCTCCGTCGGGCAAGTTGACCAGGCGAGAGGCCTGGGCAATCTCCATCAGGAAGTGCCCATCCCAGACAGATACTCCGTGGCGCGGGTACAAGGCAATGGCCAGTCCCTTGCGTCCATCCAATTCGGTGAACATTTTGGATAATCCAAAGGGCAAGTCATCTATGCTCAAACTTTTGAGACCATCCTTAGGCAAATACTCGTCCACCTCACGTCTTTGCTCTTCGGTCAACCAACTCAAGGTGCTCTTGCTAAGTAACTTATCTATTTTCTTTAGGATTTTTATCTTTTTCTTCTGGTCCTTGGGTAGCAAAGTGTGAATTGACACGATGTCCTGGAATAGGCCCTTATGCTCTCCCTGGGTATTCCTTCGTTCCAGTTCGGCCATAATCAACGGCATTTGGTCAGGCCGATCAGCCAGAATAAACATGGGATTGAGCCGACGAGGAAAAATCTTATCCACTCTTGACGACAGCGCGCCCGATCCACTCAGCCGCGCGGACTGATTGCGCAGGTTCCTAAAGTCGTATTCAAAAGGATCGCCGAGATAGGGAATGGCCACCACGATACAAACCGCTCCAAACAACCAAGCAACCACATGCATGGGTGTGCCGAATCGAAACAGTAGACGGGCATAGGGCCGCGCAAACAGTCCGGTGGGCATGTCATGGCCCTTGCCCTTGCCGTTGAAGCGAATGGGCCAGAATTTGGCCGTCATTACCAACAGGGAGGGTTGCACGGTAAATGCCGAAATCCAGCAAAGCACCATGCCCAAACCACCCATATATCCAAAACCGTTAAACCCACGGAATTCGGTAATAATAAGAGATCCATAGGCAATGCTGGCGGCCAGCGCGGCGGTAGAGGTTGCCCGAGCCGTTTTCAGCATGGCATTGGTAACACTCTCGGAAATTCCTTTGCCTGCGCGCCTTTCTTCCGTAAATCGGGCTAACTGAATCAGGCCGAAGTTGATGCCGTTGCCGACAATGATAGCAGCCAAAAAAGCGGTAGAAGTGTTGAGGTGCTCCACAATATAAATAGAAATACCGAATGTCCAGGTTGTTCCCATGATGAGCGGAATGCCAACCACGGGCAGGGATCGCCAAAGTCTGAAATACAACAAAACTGCCAAGCCAACGAATAACAAGCAAATACTGGTTACCAAGACCAGATCGTCAATGATGGCTTTTTGTTCGTCGATCGCCGTAACCACGGAGCCGGCAATACCAATTGTGACGGAAGATCCGTACTTTTCTTGGCAATTCTGCAGAATGAGTTCGTCGAGCGCAGCTTCGCCCGATACCTTCGGTTGGCTGCCACTGCAGACCTCAGCTATGGCCTGCATGACCGCCAACCTCATTCGCTTGCCAAATTCGATCCCGGTGGCAGCACCCGGCGGATACAACATAATGGCGTAGAGCTTACCTTCCTCGCCAGTGAAGTAGCCATCGATGAATTTGTCATAAGACGAGGACTTGTTCTCGTATTTTTCCTTAATATCTGAAAGATCGAATTCAACCGGTTCGAGTTCCTCGCCATCGAAATCCATGTTGAGTATCGGGTTGTTCTTGATGCGCTCGTAACGAACTTTCTCGCGCAGTCGCTCATACACTTCGCTCAAGTCATCTAGTCCGGCATACAGATGTTTGAACTGCTTATAGAACGCACGCTCTTCCTTGATGTTATACTTTATATAAGTGACGTACTCTTTCGGTAATTCTTTGAATTTCTCGGCCAGGTCGTCGACTATCTTACGGTTATTCTCTGGCTGGTTTCCCATCACGGCGACAATCAAATTGGACAGGCCACCTTTGCGGGCCTTGGCTCTTTCCAGGTCTTTGACCGACGGTTCGTCCTGGGGAAGCAACTCGACAAAATTGGTTTTCAGCGTAAATCTCGAAGCGGACAGGGCGGCTACAATAGTCAGGCTGGTGGCAATCAGCAATACTATCCAATAATGTCGAATCAAGAATCCGACATACCGACTCGCTAATTTCTCCATACGGGCAGTCATTGCTCACAACCATTCTCGTCGCCAGTGGAAAGAATCCAGGTTTCCGAACTGACTTCATCCCGGTAGGCACCGCCAAAACAGACCCAACTCGATTTTTTTGATGGATCCGCCGCGCAAACCATCCGGTGCGGGGTGACCGGCCCATTGAGTATCTCGTGATGAATCCACACCATACAAGGGGCGTAGAGAGTCCATGCCGACCAAGTAGTCCGGTCTTCCTGGCGGTCGATTTTACCAACGCAGATGCTCTGCTCCTGGGGGTTGGCCATGGCAAAGTTGAAGTTCAGGTCGGGCAATTTTGACCCGGAGACCGGCAGCCACTCTCCATTTTTTGCCGCCACTTTCCAGCTAGCGACCCCGTCCGGATCGTTCTGCCCATAGCGACCGAAAACCACCAAGTTTCCCAGCCTATCCAAGGCAAGCTGGACAAAAGGGCCGAAAATCTTCGGCATTCCTTTGGCTGACCGCGGGCTGAATTCCAAGGAAGAAAGATCGAGGGACCAGACATCATGCAAATGGTAATCAGGAGAACCGCCAAAGCCTCCGCTGATGCGCATCGATCCATTGACCCGGGAACTGGAGTGCCAGGCACGCCGCGAGGGCCCACCCTGAAAATACTCCCGACTCCACCCGGCAGACTCGCTAAAGA
>JAUVBB010000007.1 GCA_030591445.1 Deltaproteobacteria bacterium | reverse complement strand
CCTGGCACTTGGTCTCCGGGCCAAGCAAGGCGCCATTATCACAGCAGGGTCCACTTACGCAGGCAGCTCCCTGACAGGCTCCGTCTACGCAACCCTCGGGACAGGTTTGGGGCAGGCTTTGGTACACGCAGCCATCCTTAGTGCAATTTCCAGGAGAGTTGTATACCAACAGGGTATCCGCGTCTTGGCAGGTAGACGGCGGTGGATCATCGCAAACCACGCCTTCGCATTCCGAGGGCAGGCAAGCACCATTGCCGCAGCCGAACTCGCAAAAAACGCAAGAAGGCTCAGCGCCCTCGGTGCTACAGAACGACTCTGGCCCACAATCTGTTTCCGTTTGCCAATCATCCCATTTCAAGTTGCTGTCGTCACACTCGGCGCCCACGCCCGAGCAGTACCGATACTGATCCCGCCGAAGTACCTGGGCGCCGCAATTGGAATCGTTACAGCCAAGCTCATAGGCCAACGAATCCGCCTGGCACTTGGTCTCCGGGCCAAGCAAGGCGCCATTATCACAGCAGGGTCCACTTACGCAGGATGCTCCCTGACAGGCTCCGTCTACGCAGCCCTCAGGACAAGTTTGGGGCTGGCTTTGGTACACGCAGCCTTCCGTAGTGCAATTTCCGGGAGATTCATATACCAGCAAGGTGTTTGCGTCTTGGCAAGTAGACGGCGGTGGATCGTCGCAAACCACACCTTCGCATTCCGAAGGCAGGCAAGCACCGTTGCCGCAGCCAAATTCGCAGGTAACACAGCCAGGGCCGGAATCACCCAGCTCACATAGCGCGTCATCTCCGCAGCTGGAGAGTTCGACCCAGTCTTCCCATTGCAGGTTGCTTTCCGTACAATCCGTGCTCGTCCCCGAGCAGGTTTTGTATTGAGTACGGCTTAGGATTTTGCCCCCACAACCGTCTGAGCAACTACCTACTTCGGCGATAGGGGTGTCATCACAGCGTTTACCTTGAGGCAGGTAGCGGTCCTGATCGCAGCAACTGCCAGTTACGCACTGGGCTTCGTTGCAGGCGCTACCACTACAGCCGTATTCACAAGAGCTTACCCGTCTTTCGTAGTTGCAGGTACCCTCGGAGCAACTTCCTGGAGAAAGATACTCGGCGAGTTGCTCATCGTCTACGCACTCATCCGAAGGTGGATTGTCACAGTTGACATCGCTACAAGGATCACAAGCTGCGAAAATTGAGGAAAGGAAAACCAAAATCCACATAAAACATCTCATCTTCATCCTCCCGTTTGCTCCATTACAGAGCCACGCCCGTACATCTATTTGCTGCGGTATATGTCTTTGCGCGGAATGGAAGTGAATTCAGATGCTGCTGAATCCCCCTGCAATGCAGATTCATCCATCCATATTCATCGTTGCTTCAATCTCAACATCCATTAGGCTGCGTCTTCCTGATAGATAGGGAGCAACAGCACGAAAACATTCAAATATTATGGTAAATCCAGGAAAATTTCAAGGCAATTAATGCCTTGGACATTCATCTATCGTTGGCGGTCTAAAATATTGACCCAACACAGTCATCCAGAGCCGTTCCTGAATGAACGTTTCTTACTCAATCCTTTTTCCATACCCATGAGTAAGTTCAAGTCGCTGAGTAGAATAGATCCTTGGGGAATTGAATGCTGGCTAGCGGGGTGATAAAGTCGCGGCTTGTTCAGGAACCGAAAGAAATGGGGTTAATGATGATGAGGGAAAATTCTCGAAAGAGGGTCTCGCTGGGCGTTTGCTTGTTGATGTTGAGTTTGGCTTTGGTGGTTCAGGCGGGGGCGCCGCAGGAGAAGGGGGAGCGGCCGGCAAGTTGGGCGCAGGCGGTGGACAAGCCGGGTTTGCCCAATTTACATCGGGTGAGTGATGGGCTTTATCGGGGGGCGCAGCCGGAGAAAAAGGGTTTTGCTGAATTGGAGAAAATGGGGGTGCGTACGGTGGTCAACTTGCGTACCACCCACTCGGACCGGGACGATTTGCGTGGCACCAAGTTGAAGTATGAACGTATCTTCTTCAATCCCTTCAATGCAGAAGAAGAGGAAGTTGTGCGTTTCCTTGAAATTATGGCCCAGGAGAAAAATCGGCCGGTGTTTGTCCATTGTAAACATGGCGCTGATCGGACGGGGACCATGGTGGCTTTTTACCGGCTGGTTTTTGAAAATTGGTCGAAAGCCGATGCAGTTCGTGAAATGCGGGAAGGGGGGTTCGGTTTCCACAAAATATGGCGGAATCTGCTCGGTTTTATTGAAAAATCGGATGTGGTAAAATTACGCATGACAGTGGGGATGGAAAAGAAGAGCGATAAATAGATTTGATTGAGGCGGGACGAAACTTTTATTTCAGTTTATCCTTGCGCTGACTGGTAAAAGGTCGTTAACGTAGATTCTGGTTGTGTTCATTGCCATAAAGGACGTAGCATGGATACGCGTAAGGGTTCCAAAGATCCTCATTATCCACTTTTGAAATCCTCCCAACATCACGATCATGCCTATTTCGATCAACTGCGCAGCAAGATGCGTTGGCGATTGACCGTGGTTTACCTGACTCCTTTGTTGGTTCTTTCGGTTCTTTTCTACTTTGAGTATAGCCGGAACATTCATGAAGGTATCGATAACCACATGCGCTCCATTGCCGAGAATCAAAGAAACACTATCGATTTGTTTCTGCAAGAGCGGGTGTCGAATATAAGGAGCGAATTCAGAGATGAAGTGCTGCCGGTTCCGTACAGCGCGAATGAGATGAAGGCGGTGCTCGGGGACTTGCGCCGCGAAAGTCCTGCCTTCGTCGATCTGGGGCTTTTCCGTCCCGACGGTGAATTGGTGGCTTATGCCGGGCCATTTCCCGATTTGGTCGGCAAAAACTATGCCCAAGAAACCTGGTTTCGAAAATTGCAGTCGCAAAAATCGCGGCATGTGATCAGCGACGTATACCTTGGTTTTCGCGACAAGCCTCACTTCAGCATCGCGGTTCGTCGACCGGGAAAAGACGGACTGTGGACCTTACGGGCCAGTGTCGACCCGGAGAAGTTTGGCGAGTTCGTCTCCAGCTCTTATCTGTTCAAGGACGCCGAAGCCTTCATCGTCAACCCCGAGGGAATTCGCCAGACCTTTTCTACCCGAAAAGAGGTGGCGGCGGACAAGAGCCTGATGCCCGAACGGACGCCCGAGACCGAGGTGACCGAGGTCTCCGTGGGCGGGCGTGAATATCTGCGGGCGCTGGCCTGGTTGACCGAGAATGAGTGGGCTTTGGTGGTACGGGTGCCCGAGGCCAAGGCTTATGCCTCGCTCCACCAAGCGCGGCTGATGTTGGCCGGGATTCTATTGTTGGCGGTGATTTCCATATTGTTCGTGGTGGTTCGATCCTCCAAGAAGTTAATTGGACGCCTGGAGGCCGCGGACTCGGCCAAGGAAACCCTGCGCTTGCAGTTGTTCAATGCGGCCAAGTTGGCTTCGGTGGGAGAGATGGCGGCCGGCGTCGCCCATGAAATCAACAACCCCCTGGCCATTATTTACGAAGAAGCGGCCATGCTGATCGACATCCTCGATCCTCAATTTGGCCAAACGGTGGATTACGATGAGTTTCGGGAGCGTCTGGGGGCTATCAAAGAAGCGACCATGCGCGGGCGATCCATTACCAAGAAACTGATGGCCTTTGCGCGCAAGCATGAGCCCGACCCGGAAGAGACCGATATCAACCTGATGATTGACCGCGTGTTGGATGTTAAAAAAACCGATTTCTCGGTCTCCGACATTAAGGTGGTGCGCGAGTTCGAAGAGGGTTTGCCGCTGTTGATGATCAATCGCAACCAGATGGACCAGGTGTTCTTGAATCTGCTCAACAATGCCAAGGACGCCATCGAGGACGATGGCCGCATCACGGTGCGCACCAAGCGGGACAAGGACTGGGTGCGCATCGAGGTGGAGGATACCGGTTGTGGCATGTCGCTGGAGGTTCTGGAGAAGATTTTCTTTCCTTTCTTTACCACCAAGGTGGTAGGGAAGGGAACTGGTTTGGGCCTTTCCATTAGTTATGGGATTGTAGAGGCCAACGGGGGGCGCATCGAGGTCGAAAGCGAAGAAGGCAAGGGTACGAATTTTGTCATTTTGCTGCCGATCTCAAACATGTAATTCGCCTTGGTAGCCCCAAGCGACGCTAGGAGGTATTGATGTCAGAAGAGAAGAACGGCGCCGGAGAGGGACTAGACGAAAAGAAGAACGAACCGGCAGCCAGCAAGATCAAGCTCCTACTGGTCGATGACGAAGATCGGTACCGAGAAAGTTTGGCTAAGCGCCTGTCTATGCGCGGGTATCAGGTACAGGACACCGGGGATCCCGAGGATGCCATTCGCATCGTGCGTTTGACTCGCCCGGATGTAGTTGTCCTGGACCGCAAGATGCCCAAGCTCATGGGCGAGGAGGTGCTCCGGGAGGTCAAAAAGATCGCTCCCGAGGTGCAAGTGATCATGCTCACTGGTTTTGGCAGCATCGAATCGGCCACCGCAACCGGTCGCCTCGATGCCTTCGCATACTTGCAAAAACCTTGCGATACCGAAGAGCTAACGAGCACCATCGACGCGGCGGCCAAGGAAAAAGTGTACGCCATGGCGCGCCTGGAGGTGCACCAGGTCGAGTCGCGTTCGATTTGGGACTGGTTGAAAGGTACCCACCAGTCTCGCCCCGGGGTGATGATATTGGGGGCCTTGCTGTTTTCGATCTTGTATTTCATGCCGGCTCCCGAAAGCCTGGTTCGCCTGCTAGATGTGAAAAAAACGGGTGAGATGACCGACAGCATCGCCGGCTACTCGGGCTATCGTCAAATGGCCACCGGTGACTCCATTGCCGGTTATTACAGCAAGACCGCCAAACGCTCGGTGAAGGAAGAAGGGCCGGATGGCAGCGAGATCAAGAGAGCTTTGACGCCGACCGAGACTGCCCAAAAGGCCCAAGTGATGCTCGGCATCCTGGTGATCGCGGCCTTGTTTTGGGCCTCGGGTGCGTTGCCGCTTGGATTCACGGCCTTGTTGGTGGGCGTGTTGATGTATCTCTTCGGTGTCTTTTCCCCCAACTATGTGGCCAAGGCCTATGCCAAGGACGCCGTATTGTTCATCATGGGTGTGTTGGCCATGTCGGTGGGTATTGCCAAGACCGGTCTCGACCGGCGTATTGGCTTGCTGTTGCTGGGCACCAGTCGATCGATCACCGCCTACTTGTTCTTGTTCCTTCCATTGTTGGCGATCACTGCCTCTTTTCTCTCGGAACACGCGCTGGTTGCCTTCATTGCCCCCATGTTGATGGTGGTTTACATGGCGGGAATCAAAGCCGCGGGAATCAAGATAGACCGCTCCCTGGCGGTCATGCTTATCCTGTCCATCTGCTTCGTGGCCAACCAGGGTGGTCCGGGTTCGCCGGCCGCCGGCGGTCGCAATGCCGTGATGATTGGCATCTTGGCCGACTATGGGGTGGCACCCAGTTTCGGCCAATGGATGAAGTATGGCTTTCCTTTCGTGCCGGTGATGGCTTTGGTGATCGCTTCTTATTTCTTCTTGGTATTCAGGCGCAAAATAAAGGTAAAGAAGCTGGATGTGGCCAGCATCGTCCGGAAAGAGTCCGAGAAGATCGGGCGCATGACCGGCAAAGAATACATGACCGCGGCCATTTTGATTCTGGTTGTCTTTCTCTGGTGTTTTGCCAGTGATACCATCGGTATGGGTGGGCCGGTACTGCTGGGTCTGGTCTTGATGTCGATTTTTCGCATCATGGCCTGGCGCGATATCAACAAGATCTCCTGGGATGTGGTCATGCTCTATGGCAGTGCCTGTGCCATGGGCGTGGGGTTGGCCGATACCGGTGCGGCGTTGTGGATTGCCGACGGTTTCGTCAAAGCCTTACCAGAGGTCCTTTCTCATGGCGAGGGGCTATGCGTGGCCTCCAGCTTGTTTACCGGAATATTAACCAATTTCATGAGTGATGGGGCCACGGTGTCGGCCTTGGGGCCAATCACGGTTCCCATGGCTTCGATTTCGGGAACTCATCCCTGGGCGGTCGGATTTTCCACTGCTTTTTCTTCCTCGTTTGCCAATATGCTGATCATTGGTACTCCCAATAACGCCATCGCTTATTCCTTGGCCCGCGATCTGGATACCGGCGAACAACTGGTCAAGTTGAGTGATTTCCTGAAACATGGGACCATGATTACATTGCTGGCCTTCGCGGTGTTCTGGAGTTGGGGTATATTCGGATACTGGCGTTGGATAGGCTTTTAGGCGTGCAAAGGAGAATTGTCATGACAGATAATATCAAGTTGCTGGTAGTAGACGACGAAGAGAGGTTTTTACAGACCTTGACCAAGCGCTTGTCCATGCGCGGTTTCGATGTCACTCCGGTCAACCGCGGCGCGGACGCGGTCAAGGTCGCCGATCAGCAGTCTTTCGATTTGGCCCTGGTGGATTTGAAGATGCCTGGCATGAGCGGAGAAGAAGTTTTAGAAGCCATCAAGGAAAAACATCCCGACATGGAAGTGGTGATATTGACCGGCCACGGTTCCATCGACTCGGCGGTCGAATGCACCAAGCTAGGCTCCTACACCTATCTGCAGAAGCCCTGCGAGACCGAGGAACTGCTCCAGGTACTCAAAGACGCCTATCACAAACGGGTGCAACGAAAGCTGCAGCTCAACGAGGACAAGGTCAACGAGATGTTGAATCTGGCCCAGGGCGAGTCAGCCCTGGGTATCTTGCGCAAGCTGCGCGATTTAGAGAAAAACAAAGAAAAGTAGATGATTCGGTAGAGACAACTCGTTGTTGTAAGCATTGTCCCAAATAGAGCAGTCGCTCCATAAGGTTTCAAGACTAGCGATTCTTAGATGTGAAAAAACACGTCATCCCCGAAACGTTTCGAGACTGTCGATTAATAGAAATACAGAAAAAAATAGGTAGTCATCCCCGAAAAGTTTCTGTCGGGGATCTCACGAATAACCCGCTAATACAAGATGTCAGAGAAAACTGGGTCCCCGACAAAAACGTCTCGGGGATGACTTTTTTGGTTGGATGTCTAAAAATCGACAGTCTCGAAACATTTCGGGGATGACGTGTGAGGGGGTTACCTCTCCCTTGGAATCAATAGACTGGCTATGCGGTTGGGGTTTTCTTTTTGCGGGGGCTGCGTTTTTTGGGCGCTTTGGCGGAGAGTTTGGTTTCTAGATCGCCTACGTGGTGTTCTACCTGGTTGAGTTTCTGGCGCAGGGAGCCCAGGTCGTCTTTGGAGGCCAGGTTGAGCGAGTCGGTCAGGTTGCGGATGCCGCTCTCTACGTTGGTTCGGAACTGGTCGTGCAGTTCGAGGCCTTTGGAGATGGCGCCGGTAAAACGCGGATCGCTTAGCCATTCGCCGAGTTTGGGATTGGACAAGAGCTTCATTGCTTGGTTGAGGGCGGCTTTTTTGACTTGGTCGATCATTACGGGATTCTCCTTTTGTTTCCGGTTACGCCGACTGGTTCTTGATTTCCTCGTCACGTAGCACGCGGCGCAAAACCTTGCCTACCACCGAAGTGGGCAGTTCATCGCGAAACTCTACTGTGCGTGGCCGTTTGTAGCCGGCCATATTCTCTTTGCAAAAGTCCATGATTTCTTTGGTGGTCGCATGTTGGTCGGGTTTGAGCTGCAAAAAGGCCTTGACCATTTCTCCGCTTTTGGCATCGGGAACGCCTACCACGGCGGCCTGCAGGACTTTCGGGTGCTGGAACAGGATCTCTTCTACTTCGCGCGGATACACATTAAAGCCGCCCACCAGGATAAGATCTTTTTTACGATCAGTGATGACCACGAAATGATCTTTGTCAAAATGGCCGATGTCTCCGGTCAGGAAGAAGCGTTTGCCTTCGATTTCACGCATGACTTCCTTGGTCTCGGCGGGTCGATTCCAGTATCCTTGCATGACTTGCGGGCCGGAAACGGCGATTTCTCCATCCTCGCCCTGGGGTAGTTCTTCGGTGCCGGTATCGGAGTCTAGGATCTTGATGTCGGTAGAGGGCAGGGGTTTTCCCACCGAGCCGAACTTGCGTTCTTTTACGTTGGTCGGGTTGAGGCTGACGATCGGGGAGGTTTCACTCAGTCCATATCCTTCGAAGATGATGGAGCCGGTTTTTTCCTCGAATTGCTTGGCGACTTCAACCGGAAGCGGGGCGCCGCCCGACCCGCACACGAGAACCGAGGACAGATCGAACTGATCGATCAAAGGATGATTGGTAAAAGCGATGAAGATGGTAGGCACGCCGGCAAAGGCGGTGCATTTGTATTTTTCAACGGTTTTGAGCACTTCGGTAAAGGGGGGATTGCCCTCCCGGGGATTGGGCACACAGACCAGCCGGCTGGCGGTAAAGGTCGTCCACAGCATGCAGGTGGTCAGGCCAAAGCTATGATACCAGGGCAAAACGCCCAGGAAACAATGGAAACCGCCCTTGCGGACTGTCTCGGGCTTGGCCCCAGGCTCGTGGACAATCCTGGCCCATTCGTGAACGGCCATGACGTCGTAAACGAAATTTGCATGGGTCAGGCAGGCGCCCTTGGGTACGCCGGTGGTCCCGCCGGTGTAAATCACCAGGGCCAGGTCCTGGGCCGGGTTGATGTCGATCGAAGGCGCCTGGGTCGAGGCGGAGGCGACAATCTCGTCGAAAAAGAAATGGCCGGGATCATGACTGTCGGCCTTGGGAATCTTGCCTAGCAGACCGCCCAAGAAGCCTTTCAACGGTGGTAAATAGGATTTGACGCCACAAATGACCACGGTCTCAACATCGGTGCCGGAAAGGGATTTCTGCGCGGTTGGGTAGAATTCGGGGTGATCCATGACAAAAACTGCTTTGGCGCCCGAATCGTTGAGTTGGGTCTTGAGCTCCATGGCCTTGTAAAGCGGATTACAGGTCACGCAGACCGCGCCGGCCTTGAGAATACCGAAAAAGATAGCCGGATAGTGGGGAAGATTGGGCAGGAAGATGGCTACCCGATCTCCTTTTTTAATTCCACGCGAGACCAGGAAGTTTGCGATTCGATTGGCGGTATCACGAACTTCCCGGTAGGTCTGAGAAGTACCGGCAAAAATCGTGAATTCATTATCGGGATAAGCGTCGGCAGAATCATCAAGCATAGATTGCAACGGTTTTTCGAAACCGGTTATTTCCTTAGGGACACCTTTCGGCCATTTTGACTTTTGCCAGGCTTTGGTTTTCATGCTTCCCTCCAAGATTATCATTTGGGCGGATCGTACGACGCAAGCCGTCATACATATACCCAGCCACCGAGAAAAGTGCAACATAATCCGTGCAAATTCAGTTTGGCAAAGGGTGCCGAGCTCTGCTAGAAATGGTCCTTGAGTTCCATCAAAAAAATCAAAACTGGAGGAGTGGACATGGCTGCGTTCGATACGATTAGTTGGGAGAAACAAGGACATGTTCTTTTGCTGGGCTTGAACCGGCCGGAAAAGATGAATTCTTTCAATATGCCGATGTTGACGGAACTTGGCGAAGCCCTGCAGAAATTTGAAGAGGACGATCAGTTGCGGGTCGCGGTTTTGTTTGGGCACGGGGAGCATTTTACCGCCGGCCTGGATTTGGCCCAGGTGGCACCGGCGGTAGCTGCCGGCGAGGCCCTCTTTGGTCCTGGAAAAATGGATGTGCTGGATTTGACCGAACCCCGGCGCAACAAACCGCTGATTTGTGCCGTGCAAGGATGGTGCTTGACCATCGGTCTGGAACTGCTCCTGGCCGCCGATATCCGTGTGGGCGCGCGGGATGTGCGAATTGCGCAGATGGAAGTAAAAAGGGGCATTATGGCTTTTGGCGGGGCGACATTACGATTGCCCCAACTGGCGGGGTGGGGCAACGCGATGCGTTATCTGCTTACCGGCGATGAGTTTGGTGCTGCCGAGGCCTATCGAATCGGCGTGTTGCAAGAGGTGGTCGATCCCGGCCAACAGCTGGCGCGGGCGGTAGAATTGGCCGAGTCAGTAGCTCGGCAAGCGCCTTTGGCAGTGCGCGAAACCTTACGTTCGGCTCGTTTGGCCAACGAGTCCGGCCGACAGGCGGCCTTGGCTATTTTGGAAGAGCAAGCCCGTGATTTGATGATGACCGAGGATGCGGCCGAAGGCATGCGTTCGTTCATCGAGCGGCGTGACGCCGAGTTTCGTGGTAAGTAATAAGAATGACTAGATAAAAATGTTTGAATACCTGACCCGGCATTTGCGTCAATCCATGCAAGCCCAAACAGCGGTAGCGGGCGTGCTGTTCTTGACTCGGTCTGAAATGGGAGTAAAATAGCCGGCAATTACACGAAATCAATAAACCCTTTTGGTTACAGGAGTGTGCTCGATGAAAAGATTCTTACGTGCCTCGGCTACGGTTTGTTCATTGTTTCTGGTTTTCAGTCTTTCGGCCTGCGGTACCGGCGAGGCTGAAGAAGTGCAGGATTGCACCCAATGCCGGCCCGGAGAGTTTTGTGTGGCGGCAGCATCGTCTCTGTACTGCGCCGATTCCTGTCTGCGCCACATCGACTGTGCCCTGGGCTTCTGGTGTGTCCCCCTCCGAGACGAAGAAGATCTCTCTGCCTTGCGTTGGGTCTGCATGGATGGCGCCGTCTATAACTCGGGCATCGGTCGGGTCTTTTCTTGGGGCGATTACAATTGTCTCGACGAGTGTGATGCCGGCATGGAATGTCTGGTTGATGACACCGGCACGACCGACCAGTATTTCTGCTCCGATGACTGTGTGTTGGACGCCGACTGCCTGACCGGTTGCTGCGTCGATACCGGCTCCGACTTCTACTGCGCGCCCTACCATCCTTACTGTAGCTAAGGCTTAAGAGACCTCGGCGAAAAGTCACCGGCCAGAACGCATACGTCCCTATGGCGTACTGTGGGTAGTGGGTATCGGCACCCTGTTGGGAGCGATGGCCGGGTCCATGGTGACGCTGGCTTTGCCCAGCTTGGGCCGGGACCTCGGTTTATCGGTAGAAAACTCCCGTTGGATTGTCTTGGCTTTTCTGGTATCCACCGGCACGCTGATGCTGCCGGCCGGCCGGGCTGGCGACCTTATTGGCCACCGTAGGATCTACCTTTTGGGTTTTGTCCTCTTCGGCCTGACCTCGCTGGCCTGTGGCTTGGCGGTGGGCTTCGTTGATTTGGTGGTGTTTCGGCTCATTCAAGGAGCCGGCGGCGCCATGATCATGGCTACCGCACCGGCTTTGTTGACCACCTCATTTCCTCCCCAACAAAGGGGCCGGGCGCTGGGGCTGGCCGCCTCGGCCACCTACATCGGTTTGACCTTCGGCCCCACCCTGGGTGGTTTGATTGTGTCGAGCTTAGGCTGGCGCTGGATATTCCTGTTCAATGTGCCCATCAGTGTTTTGGTAACGGCCATGGGCTGGAGTTTGCTCCCGCGTGGGGTTCCGGCTAGCAAGGGGCCGTTTGGTGGTCTCGCTCTCTTTCGTTCGCGGACCTTTAGCGCGACCGTGCTGGCGGCCATGGCCACCTATGTGACCCTCTTCATCGGCATTCTATTGCTGCCGTTTTACCTGGAAGAAGGCTTGGGTCTAAGCCCGGTTGAGACCGGCATGTTGCTATCGGTCCAGCCGCTGGTGATGGCGCTGGTGACGACGCCCGCCGGTTGGTTGTCCGACCGCATCGGCAGCCGGGGATTGGCCACCCTGGGCATGGTCTTATTGGCGGCGGGCATGTTTGGTCTGTCTCAACTAACGGCTGTGCAGAGCATAAGCACCGTGGCCTTTTGGCTGGTGCTGTGTGGCTTGGGCATGGGTGTGTTTATTTCCCCCAATACCAGTGCCTTGATGGGGGCAGCGCCGGCCGGCCAGCAAGGAGTGGCCGGGAGTGTGATGGCCGAGGCTCGCGTCTTAGGGCAAGTGCTGGGCGTGGCGGCTGCCACCACGGTGTTTGCCGCCCTGGGCGGAACCACCGGAAAAGTTTGGAGCGCGGTCGAGTTCGATGCCATGCAGGTGGCCTTTTGGCTGGGCTGTGCGGTTGCTTTGCTGGGTGCTTTTTCGGCCAGTCTTCAGCGGGCGAAGACTACTTGAGGCGCTACTTCTGGGCGACGATACGGCTTAGGTTGACGTCGTTTTCCCACTCTTCCTCGAAGCGAAGTGTACGCAGACTGACAAACCAATTGGCCAGCTCTCCCGCTTCGACAAGGAAGCTCGCGGCCGGTTTGTCACGTCGCTCCAAGGTTTTGCGGGTCGGAAGCTCTAATACCGCTAAGCCGCCAGGGCGCAGGCCGGCTTCGATACCGGGGGCCAGGTCTCGCTGCAGGTAACGGAAGCAAAGGATCAGGTCGTAGCTTTCCGGGGCGATGAAAGCGGGGTCTCGCTCCAGATCTGACTCCAGGGTGTGTAAAGCGACTCCACCAGCTTGGGCTCTTTCTCGCGCCTTGGCGAGACCCACCGAGGAAATATCCACCGCGCTTACATCTAGTCCCAGCCCGGCCAAAAAAACCGCATTTTGACCTTCGCCGGCCGCGAGATCAAGCGCCCGGCCTTTGGTCGGTAGCAGGTCACGATTTCGTTCCAGCCAGGTTCGGGGTTCTTCTCCCATGCGATCGCCGCGGGCGGCGTAGCGCCGATTCCACTTTTCCCGATCTTGCCGACTCATAGATCGAATCCGAGCCGTTGCATGACAAAAGCGAAATCAAAGGCCATTTCCCGTAGCGCATCGTACCGACCCGAAGCTCCCTTGTGCCCGGCCCCCATGCGGGTTTTGAGCAAGAGCACGCTACTGTCGGTTTTGAGCGCCCGCAGTTTTGCCACCCATTTTGCCGGTTCCCAATATTGCACTCTCGGATCGTTCCAGCCGGCCGTGACCAGGATGTCGGGATAGGCGCCGGCTTTGACATTGTCGTAAGGAGAATAGCTCTTGATGTAATGGTAAAAGGCAGCATCAGCGGGGTTGCCCCATTCTTCGAATTCATGCACGGTCAAGGGCAATGAGGAATCCAGCATGGTGTTGAGCACATCGACGAAGGGGACCTTTGCCACCACGGTCCGGAAAAGATCCGGGCGCATATTGGTGACGGCGCCCATCAGTAAACCACCCGCGCTGCCGCCGGTCACCGCCAGGTGATTCTTGTTGGTATAGCCCTGGGCAATGAGGTGCTCCGCGCAAACGATGAAATCGGAAAAGGTGTTTTTCTTTTTCAACATCTTGCCTTCATAGTACCAAGGGCGTCCCATTTCTCCGCCACCGCGAACATGGGCAATGGCCATGACAAAACCACGTTTGAGCAGGGGTAGGCGCATGGAGGCAAAGGAGGCATCTTGGCTTATGCCGTAAGAACCGTATCCGCGCAGAAGCAGGGAGTGGCTGCCATCTAACTTCAGGCCCCGGCGGTGAATCAGCGTAATCGGCACGTGGGTGCCGTCGGCAGCTTGGGCGTAAATGCGCGCTACTTGATAGCGGCTGCGATCATAGCCACCGGGAACTTCCGTTTCTTTTTTTAGGTCCCGCGTTTTGTGATTCATGTCGTAATCAAAGACCGATTCCGGCGTGATGGGGGAAGAATACGAGAAGCGTAGCTGCGCAGAGGCAAACTCCGTTTGCCGCCATGGTGACACGGAATAGGCTGCTTCGGTGAAGTCGATATAGTGATCTTCTCCGCTTTCCAGATCGTGCACGCGCAGCATCTCCACCCCGGCATGTCGCTCAGTGACCACCAGGTGGTGGGCAAAGGCCAAGGTGTAAATGATACGAATGTCTTTGTTGTGAGCAATAAGCTCCTGCCAGTGCTCGATGCCGGGCTGGCTGACTGGCGCCTGGGATACCATGAAATTCTGTGCGTTGTGATTGTGCACGATGAAGAAACGATCTTGCCAGTGGTCGACGCGGTATTCCAAGCCGTGTTGGCGTGCTTGGATGACCAGTGGAGTGTCGGTGGGACGATGGGCATCTAAAAAGCGAATCTCGCTGGTCGTCGAACTCGTCGAGCTAAGCAATAAGTATTTTTCACTGCGGGTTTTTCCCACCCCTAAAAAGAAGGCCTCATCTTTTTCGTGGTAAACGAGCTGATCTTCTTCGGTGCTCGTGCCCAACTGGTGGCGAAAGATTTTATAAGGACGCCGGGCTTGATCGCGGGTGCCATAGAAGATCGTTTGGTTGTCATTGGCCCAGGCGATATTCCCTGAAGTATTCTCTACCCGGTCGGCAAGCAGCTGGCCGGTGTTGAGGTCCTTGAAGTACAGGGTATAGAGTTCGGCCCCGCTGTTATCGGCAACGTAGGCCAGGATCTGATGATTCGGGCTGAGCGCGGTGCCGCGCAGGCGGAAATGCTCGAAGCCTTTGGCTAAAACATTGACGTCCAAAATGATTTCTTCTTTGGCTTCCAAACTTTCTTTTTTGCGGCAATGGATCGGATACTGTTTGTTTTTCTCGGTGCGCTGGTAATAGAAGTAGGCGCCGTCTTTGCGCGGAACGCTGGCATCGCTCTCTTTGATGTGGCTGCGCATTTCTTCGAACAGTTTTTGCTGCAGTTTCTCCGTGTTGTGCATCATCCGATCGGTATATTTGTTCTCGGCTTTCAAATAGGCGACTACTTCTGGGTTTGTGCGCTCGCGTAGCCAGAAGTAGTTGTCTATTCGCGTGTCGCCGTGGAGGGTGCTCTCATGAGGAATAATCTTGGCGGCAGGGGGCATGGGCATCCTTTTACTGGCGTGGCAAGCTGGCATAGAAGAAATTAAGAGGAGCATGGGCCAGCAGAAACTATAGTTTTTTGAGGTCACAATTGGCTCCGGGTAGGGTTTGGCAATGTTTTGTTCTTTGCTCATGGCTGCTTTCATATTATCCTCAACTAGACGGGTGTTTGGCAAGAGGATTGCTGCCAAGATGTTCCCCGGGGCTAACAAACTTACGCGGAAGCGGAGGGATTGCACATGAGACGTTTGATGATCGGGGCAGTGGTGTTGGCCACGGCGATGTCTTGTTCCCAAAAAGGCGTGAAGATGGTCAAGGGAGGGAAGGCGCCCGGAAAAACGGTGGTGGTGGACAATTCCGGCGATGTTGGTTTGTACGTCAGCATGGACATTGATGTTAATGACCGGGTGCACATGGTCTACTATGACCAGAAAAACAAACAGCTCAAATATGTCAAACAGGCCGAAGCCGGATTTGCCAGTGAAGTGGTGGATGATGCCTGTCAGCAGTGCCTCTATGCTTGCATCACAGTAACCGGCAACGCCGAACCACACTTGGCTTATTATAGCTCGGCCACCCAGACTTTAACCTACGCTTACCGGAAGGACGGGCGCTGGAAAAAAGAGCCGATTGAATGGGGCCGAGGCACCGGCATGGGAGTGCGGATTCTTTTCGACGAGGGCAATGCCTTGCATGCCTTGTATTACGCGGGCGACGGTTACTTGAAGCATGCCTGGCGGATACTGCGTAAAGATGCGCCGGCGAAGGTCCCGCTCCGCGGAAAAAAGGCTGGCAAGAATTCTGTCGCCCAGGAGCTGACCGAAGGCGTCTGGGGAAGCGAACGCATCGACAAGGCCAACGGCTCGGAGAAAGTCCAAATTTCATTCGTTCGTGGGCCCCAGGGCGGTCTGGCGACCAGCTATCTACACTGGTCGGGTCTTTCCAGCGAGTTGCGGGTGGCCTTCAAGCAAAAAGACGGCGATTGGGAGAGCCAGATTGTGGCCCGTGAGCAAAACCCGGGCAAATCGAGTGCCCTGTTTTTTTTGGGCGGAAAGCCGCAACTGCTGTTTCGCGAGGCGCTCAAGAACCGGCTAGCACAAGCCACGCGCGCGGACGAGCAATGGCAAATTACACCTCTGGTTAAGGGTGCCCACAATCTGTCCTTGGCCACCGAAGCCGCCGGTGACTTGCTGCTTGCCTTCGGGGCCCTGTCGGGTCGAGATCCGCGCAAGGCCCATCTCGAATGTGCCGTGCGCCGTAGCGACACCTGGACCCGCTACCTCGTCGACTCGACGGCCGGCACCGGAATTCACTTGGACGCAGCTCTGACCACCCAAGGTAGTATGCTGATTGCCTACCGTGATGAAAAAGCGCGCTCGCTAAAGCTTTTTATCGGAGATTGACGAGAGGGAGGGACTTATTGCTGGCCGCCCCGCATCCCTGGTGGAGTAATGTCGGCGATGATTCGGTGATCCTTTTCGATGACGGCGGTGTCTCGTTCATGGCTAAGCCAAGCTGATAGCTGCTGGTGGCGTCGGCCGGCGAGTAGGCGCTCACTGAGCATCTCGCGGTTTTTCGCGAAAGCATCCATATCGGCTTCGACCCGCTCGGCCAAGCTTATTACTACGTACGATTTTCCGCCCATACCGGCGTTGACTTCAAACACCTGGTTGGGAGTGGGGTTTTCCATAGTCAGGGCGAAGGCCGCCTGGGCCAGGTCGTCATCGAGGCCGATTTGGGGAATGAAGCCGCCCATGCGGGCGATCAAACCGGTGCTGGCGGCCCTGGGTTTGGTAGGCGGCAGTCCTGGTTCGCCTTTGGCGGCGGGCGCCAGCACTGCGAGTTTTTTGCCCGCCTGCAAACCGGCCAACAATCGTTCTGCCTCTGCTTTGGCTGCTGCCTGCGAGCGTTGATTGCTGAGCAACTCCTTGGCAATCTCGTCTTTGACCTGGTCTAAGGTCTTGTCATTGGCTGCGATGATTCGCATGGCCTTGAGCACGTGAAAGCCTTTGTTTGATTTGATCACCGGGCTGAATTCGCCGGCTTTGAGTTCGAAGGCCGCCTGGGCAAAAGCCGCCCCCCAAGTGGCTGCCAGGGCTTCCTTGGTCGCCATGGCTAGCTGTCCGCCTTTTTCCTTGGTGTCGTAGTCTTCGGAGTATTCCTTGACCTGTTCAGCGAAGTCGCCACCCTTTTTCAGATCGTCCCAAGTCAAATCGGCTCGCTCTTGCTTATCGGCCACTTGTTCTTCGTCGTACTCTTTACGCAGCACGAATTGCACATGGGCCAGTTGTACCTGCTTGGGTTTATGATAGCGGTTGTTGCGTGCCTGATAGGTCTGCTCGATTTCTTTTTGATTGTCGGTCGCAAACTGCTTGATTTCTTCTTCGCTCGGGGCCAATTCTTTGGCGAAAAGGGTGGAATCAACTTTGACGAAATCGAGGTTGATCTTGGTTTCTCGGGCTTGATAGGCGCTCACCAGCTCGTCGTCGGTGACGCGGGCCGTGTCTCGAATGACTGCCCGCATCCGCTCGGCCAGCAAACCTTGGCGCCGAACATCTTCGTAGATAGCGGTTGTGGTTCGGAAATGCCTTTGCACCACCGCCTGGTAATGATTGAAGTCGAAGGTGTTGCCGCCTTGCTCAAAGTCATCGTAGATGGCCTGGTAGGCTTCCTCTTTGGTGACATGGATTCCTAGCGTTTGGGCTGCCTGGATGAGTAAGGCCTGGTTGATGAGTTCGTCGAGTACTTGCTGCCGGAGCTGGAGTTTATCCTCTTTGCGCAAGGCTTTTCCCTGCTGGCGTTGTTGCAAAGCGTTTTTCAGCATCTGGTCGTAGTGAAACTGGAAGTTGACCTCGGTGATTTCTTCGCCATTGACGATGGCCACCAAACCGGTGCTGCCGCAGCCTCCAGAGCGAAAACCTTCCGATCCGGAACCGAAGGAAAAGACGAATACAAAGACGATGAATCCGAAAAGCAGGAGGATAAGTGTCGAATGGGATTGTTTGCGCATTTGTTCAAGCATGGGATCTCCTGAAAAACTCCAGTTTTACAGACGCGTGATGTTATCCGTACCGGCAGCGGATGCAAGTTTTTTCTTTTCAAAATTACCCAAGCGTTTGGCCGGAGCATAAATCTGCTTCGACGGGGCAGTCAAATAGCGGTTTTTTCTTGCCAAAACCAGGTCAGTTTGGTACGCACGAAGGGCACATGTATATAGATGTTTCCCTTTATATCGGAGATGCTAGATGCTATTCGATTGGCTCTACGCGATGTTCTCGCAAGATCTTGCCGTGGATTTGGGGACTGCCAACACCCTGCTCTATGTGAAAGGCAAAGGCATTATTTGTGCCGAGCCATCGGTGGTGGCGGTGCAAAAAGATGGCCACAACATCAAAAAAGTCCTGGCCGTGGGCAAAGAAGCCAAGGACATGCTGGGCAGAACTCCTGGTAGTATTATGGCAATCCGGCCGATGAAAGACGGTGTGATCGCGGATTTCGAAGTCACTCAGGAAATGCTGCGTTACTTCATCAAGAGAGCCCACCATAGAAAAACCCTGGTTCGGCCTCGCATTATCGTGGGTGTGCCCTACGGCATTACCGAGGTAGAGAAGCGGGCGGTAAAGGAATCGGCTTTGTCAGCCGGGGCCCGCGAAGTGTATCTCATCGAAGAACCCATGGCCGCGGCCATAGGCGCGGGTCTGCCCATCACCGAACCATCCGGCAACATGATTGTCGATGTCGGCGGGGGCACGACCGAGGTGGCCGTCATCAGCCTGGCCGGGATTGTCAACTCGCGCTCGGTGCGAATCGGCGGCGACAAGATGGACGACTCCATCATTCAGCACATGAAACGCAAGTACAATTTATTGGTAGGCGAATCAACGGCAGAGAAAATCAAAATTAATATCGGCACGGCCTATCCCACCGAGCAGCCCTTGAGCATGGAAGTACGGGGGCGAGATTTGGTGGCCGGCGTTCCCAAGACCATTACGGTTTCCTCCGACGAAATTCGCGACGCCTTGTCCGATCCTATCAATTCCATCGTCGAGGCGGTTCGGGTGGTTCTTGATCGCACGCCGCCGGAGTTGTCGGCCGATATCGCCGACAAGGGCATTGTCTTGGCCGGCGGCGGCGGTTTGCTGCGCAACCTCGATAGCTTGCTGCGCGAGGAGACGGGTTTGCCCGTCATGGTGGCCGACGACCCCTTGTGCGCAGTGGTTTATGGTTGCGGCAAGGCTCTCGACGAACTCGATTTATTGAAACAAGTCTCTATCGATTAAGCGGCCAGGTGCATGTCGTGGGCTCGTAGAAACCGGATTCGCCTCATCTTCGCCAGCATTCTTGTCTTCTCTTTCTTGATTTTCAATTCCCACATGAAAGAGTTGCCGCGTCGCAATGCCTTGGACCGCGCGCTGTTGTGGATTACGGCGCCGGTGCAGTATGCCGTGGTTTGGTCCATCGACGGTCTGACCGGGACCTGGAAGTCCTATGTCTATCTGGTTGGCCTCCATGACGAAAACCGGCAGTTGGAACGAGAAGTTTTGGAGTTGCGTAGGCGCAACGCCCTGCTGACGGAGTCGGCCCTGGAGAATCAGCGGCTGAAGAAGTTGTTACATATGCGCGCCGATTACGGCGGCTTGAAGGTAGTGGCGGCCCGGGTGATTGGGGTGGGAACTTCTCCCCTCGCACGGACAATTCGGATTTATGCCGGGGCTGACCAAGGACTGCAGGAGGGCGATGCCGTGGTCTCGGGTTCCGGCTTGGTTGGTCGGGTCGAGGCGGTGAGCGGCGGCTATGCCGAGGTGCGCCTGGTCGTGGACGGACGCAGTGCGGTGGATGTGGTGATCCAACGATCGCGCGCCCGCGGGATCGTGCGTGGAAGGGGAGAAGACGAACTTTGTTCGGTTGACTACCTGGTGCGCACAGCGGACGTGAAAGTCGGCGACAAGGTGGTGACTTCGGGCGTGGGCAGCATGTTTCCCGCTGGTTTGTTGGTGGGGGTCATCGAATCGGTGACCTCGCCTGACGTCGGCGTTTTCCGCAAGGCCGAGATTCATACCGTGGTTGCGTTTCAAACCATGGAAGAAGTGATGGTTATGATCTCGACCGATCGGGACCAACCGGGAGGGCTAAAGTGAGGCTGGCGGTCTTTGTTTGTTTGGGCATAGGTTTGCTGGCTTTGACTGGTGCCCTTTGCCGCGTGTTTCACCTGGAATGGATTCATCCTGACCCGGTGCTGCTGATGGTGATCTATGCTGCCTTGTTCTCTCCCTCGATGAGTGGGGCGGTGGGTGCGTTGGCCATGGGTTGGGCCGCGGATAGCTTCGCCGGTACGCCCGCCGGCTTGTTGACCTCTTCGTATTTTTGGTGTGGATGGCCACCGGTCGAGCCCGCCGCTTCATCGTGCCCAGCCGGGTGTCGTCGCAGTTGGGTCTTGTTTTTTTCATGTCCCTATTTCACTCCTTGCTCTGCTTGGGCTTATTGACCTGGCTGAACATGGCCGAGGGAGTCTTGTGGGTGGTGGGTAAGGCGGCTTTGCCCTTGGCCTTGATTCATGTTTTGTTGGCCTTGCCGATATGGGCGCTGGCGAGCCATATTTGGCCGTCGGCGTCGGGACGAGTTTTTGAGACTGCCTGGTAGGAGCACAGCTTGCCTTTGCTTGCATCCGAGCCCGAGTTTAACCGCCGCTATGTGACCATGTTGAGTCTGATGGTCCTGGTGTTTGTCCTCTTTTCGGGCAGATTGTATTGCCTGCAGGTGACCCACGGCGAGGAGCACGAGGCGCTTTCCCGGGCCAACTTTGTTGATGTTCGCAGAGATGTGGCTTTGCGGGGCATGATTTTCGATCGCAACGGCCGTTTGCTTGCTGACAACCGTCCCTCCTTCAATTTGTATTTTACGCCCGCCTACTGCAAGAGAGAGGCTTTCGAAACTACCTTGACCCGGTTGACCGAATACGTGAGCTTGCGCATCCTGGAAATCGACCGCATCAAAGATGTTTTCGAGACCACCAAACGCTTAGATCGCTGGTTGCCGCTGCTGGTTCGGCGCAAATTGTCACGCGAGGAACTGGCCGCTGTCGAGCAAAACCTGGGCCGATTGGAGGGGGTGGAAATCAGGCCCGAGACGCGTCGTGCCTATCCCTTGGGGAAGTTTGCCGCTCACCTGCTGGGCTATGTGGGTGAAATTAGCCGGTTCGAATTGGACCGCTTGGTCGACGACAACTATCGCCAGGGTGATATCATCGGTAAATCAGGCCTGGAAGTTGCCTGGGAAAACGTGCTGCGGGGCGAAAATGGCGAGCTGCATGTGGTGGTCGACTCGCGAAAACAACGCGTGCCCGAGAAGTTAGCGGCCCAGGTGCTGAAACAACTTGAGCCGGTTGTGCCGGCTACGGCTGGAGACAACCTGGTCTTGTCGATCGACGCACGCTTACAGGCGCTAGCCGAGGAGCGTTTTCCCGGTATCGAAGGGGCGGTGGTGGCGGTTGAACCCAGCACTGGTTTTATTCTGACCATGATGTCCAAGCCGGCCTTCGACCCTAGCGAAATCTCCGGTCGAATACAGGCCCGGGATTGGCAAGAACTCATTCGTGATCCGGACAAGCCCTTGACCAATCGGGCCACGCAGCAACAATTTCCGCCGGGATCGACCTTCAAACCCTTTACCGGATTTGCGGCTCTGGCGACAGAGGATTGGGACGAGAACACCCGCCAGCTGTGTACCGGGCGTATTCATTTCGGCGGCCATGTTTTTCGATGCTGGCGCCATGGTGGCCACGGCGATCTCGCGCTTCACCGCGCCATCACGCAGTCTTGCGATGTCTATTTCTATCGCGCGGGCTATGCCGCTGGGCAAGACATGTTGGCGCGCGTTTCTCAAGATTTTGGTTTTGGGTCCGCCACTGGCTTCGATGCCGGCCAGGAGGTTCCCGGCATCATGCCCGATCGGGACTGGTACAAGAAGCACACCCGTACCGGTTTTTTGCCCGGCTTTACCATTTCCAATTCCATTGGTCAGGGCGACGTCAACGTCACGCCGTTACAGTTGGCGCTGGCCTATGCCACCATCGCCAATGGCGGCACCTTGTACCGGCCCCAGGTCGTGATTCGAATCGAATCACCCACCGGCAAGGTCGTGCGAACTTTTTCCCCCCAGGCCCGCCGCCAGGTGAAGGTCCCGGAAGAACAGCTCAAGATCATGGCCGAAGCGCTGGCCGGCGTGGTAAATGAACCCGGCGGAACTGGTTATTACCGGCGTCCCCGGAAAGTAGAGTTTCAGGTGGCCGGCAAAACCGGCACGGCCCAGGTGGTGAAACAGGGCGAGGAACGAGGCAAAGGTCTGCCCTATGATTTCCGTGATCATGCGTGGTTTGCCGCCTGGGCACCGGTGGATAATCCGAAAATCGCGGTAGCGGTGGTCAACGAGCATGGCGGTCACGGCTCCAGTGGCGCCGCCCCGATTGCCATGGAACTGATTACCTATTATCTGGAGCAAATAGAGAAAGAGACCGTTTTGCCGGAGGGCGACGGTTCATGAAAAGTTTTTCCCAAAAAGTGCCTCTGAACTGGATGCTTTTGGGCACCACACTGCTTTTTGGCGGTCTCGGCATTGTCAACCTGTACTCTACTTCACAGGGTGCGGAGACAAATTTGGCCTGGGTGCAAGGTACTTGGTTGGCGGTCGGGGTTGGGGTGGCTGCGATCCTGACGATGATTGACTATCGCATATTCGAAAAACTGGCTTATCCCATTTTGGTGATTACGGTGATGTTGTTGTTGGCGGTGCTGCTGGTGGGCCAGGTGCGCAAGGGATCCCAGCGTTGGTTGTCTTTGGGTTTCCTTAATTTTCAGCCTTCCGAGTTGGCAAAAATCGCCGTGATCCTGGCCGTGGCCAAATACTTTAACCATGAGCCGACATTACCGCCGAAAGGATTTACCCTCCGCGCCCTGATCAAACCGGCAAGCATCCTGTATCCCTTGGGGGCCATTGGCGCCTTGGCTATATTCTGGGACGGTCTAGAGTTGTTGGCCGGCTGGCGATTTGTGGTGGCGGGCGCACTGGTGCTTTGGGCCGCGGCCAGCTTTTTGTACTTGCTGCGTAGTGGGCTGAGTAGCGTACATGACGTTCTCAGTCCGCTGATCCTGGTTATGTTGCCGGCCGTGCTTATCTTGCGGCAACCCGATTTGGGTACCACCCTGGTGCTGTTTTTTATCGCCGGCAGCATGATTCTGTTTGTAAAGGTTAAGCCTTTGAGCCTGCTGATTGCTGCCCTGGGCTTGATTGTGGTGGCCTCGACTGCCTGGTTCTTCGTACTGGAGGACTACCAGAAAAAGCGGGTTTTTGCTTTTGTTGAGCCGGGCTCGGATATCAAAGGCAGTGGCTATCATGCTTGGCAATCAAAGTTGGCGGTGGGCTCAGGGCGCCTGAACGGCAAGGGATTTGGCGAAAGTACCCAGACCCAATTCAAGTTCTTGCCCGAGCAGCACACCGACTTCGTTTTTTCAGTATGGGCTGAAGAATGGGGTTTTAGCGGCTGCCTGCTCATGTTCGGCTTGCTGCTATTTTGGTTGATGCAGATGATTGACGTGGCCAGTCATGCCCGGGAGAGATTCGAAGTGTTGGTGGCAGTGGGCGTGGTTTCTCTGGTGTTCTGGCACGCGGCCATCAACATCGGCATGGTGATTGGCATGCTGCCGGTGGTGGGCATCACCTTGCCCTTGTGGAGTTATGGCGGCTCTTCGCTTCTGGTCACAATGGTGGCCATAGGCTTGCTGATGTCCATCTCGTTGCGGCGCCACAGTTTTAAGTAGTTCCCACCCCCAAAGCCACGTTTCCCACAAAAGCAGAAAATTAAGCCCACGAAAAACGTTGAGTTACATCCCGGTCTCCATACCAAAACAACGTTTTGGGACGGAGACAAATAAGTAAGTTTAGAGCACTCGCTGGACAAACTTGTCTAGGGCATCCGGGGTGGGTCGCCCGGAGAATTGATCGAGTACCTTGCCCTGCTTGAAGAGCAGCAGGGTGGGCAAGGATTTGACCGCGTACTGAATGGCGGTCATGCTCGCCGCGTCTACGTTGCACTTAGCCACCTTGAGTTTGCCTTGATAGTTGTCGGCCAGTTTGGCGACCACGGGCTCTAGTGCCTTGCACGGGCCGCACATAGGTCCCCAAAAATCCACCAAAACCGGGAGTTCGCTGCTGACTACTTCTTGTTCAAAGTTTGCGTCCACAACTTCAATCAGGTTGCCTGCCGCCATGTATCCGACCTCCAGAGTTTCTGTGTTGAGAGTGTTGAAATACAATAGACCAAGGAGGGGCCATGATCAATAGCTTGCTGACAAACTTGACGGATTTGCGTCTTCCATTATAAAATTAAAATGTAAAAACAAGGAATTCGGGACGGTAACGGCCATGGCACGACACCTCTTTATTGCCCAGCAAACACTATGCAGTTGGCTGGAAGAGGACAAAATCGAATTTGTCGATTCGGTGATGACCGTAAAGACGGACGGTCGCCGTTTTCGGCTGCTCGAAGCCGTTCGCTTCATCAAAGTAGAAGGTGGCGAGATGGACACCGCCGGCTTGCTGGGTCGGGTAAAAACCGATGCCCAGCTCAACAGCATGGGGGCCGAGCGTTACCAGGATTCGGTCTTGTACCAGGATACTCCCTACCAGGTGCAAGAAGGGTTCATCGGTGAGGTATGCGCGAATATAGCCCCCGAGGATTCTGCTCCGGCGCCAGCTCCAACTCCAGCCCCGACTGCCCCGGCTGCCAGCCTACAACCAAGCAAACCCAGTGCGTCGCGTAGAACTGCTTCGCCCTTACAAGCCAAGTGCGCCGAAGCGGCCGACCAAAAAGATGTCAACCAGGAAAAAACAGAAGAAACCTCAGATGAAGAGCTACTCAGCCGATTTCTACTCGACAATCTTTGAAATTTTCTAAATGACCGCCCGGGACTATTTGGGCCTGTCGATTGTTAGACATTCAAACTAAAAAAGTCATCTGAAATTAATTCGTCATTCCCGAAAAGTTTCTGTCGGGAACCCAGGTTTCTCTAACATCCTGTATTGGCAGGTTGTTCACGAGATCCCCGACAGAAACGTTTCGGGGATGACGCCTGTTATTTCTTTGATTTTCGATTTATCGACACTCTCTATTTGGCGTCGGTCGGCGGCGGGGTCGATTGATCGTTTTGCAGGTTGGTGCGCAGGCGCAGGAAGTAATGAGACAGATCCATGCGCAGCAAGAGGAAGGTTATCAGGACCAGGCCGATTAGCACTGACCAGGTCAAGGTCAGGTCGTATTCCTCGGCGGCGAAAATTCCGCCTTCGGCAACTTCCGGTCGCTGGGTGGGTTGGACCGGCAGTCCGTAGCGGGAGGCGAGCCGGGCTATATAAATCAAGTTGATTACCGGAACACCGGCCCGGCTCATTCGGCTCATGGTCGAATCGCGTAGCCGTTCCGGGTGCGGAGGCGAGAAGTTCAAGCCCGGTTTGAACATTTTCTTGACCAAAGGCGAACCGACACTGCCGGAGCCGCCACCCACATTTACATAGCAGGCGATGGGACGACCGGCCGCTTCTTCTCGGTAGATATTTTGGCGAATGTCCCAACTGGCCTCCAAGCTGGGTGCATCAAGAAATTCTACCCCGTTTCGCTTGATAATGTCGCGGAGCGTTTGGATTCCCTCCGGCGGGATGCCGCCGCCTCGGTCTCGTTCTCCGCCCAGGGATGCGGCCACCGAACGATGATGAATGATTTCTTTTTCGTACAAGAGACGTTCCATGTCCAACCAGGTCAATTGCGGGTCATTGGCGCCCCAACGAGAGGCCGAAGTAGAACTGATAATGATGGGTCTAAGCTCTAGCACTTCTGCTGCCGCCAGGCTTGCCAAATTCAAAGCAGGGAAGGAACCGGAAAAGGCCATGGCCACCACATCACCGGGTTTCAGCCCGGCGCGTTTGAACAAATGCACCATGATGGCCGCGAAATTTGGGTTGGCCGCGGTCTGCTTGGCGGCCAAGGACCCGGTTTTGGAAGTGATGGGGGTCAAGCCGGAGCCAATCATGCCGGTGCCGTTGGGATCACGCTCTGGATCGATGCGGCCAAAGATGGACAGGCGTTGATCGTGGATTGCCTTCATGCCGGCGTCCATGATTTGCGCGGCGGCCTTCTTGGTCTGGTAATGTTTTTTGCGTCTTTTCTCCGGTAACTGTTCGACCAACAAAGTTCCGGCCACGCAGATGCAGGCCACCAATACCAACACGCCGCGGGAAGCGCGACCCGGTCTCCACATCATTGCCATGAGTACATCTCCCCGCCGTAGATGACGATCAAAATCAGGCGAACCAGTACCCCCGAGGCAATCAGGGTGGTGGTGGTCTCGGTGAGGCCCTGGCGGTCGATCCACATGCCGACCAGGCCCGGGATGATGAAGCCGATGGCCGAAAGAATGACGGTCTCACCGAATAGGTCGAAGACCATAAATTGGCGAAAGAACCAGCCGAGCAGAAAGCCTATCAGGATGATGAGCACAGTGCGCCGCCGCCCAAACAGGATCATGAAATTGCCCAAGAAACGCACGATCATACAGGCAGCAAAACCCAAAACCAGCGTGAGTACTACGGTGACCGGGTCGCGTAAACTCAGGGCGAAATAACCTGGAACCACCATGCCGCCGGCGGCCAGCCCCAAGGTCTCGGAGAAAATCAAACTGACCACCAGGCCAATGGCGATGGCCGTTACTACGACTTCTGGGGAGATGTTTTCCAAGAGTCAGTCTCCGTCAATTTCTGTTTCTGTTTGAGTAAGCTGGCATCGGTTCTGGAAGTACTCGACGATGGCGATGCCGCCGGCGCCGATATTGCCCATGCCAAAGACAATGCCCTTTTCGCCGACCTGGGCTACCGTACGCTCAAAGATTTCCTCTGGGCGGAAGCCTTCCATTTCAATGATTTTCTCTGGGTGTAAGCCGCCGCGCAGACAGGCTTCCAGGGCCATTCGGGTGCCGGTGCCACAGAGCACCAAACGATGCAAACCACTCAAGCCAGGGAGTATCTCACCCAACTGAGCGGAGCGTTGGCCCCGATCGGCTCGGCAGTTGAGAATGACGACCCGGCTACGCTCGCCGGAATAGAGCTGGAGGATCCGATCCCAGATGACGCGCGTTGACTGGGGGTCGTTGGCAGCGAAGGCGTTGACAAAATCAATGCGTTTGGCAAAGAAGGCCAAGCGCATGATCCGCAAAGCGCCCATATCGGGCTCGGCGGCCAACATGCCCGCCTGGGCTTGTTCCCTGGGTACGCCGGCCATTTCGCAGCAACAAAGGGCCAAGGCCGCATTGTCCGGGTGTTCGATGTAATCGAACTTTCTCATAAAGTCTTCAGTGATGCCCATTTTTTCTGGGGTGCAGTGGATAAGCTCTACGCCCTGGCGGTCGGCGGCCTTCTGTAAAATGGCGCGCAAAGATTCATCGGCTTCGGCTACCAACAATGGCCCGCGCCGTGGGACAGTGGCGGCCATGGCTTTGGCCGCGTCCGCCACGGTTGGTCCCATGACATCAAGATGATCGGCGCGGATATTGGTGATGACGCCATAAGTGGCTTGTATCAACTTGCTTTCGCAGATTTCCTGGAGCGCGGGATTCAGGGCCATGCACTCCAACACAATCGCCTGGGCTTTCCGGCGCGAGGCAATTGCCATCGCCCGCGTTTGTTCTAGAATATTGGCCCGGCCTTGGCGTTGTACCGTGTATTCTGAACCATTGTTAAGGATCATTCGTGGGCGCGAACCGGTGGTTTTGGCGCAGGTGGGAATGCCGCCGGCACGCAAGCCGGCGGCGATTAAACGAGTGACGGATGATTTGCCGCGGGTACCGTTGACGTGAATGCGTACCGGGATGGAGCGCAGGGCGCGCAGATGAACCCGGTATTCCCAGATCCCATAAATGAGGAACACGCCCAGGATGGTGGCCAAAACCGCCAAATAATTGCTCCTTGGTTTTCTACGCGAAGGAGACCAAAGGGTCGCCGGCCTGGACTTGTTGGCCTACTTGGGCATGGAACTTGGCAATTTTTCCCGTGCGGTCAGAACGAATTTCGTTTTCCATTTTCATGGCTTCCAAGATCAGCACCACATCGCCGGTGGAAATTTCCTGGCCTTCGACCACCGATGTTTTGACCACTACTCCCGGCATCAAGGCACAAAGCGTGTTGGCTCCGGCCCCGGATCTGGATGGGGCCGGGGAAGGCGCGGGGGCGGAGGGCGCAGATTGGTTCGAGCTTTCGGCTTCCTCTGCGGCTGGGGGCTCGCCATGGGCTTTGACGCCCACTTCGATTCTTTTGCCGTCTACTACCACGGTGGCGCGATCACTGCCGATATTCTCTATTTTGACCAAATAAGTGCGGCCGGATACCTCTAATTCTACTTCTTTTCCAATCCAGCTTGACATGAATGGCTGTCCTTCTTGGTTTGAGTTTTTGGCTGTCCTGAAGATACGCGCCCAGGCCCATTTAGATCAATCATTTTTCGAGAGTAACTAGAATCCTGCAACAATGCCAATGGTGGCCCGATGCTCGTTGCTTTCGACTCCGCTAACCAGGGGGGCAAAGGTGTACTCGGTAAGCAGTTTGATATTGGAGCGTAACAGGAAAGTCAGATTGGCGGTGTAGCTCTCTTGCCTGGCTTCGATGGCAGTGCTGTCGACATAGTTGAATAGCAGGACCATATACAAGCGGGCTGGATCACCCCATAGTTCGGCGATGGCTTCCATGAGAATTCCGCGGGTGAGAGTGGCGTTTTGGTCGTTGCCGCGACCAAAGTTGGGGTTGAGATCCCGCCTCTCCAGGTACTGGCAGTTGATTTCGGCCGGGCCCAATGCCAGGGTGGCATCCAAGCCCCACATGTTCAGTTCGTTGGTGCCGGTCCACTGCTCGCTGTTGCCCAGGTCCGTCATTTCGGTCTGTTCCTTGCCGTAATAGCCGAACGCGCCCAGGCGAACCGGACCCAGGCCCTGGGACAGGCGCAGCATGAAGTGCTTGTAGCGATCCATGTCAAAGTCGCGCTGGACGTTGGCTTCCCCCTTGCCGTTGCCGTTGACCACAATGGCGGTGACATCGAGACCAAAATCGAAACCGCCGGTGATCATGAGACCGCGGTCGTAGGTCAGATCAGTGGCACTGCTTCCCGGGCTGGCTTTGTAGACCAGATAATCCTGAAAAGTGAGTCGTAACTCGCGCTTGAACAGCGGGTCGGAGACCTGAAACTGGCCCACCATGATATCAAGAGGTACGCCAAGCAAATCATTGAAGTGAATGTAGGCATCTTCGATGCCGGCTACCTCGCCGCGCTCATTCATAAAGAAATAAAAATAGTAGCCGATGTTATCAGCCACCCGCCCGCCAGAAAGGATCTTGAGTCCAAAGGGGGTCTTGAAGTCGGAAAAGCCATCGATCTCGCTGTCGTTGGTGCGGATGTCGGCGTACATGTCGGCCCGGATTGCCAAGGGAATAGACTTGAGCAAGGAGAGCTGATCGTCGCCGACGTCGCGAAAGTAGCGGGGCGGCATTTCCCGGTCGGAAGGCGCGAAAGCGTTGCCGGCGAAGTCTTCGCCGAATGCCTTCAGGCGCGGGAAGGGCTGGTGACAGGTGGTGCAAGAGAACTCATGTTTGCGCCCGAAAGCGGGAATAGCCTGCGAGGTTTCCGCCAGGGCACCGAGTAGCACCAGGATGGACAGCGAGAACAAGGCGAATCGTCGAATGGTCATGATTTTTCCTTCGTTCAGTCCACCAGCTCAAAGCTGGTGCTGGTATCATTGATGAGGCGATCGCGAGATTCTTCCTCGGGGACTTTCAAGAAATCTCCGATGGGCTTGACCAGCAAACGGTAATTCAGGGCGGCATGCACGGTCATTTTTCCGAGCGGCGCATTTGCCGGCACCTTAAAGGTGTAGGTCTCTACCTTCGTTTCCAAAGGGCCGATGCGGTAATCGGTGCCCAGGCGGGAGGTATACCACTGCATGATGGTCAATTGGCCGTCCGGGTTGAAATAGGGCATGCGGAAGATGCGGTCGCCCTCGGGCAGGCCGTCACGGGGCAGGCCCGGGAAATCTTCCAGGCCCATGGCCACGCCCAGATCGAACCAGGCCAGCTTGTTACTGGCAATGGTGGCTTCTTCATCGGCAAAGCCTTTTTTGTCGACCGGGAGATGATAAATGCGGCCTTGGCTGTCTTTGGCCTCCACGTGCACCCAAAGTTGCCTATCTTCGACCGAGCCGGTGGGAATCTTGTGGCCGGCCTTGGCATTGAACAAGTAGAGACTCAGCTTGACGGTATCGCCTGGTTCCACTTCACTGCTGTCGGCGTGCATCCTCAATTCCACCGCACCTCTGATTTTTGCATCGACATGGGCACCGTAAAAAAGGTGCTGGTGCATCGGGCTGTCGGCTTTGGACATGGCTGACACGCGGCCCGGGGCCACCGGCATATGGCAATCGTGACACCTGAGCCCCATTTTGGGGTAGGGGCCTTGGGTGTATTCAAGATGAGTGGACTTGACCCAAACGCCGTAGGGGCTCTTTTCATTGTGGCACTGACCACAAAAATCAGCCGATCGCAGAAAAGCCAGCTCTTGGGTTTTATGATGAGGAGACTCGAGCCCCGGCCGTGGGCCGTATTTGGTTTTTCCGGGCGAGGAAATGTAATTGAAGTTGTGAGGCGGTTCTCCGTTCATGCCCCGGACCGTGTGACAGAAGTCGCACGAGACCGACTCGTTGGCCCGGCTGCCCTTTTCCGGCTTGGGTGGCGGCACGTCGCCGGCCAGAAATGCCAGCGGTGAATGGCAGCCATTGCAGTCTGATTTGATACCGGCCAGTTTGGGATTGCGATCGGCATGAGGCACTGCCAGGGCAAAGTACTCAATCTCGTCCCAGTGATGCGTATATGCCTGACTCATCATGGCCTGTTGGTATTGCTGGAAGAAGTCCCGATGGCAAGAGGCGCAGGCACGAGGCCGTTCGAAATCCTCATATTTTTTCGATCCGGCTGCCCCCTCGTTGGCGAAAGCTGAAAAGGACAATACGCTCAAACTCAAAACCCAGGACCCAATAAGCCAGAGTCCCTTCCTATTAACACCCCTCATAATTGGCCTCCTGATAGTTTTCCCGGGGAAGTGTATACAAGTATTATTAAAAAACAAGAATAACTCGCCGTGGAAAGCAGTTCAGTGTCAGCGGAAACTGTATACAATGCATTCACAGATTGGATATTTTGCAATCGAAGGGATACGCATGAAAAACGCAAATAAAACAAGTACTAAAGTTGTAGTTGTCGGATTTGGGGCTGATTCGTGTCGTCTTGGGGAAACAAATAAGACAAGTTAGAAAATGGGCCTTCCGAGACGCACATTCTAAGCCGTTGTAAATCGGGCGGAAAAATAGACAGCGAAAACGTCATGCTTTGGCACGAAATGTGCTACATCGCCAAGTACAAGTTATTTGAGAGGCAATGACAGTGCAACAAATGAGATACATGCAGGATTCAATTGCAAACCTGGGTTCAGGTACTCTGAGACCCTGTACAATAACTCACCATATTTTACCTGCCTTTTAGTTTGACACCCACCCCCGCCTCCCGGCTTGCCAAGCAACCAAGCTAAACAAAGATTGCTAGGAATCAAGAGCCGGGGGGTCCTGCCTCTTTTTAATGAGTTTTGTCGAGACCGAACAATGGGAACGACCGTCATTGGTCGGATAGAATGCGGCTTCTGCTGTGATGAAGATCACAGATTTTTAACTGGAATTATATAATCTATTCTGGTAACTTCCGCTGACTGCGTAATAGTACCATATTAGTGAAACAATTATTTAGGAGCAAGAGGCATGAAAATGAGAGGGAAGGGTTCTTATATGCAAAGGCTAGGTTTTCTCCAGGCCGGGATGATAACAGCTATAATGATGTTGGCCTCTTGCTCTGATGATCGGGTGTGCCTGACCGACCAAGACATACGATGCTTGGACATCAGTTGTTCTGAACACGGCCAATGTGTGATCATGAACGGCGGACCGACCTGCATCTGTGATGATGGTTATCATAATGAGAACGACACCAGTTGTATTCCCGATGGTCCCACCTGTGTAGGGGTGGCCGATGGTGTCTTCTGTGACGACGGGCTGTATTGTACCGTGGGCGAGACTTGCACCGAGGGCGTTTGTGGTGGCGGGTCCACGCGCAACTGCTCGGACGGCAATTCCTGTAGCGTTGACCAGTGCAACGAAAGCCGGGATGTGTGCGAGCACGAGTTGTTAGAAGATGGTGAATCTTGCAACGATGGCTTGTTCTGTACCGACGGCGAGACTTGCACCGATGGCGCTTGCGGTGGTGGGGAAGCGAAAGAATGTGTTGATGCCGATCCCTGTACCTTGGACATTTGTGATGAGACCAACAGTCGCTGCGACCATCCACCGGCCGAAGATGGCCTCGAATGCGACGACGGCGAATTCTGTAGCGTCAACGACGCCTGCACCGGTGGTGTTTGCACCGCGGTGGTGTTTCGAAACTGTGCCGATGGCAATCCCTGTACCATAGACGTTTGCAATGAGGTTGAGGATCACTGCGAGTCCAGCCCGGCGGCCGACGGCGCTGCCTGTGAAGACAGTTCTTTTTGTTCGGTGGCAACTATTTGCAATAAAGGAGAATGCGGCGGTGGGGTCACGCGCAGTTGCGCCGACGGCAACGCCTGCACCGATGACATTTGCGACGAAGATGCGGACCTATGCTTGAACCCGGTGGTGGCCAACGACACCCCCTGCGATGACGGTACCTTTTGTACCTTGCAGGATGTTTGTGTTGATGGTCAATGCGCGGGCGCCCAGCCGCGGGATTGTGCCGATGGCAATGCCTGCACCAACGATGTTTGCAACGAGTCAATCGATGCCTGCCAGAATCCGCCGGTGGTGGATAACACCCCGTGTGATGATGGATCCTATTGCACCCTGGACGACGTTTGTAGCGGCGGCGTTTGTGTGGGCCCCCGGGCCCGCAACTGCACGGATGGCAATCAATGTACCGCGGATTCCTGTGACGAGGAAAATGACCAATGTGCCTTTGCCAATGTGTCGGCGGGGGCAGCTTGTTCCGATGGTTTGTTTTGTACCGTGGGCGAAACTTGTTTGGACGGTGCCTGCGGCGATGGCGCGGCCCGCGATTGCGATGATGGCAACTCTTGTACCATTGATTCCTGTGATGAGATGACCGGTGCTTGTCGCCACAACAACGCGACTGACGGCGCCGCCTGTGATGATGGGCTTTTTTGCACCGTGAGTGATGTGTGTAGCTCCGGGGCTTGTGGTGGCAGTCCCAACCTCTGTAGCGATGGCAACGATTGTTCGCTGGACTCTTGCGACGAGGTTGCTGCTACTTGCAAGCACAACAACAGTGCCCTGGATGGGGCGGGTTGCGACGACGGCGCTTTTTGCACGGTTGCCGAGATCTGCACCGGTGGAACCTGCGGTGGTGGCGTGCCGCGCAACTGCTCCGATGGCTCGGACTGCACCATCGATAGTTGCAACGAGCTAGACGACTCCTGTCAGCATGGTCAGGTCGCCGATGGGGCGAACTGCTCGGATGGATCCTTCTGCACCGTGGATGAGTTTTGTACCGCCGGTATTTGCGGCGGTGGCGGCGCCCGTGATTGTGGCGACGGCAATGTATGTACCGCGGATGTCTGTGACGAAGGTCAGGATCTCTGCCTGCACCCGGCGGCAGCCGACGGGATCAGTTGTGAAGACGATCAATACTGTACCGTGGATGATGTTTGCTCGGCCGGTGTCTGTGTGGGCGGCCCGCGGCGTGATTGCGGAGACAGCAACTCCTGCACCGTCGATGCTTGCAATGAAGTGAGCGATTCTTGCATTAACGCCCAGCTTGCCGACGGTACCACTTGTGATGACGGCAAATTTTGCACCCTGGGCGAGGTTTGTCAGGCCGGCGAATGTGGCCAAGGCTCCCAACGGCCTTGCGCGGACGGAGATTCCTGTACTGCTGATAGCTGTGACGAGGCGCTAGGTAAATGTGTCAACCCCGTGGTTGCCGACGGAACTGCCTGTGACGACGGGGCTTTTTGTACCACCGGGGAGACTTGCAGCGCCGGTGCCTGCGGCAGTGGCAGTCCCCGGGATTGTGCTGACCAGAATGATTGCACCAGTGACGTCTGTGACGAAGCAGCAAATATTTGCCTCAACCCATCGCTGGCCGACCAAACTGTCTGCGACGATGGTGCTTTTTGCACCGATGGTGATCGTTGCGTGGCCGGAACCTGCGTACCGGGCTCGGTCCGGGATTGTGCGGACGGCAACTCCTGCACCATTGACTCCTGCGATGAACAGGCCGGTCAATGCCAAAACGATTCCGCGCCCGCCGACGGCTTGGCTTGCAATGACGGGGCCTTTTGTACAGTGGACGAGAGCTGTCAGGATGGCCTCTGTGGCAGCGGCACTGCCCGTGACTGTGCTGACGGCAACCAGTGTACAGTCGACTCCTGTGACGAGGTAGACGATCGCTGCGTCCAGGATGCGGCGCAGGCCAATGGGACCACCTGCGACGACGGCCTGTTCTGCAACCAAAACGAAGAGTGCCAAAACGGGCAGTGCCTGGGCGGCAATCCCATGAACTGTGCCGATGATAACTCTTGTACTGTCGATAGCTGTGACGAGGTAGGCGGCAGCTGCCTGCATAGCCAAAGTGCGGACGGCACCGCTTGTGATGACGGCGTTTATTGTACTCTGAGTGAGGTGTGTTTGGCCGGTGCATGCGGCAGCGGTGTCCCCCGCTCATGTTCGGACGGCAATTCCTGCACCAGTGACAGTTGTGACGAAGATCTGAACCAATGTCAGAATACGGACGTTGCAGATGGTACCGGTTGCGACGATGGCGCTTTTTGCACCACCGCCGAGACCTGCACCAGCGGTCAATGCGGAAGTGGCAGTCCCAAGGATTGCGCCGATGGCAACGACTGTACCGGCAATATTTGTGATGAAGCCAATGATGCCTGCGAAAATCCACCTCTGGCCGATGGTACTGTCTGCGATGACGGCGCCTATTGCTCGGATGGCGATAGCTGCCTGGCTGGCGCCTGTGCGGCCGGACCGGCGCGGGATTGTTCGGACGGCAACTCTTGTACCGTCGATTCTTGCGACGAAATAGCCGGCGAATGTGTTCGCGATGCCGGCGGGGCCAACGGATTGGCTTGCAATGACAATGCTTTTTGCTCGGTAGACGAAATTTGCCAAGATGGCGCCTGCGCTGGCGGGACACCCCGCGAATGTGCTGATAGCAATGAGTGCACGGTAGACTCCTGTGATGAAGCCTTGGACCAATGCGTCAACGATGCTGCTCTGGCCAATGGTAGCCCCTGCGACGACGAGCTGTTTTGCAATGAGGGAGAAACCTGTTCCAACGGAAATTGCAGTGGCGGAGCGCCCCTTGACTGCGGGGATCTCAACCAGTGTACCGTGGATTCCTGTGATGAAGCGACTGACAAATGTGTGGCCGATGCGGATAGCGCCGACGGAAATCCGTGCGACGACACGGATTTCTGCACTTTGGCCGAAACTTGCCTGGCCGGATTTTGCCAAGGTGGCAACCCGCACGCCTGTAGTGATGGCAACGACTGTACCGAAGATAGCTGTGATTCGGTGGGCGAAGTTTGTGTCAATGACGCCGCTGCCCGTGATGGACTCGGCTGTGACGATGGGGCGTTTTGTACCGAGGCCGATAGTTGCAACGGCGGTCAATGCCGGGGGACCTCGGCCCGGGACTGTGCCGATATCGATCCTTGCACCTTGGATAGTTGCAATGAAGCCAGTGATCTCTGTGACCACGCGCCGGCCACCGACGGTACGCCTTGTGATGATGGTCTGTTTTGCCAACTGGGCTCGGCTTGCAGTGCCGGAATCTGCGGCGGCGGCACACCCCATTTGTGCCAGGATGGTAATGACTGCACCGATGATTCCTGCGATGAAACCGATGACTTGTGCCTGAACCTGGAAGTGCTCGACGGCAGCTCTTGCGATGACGGTCTATTCTGCACGAATGATAGTTCGTGTACCGCCGGCATTTGTACCGACGGGGCCCCGCACGATTGTGATGATGGCAAGGATTGTACTTTTGATACCTGCGACGAGAGCCAGGATCTCTGCCTCTACGATCATGTGCCCATGGAAGGGACGCCCTGTGATGATGGCAATTTCTGCCTGGTAGGCGAGACCTGCAACACGGGCGTTTGCAATGGTGGTGCGGTGCTCTCTTGTCAGGACGAAAACAGTTGCACCGATGATTCTTGCGACGAAGATAACAACGTCTGTGTCCATGATTTGCGGGGCGATGGCTCGGCTTGCGACGACGGCCAGTTCTGCACCGTGGGTGATTTCTGTGCTGCCGGGATCTGCGAGCAAGGCACGGGCGGGGCCTGCGCCGACGGCAATCCTTGTACTGCTGATGCCTGCGACGAAGACAATGATTTGTGCGCCTATACCTGCGAGGCCGCCGGACCCCGTTGTGTCGATGCCACCCAGCAAGCAACTTGCGACGGCGCTTGCAATGCCCTGCAGACCGACATTTGCACCTATGGATGTAACAACGATCGGCAAGTGTGCAACGAGTGCAATCCGGCTACCGTGGAGTGCCGAGCAGACATCGGTATGCTGTGCAATGCCGAGTTCATATGTGACGCCGACGGTCTCATCCAGCAAAAGAGCTGTTGCTCATCGAATCGCTGTACTTGTGACGGCGTGGCTTGTCTGGAAGACGTCTGTGACAGTGCCCCCCATTTGACCGAAGCCGGTGGTAACGTGTCCGGCAACACCTGCGACGATTTGGACAACATCCCCGGCAATTGCTACCCCGGCGGCGAGGCCTGTATGCTGGTTGCCGACGGCGGTGCCCCCGAGGAGATGTTCAGCTTTAGCCTGGACAACGCCTCTAGTACCTCGGCCTTCTACAAAGTAACGCTCAACAGCAGCGCCTCTGCCTATGACACCAACCTGCGCGCCTCCACCGTATGTGGCTCCGAGACCGACCAGATTCCCAACGCCGGTGTTTGCGTGGGCCCGCCTCCCGGCATCGGTCCCGACCAAGCCTGTTCCGAAGCCGCCGGCGCCGAGACCATGGTCCTATGCGGCCTCCCCGAAGGCTCCTTCTACGGCGCCGTTGATAGCGCCGCCGGCACTTGCGGCGCCTACGATCTCGATGTCACCGT
>JAUVBB010000488.1 GCA_030591445.1 Deltaproteobacteria bacterium | reverse complement strand
GGCCGATGAACCGGTAATTGAAGCTGAATCCGTAGCCAAGCCTGCTCTCGCCGCCGAAAAGGATGCCACCGAGGAAAAGGTCAGGAGCGTAGTCAAAAATCAACACCGCGATATCGATGACGAAGTACCGGCCGTGGCCATCGCGGTCCCGGTGGCTTTTTTTATGACCATTTTAGGCGTCGTGTTGCTTATCATGTTCTTTCGAGCCAAGAAAAATGGTCAACTACACCAGACCCTGCAAGCCATGATCGAGAAGGGCACCGACATTCCGCCGAACTTGATCACCAAACCCATCAAACCTTTCTCGAAGGACGCCGATCTGAGAAAAGGACTGGTCCTGATGGCCACCGGCATCGGCATCGGTCTCTGCTTGTTCATCATGCTCAACCAAGACTACACTGCAGCTGGAGCCAAGTATGTCTGGAGTTTGGGCTTGGTACCGGGGATGATTGGCGTGGGATATTTATTGATGTGGTTCATCGGCAAAGACAAGAAAAATGAAGAGTAAACCTCATGCCTGGAGCTTTTCATGACCCCAACCCGGGATTCAGCACTCATTGCCCGGGTCCTGCATAAAAACGAGCGTGAGGCATTTGGCGAGCTGGTACGCAAATATCAATCACCGGTAAGAGCGTTCTTAAGGAAACTGACCTGTGGAGATTGGGCAATGGCTGACGACCTGGCACAAGAGACTTTCGTTCGAGCGTATCGCCGGATCGACACCCTGAAAAACACGGCTCAGTTTTCCTCCTGGCTCTATCGCATCGCCTACCGTTCCTTCCTCAGTGAAATAAGAAAAAAGAAGCTGGCGCTGAGCGAGGACATCGACCAGCACGGCCCCGAAGATCAGGATCGGCCGCAAAGCCAAAATATGCAGCTGCAGCTAGACCTGGAAAAAGCCATGGCTCATTGCTCTGAAACCGAACGCGGCGCCATCGCATTGTGTTATGCTAAAGGTATGTCCCACCAGGAGGCGGCCCAGATCATGGACCTGCCCCTGGGAACGGTCAAGACCCATATCGCTCGCGGCAAGGAAAAGATGCGATCTCGTCTGACCGCTTGGCAAGGTAGGGTGTGACATGACCGATCAACATAACGACCAATGGCTCGACTCCCTCTTGCAAGCAGAGGAAACCGGGATCGAAGACGCCGGTTTCAGCCAACGCGTGCTCGATGCCTTGCCGCACGCGCCCCTGAGTGAGAAAACCCGCTTTTGGATCTTGTTCAGCTGCGCCCTGGTGGCCGGCATCGTCAGCTGCTTCCTGCTGCCCAGCGGACAATACGTCGCCGACGCCATCCTCAAGGTTTTTACTCCCGGCTACATGCTGACCTTCTCCATCCCCTCCCTGGCCATTGTCGCCATGCTCATCGGCAGCACCATCGCCGTGGTTCGAGCCGAGGCCTAAAGGGCCGATTCAGAAGCTGTCGATCACTTTTCCTTCCGGTTGTCTTTTTGGGTAGTAACGGTGATCGTGCTCTGGCCGAGATTGCCGGCGGCATCCCTCGCTTCGGCCTGCAGCCGGTAAAACGCACCGGGTTTGGCCGGAATCGTCCAGTTGCAGCTGTATGGGGGGGTTGGATCCGTGCAAAGCAGGGCGCCATTTACCATGATTTGCACCTGTACCACTCCGCGATCGTCGCTGGCATCCACCAGGATGTCCAAGCTGGATTTTGTTTTGACCACGCTTCCACCTACAGGCGAGACGAACGACACCTGCGGAGCAGTCCCGTCTTCATCGGCTTGATTGTCCACCTTGACCGACACCGGCAGCGATTCTCCCAAATTGGCGCTGGTATCATATGCCTTGGCCAGCAGAACCCGGTCGGCATCCGCGGCCAAAGTGGTGTCCCAATCGAATTGATAGGGAGCGTCGGTGTCGGTGCCAAAGAGTTGGCCGTCTAAGTACAGTTCCACTTTTGACAGCGCAACATTGTCAGACGCATTTACGGTCACGCTGAGCATTCCGGACACCGTGGCACCGTCTGCCGGCGAAGTGATAGCAGTTTGGGGTACTTCGGTATCCGGATCAGGTTCGGGATCCGGATCGGGATCCGGGTCTGATCCCACTTCGGCAGGCACCTGAAAGCGGTAGGAAAAACTGTTATTGGCAAGGTCTATCGCGGTGATGCGGAAATCGTACATGCTGAGATTGGCATCGGGAATGTCCGCGCTGTAGCGCTCAGCACCCAGATTTACCAGGGCCATTTCGGACCAGCTGACCCCTTGATCCAAACTTACTTCGGCTTGCAAGGAGAAAATCGCGTCTTCGGACATCGAATAACCCAGAACCGGATCGACACTGAAGTCTAGTGAGTTGGTTACGCCCGCCAAAATTGTGTTCTGCAAAGTTCCTTGCGCAAAGATTCTTACGCTTTTTATAGCGGGTGGGTTTTCATCGAGCGAGTAGTCGCCCGCAACGGTGAAGGTCGATACCGCCAGGGTCTCGGTCTCCACGCCGTCGATCCATTCTTGGCGGCTGAATTCGAATTGATAGAGCCCGGTGGGCGCGTAGTCGGGAATGGGTTTGAAAGTCGAAAGATTGCTGTCATTAAATGTTCCGCTGGAGACCTCCTGGCCATCTCTGAGCACCCGATAGTTGCAGATGGTGTCGGTATCATAGAAATAGGAGAAGTCTGAACTCATATGGATCGGCAACCCATATTGGTTGGCGTTAATCAATTGGAGGCGATAGTTGGATTTGTTGTTCCATTGGCTGGCGTTGAACATCGGGCCGAGGCCCATGGTGATCCGATTATCGGGAATGGTATCTGGTAAAAAACCAAAGCTATCGCCATCCCAGGCGATGCCGTACCAGCTATAAGCCTGCTCCGAACTGATATAGAATCTCGGCGAACTAAAAAGCGATGGGCCGCTGAATCCGTCGTCTAAAGCTTTTAGTTCCAGATGAAAAGTACCCGGGAAGTCGTTCCAGAGCGGAGCACCGGCCACCGGGTTCAGATTTAGCACCGAAAGCGTGCGTGCTTGACCGAATGGCAGCTCGATACCCGAGCGCGAAGAACTGCCGCAGCCGGAATAAATGCAACACTTGGGATAGACGATGGGCGCCTGCGATTCGGCCATGGACTTGCTGCTATTGGCATAGGCCATCAATTCCATGCCGCGCCAATCCTCGGGCTGGCCGGATAAGACGATGTCGCCAGCAATGCCGTCTCGAATCTCGGCCTGGCAAATCCGAATTTCCTCGGGATGAAAAGACTGGGAGTTGGCCGATGAGTTCATGGAAAGAACGTAGTCACTCGACAAATCATTGATCTTTATGTAGCGGTTGGTCACCACTGAAAACAGTTGCATGGATTTTATTTTTGCTCCGTTATTTTTGTCGTGGACGGCTCGTCTAATAATGTCTCCCGACAAATAGCCACCATCCGGGCCGACGGCATCGAAAGTCACGGTATGAATTGCCTCGGCTTGCGCCAGCGGTATCTCCAGAATTGGCTCGGAAGAATCGAAACCCCTCTTGACCACAAAGGTTCCCATGCTGGGTCCCGACCAATGCCCCATCAAATGATAGGGTCCCTCGAAGGTCAGGTAGAAAGTGGATTCGGTATCAGAACTTCCCGGGTAAAATGAACCGGACCAGCCCGCATCATTGTAGATCCTTCCTATCCAGGGGGGCGTGTCTCCGAACACTATTTTCACGCCGTAGCCTTTGAAAAAAGTAACCGGAATGCGCATCTGCTGCATGGGCGAGCTGAGATGGATAAATCCGGTGTAGGTCCCGTTGGTCAGTGACGAGTTGTCCGCATCTACTTGCAGGGTGATGGTGTCGTTCTGGCTGGGCGCCAGGTTCAATACCGCTTTGTCCAAGCTGGCGGTAATGGCCGGGTCGGTGCTGGCCGAGCCCCGTCCGCAACATTCGACGCTGAGCTGGTAACTAGCCGACTGATCCTGGATGGAATTGGTCAAAATCACGGTTTGGCTAGCCGACCAACTGGGCAGCTTGGCCACGTCGACCCCCAGATCGACTTTCTCCAGGTCGGCCGACAGGCGGTTGCCCACGTTTACCACCGCGCCCACCAACACGTCGCCTTCCGCGCTGGCCAAGGTCACCAGACCTTTCAAGATACTGGGGCTGGGCACCACTGCGTGATCCACTTCAAGAAAAACCGTCAAAGTTCCGGATTGATCGGGTGACAGAGACAGAATGGTCTGATCAAAGCTACCCGTGTAACCAAGATTGTCGGTTGAGAAACTGACCACAAAATCCAGCGCCTGGGTGGTGATGTTGGTTACGGTGATGGTTTTTGAGAAAGACTCGATAAGCTGCTGGGGCTGGTCCACGAAGATCAAAGGCAAGCCATCGACGCGCGCAATGGCGTTGGGGATGCCGCTGATTTGCAAGGCTTGCATGGTATCAACTAGCCCGGTGCCCTGCACCGTCTCGGCAAAACCCAGATCCGAGGCGCTGGATTTGATCAGCGCCTTGATTTCCTCGGGCAACAACTCGGGGTGGGCTTGACGCAGCAATGCCGCTACCCCAGCCACGTGCGGAGTGGCCATGGAGGTGCCGGCAATGGCGATGTGTTTATCGTCGCCACAAAGCCGATCGTCTAGCCAAGTGCCCCACTGGGCGGCGCAAATATTGACGCCCGGTGCCGAGACATCCGGCTTGATTAAATTCTGCTCGACTCCGGAACTGTCCGTCCAAGTGACCGGGCCGCGAGAAGAAAAGGATGCGATGGCTTCATTGCATCGTGAGTTTACGCCAATATCTTCCGGCTTGCAGGCCGCCGCCACCGTGATGGCGCTACGGGCAGTCCCGGGGCTTTTTACGGTATTGGCCGAGGGGCCCGAATTGCCGGCGGCAATGGTAAAGACCACGCCATTGGCACTTACATTGTCCACCGCCTGCGAGCTGGGATCGTCCGGGTCGCCACTGCCACCCAGACTCAAACTGCACACATCCAAACGATCGGAAATGTCGCCGTCTTGATTGGGATCGGC
>JAUVBB010000103.1 GCA_030591445.1 Deltaproteobacteria bacterium | reverse complement strand
CGGGACCATGGTCGCTGCACCAAACAATTGAGACCGATCGTGAGGTTGCCCTGGGTACCGTTTTGCTGCCCATCAAGACCCCATACAAGAATTTTTTTCACGCCGGCAGAGAAACCATGCCCGGCCTTGGTCTCGAAGGCATGGCGCTTTGCGCCCGGCATACGGCCCGATTGGTCGATGAAAGACTAAAAAGAAAACAAAAAGGTTGATTCCATTACTGGTACATGCTACCAGCATGTGCCCATATTCATTGGGGTAGTGTTGTTTTAACAAGGAGTACATACCATGTCCAAAGTTTGCGAAGTTTGTGGAAAGGGTCCGTTGTCGGGCAATACCGTGTCCCATGCCCACAACAAAGCTCGAATGCGTCAATTGCCTAACCTGCAGAAGGTTCATGCGGAAGAAAACGGCCAGCGCGTAACCAAACGCGTTTGTACCAAGTGCATTCGGTCCGGCCGCGTGGTCAAAAAAGCCTAAGCCAGCGCCGATTCCTGATACCGCCAAACACTCTCGGCGCAAAAGATCTTAAAAAAAACGAGGAACCCTTTGGGGGTTCCTCGTCATTCTTTGGCCACGAAGACAGGAGGGAACGGGAAGGCCATCCGTCACCCTAAGAGCCAAAGAATTTTCTTTGTTCCTTTTAAATCGAGCATCACGGCTCGAAGCAACTGCCTAAACCTTAGCCCAACAACCCCACTTTGTCAATATCGCAGCCCAGCACCTGGGCTATTTTTTTCCCTGTATTTACAGCATGTTACTAAGAAATGAGGCCTTTCCAAGCAGTTACGAGCCAGGAATATTGCCCAATCGACAATCAGACCATCAATAGATGATTACTACCATACTTTTCCCTTTATTTACAGCAAACTAAGGCACTGTCATTGACGCCCCATCCCCAGAATGATAAACCGGGCAAAGTCAAGGGAGATCAAAGCGGTAATGAAAAAATCATCAACATTGTTATACTGTTACGCAGCATTGCTGGCCCTTGCCGGGGCATGGATCTCACTACGAGGCGATTCGTGCCTCCGCTCATTGTTGGGCGTTGGCCCAGAGTCGAACTTGGCCATTGCTTTTGTCCTGGGTCTCGGTTCTGGATTAGCGTTTGTGCTGTTTGGCTATTTTTGTGCGCAGTCATTTGACTGGGCAAAAAAACTCGAAGAAGAATTCAAAAATTTATTGGGCCCGCTTTCCATTCCAAGCGTGATCATGATCGCTCTGGTCAGTTCTTTCGCCGAAGAGTTTTTTTTTCGAGCGGCCATGCAACCGGTGCTTGGCCTAACTATGACCTCACTGACCTTTGGTCTTCTCCACATCGGTCCGGGCCGCGTGTTCTTGCCTTGGACCATCTTGGCTACCCTGATGGGTTTCTACCTGGGTTGGTTATTTGAGTGGACGGGGAGCCTGATCGCCCCCATCACCTGTCACTTGGTTATTAACGCCATCAATCTCTTCCGATTGAGCCGGGTCCGGTGAGGGGTCCGGTGATGGAGGCTTCAACAAATTGCCATATAGGCCAAACACCTGCGCACCATTGTAGTAGTGGGAAAGAATTTCCCGATAATCAAAACCGTGCTCGGCCCTGCCCACGGCGCCAATCTGGCAAAGACCGACGCCATGTCCCCAACCACCACCGATGAAGTGAAAAGCAACCGGCATCTGATCATCATCCAACTCTACTTCCACCTCGAACATACCGCTTCTCAGCGTGCCCAACAGCTTACGAATCGGCCATTCGCGCTGCACCAACAACTCGCCCTCCGTCCCCACTACCCGAACGACCTTCACCCTCCCGGACACACCGCGCGACAGGACTTGAATCGAGACCACCTGGCCGACGGGTTTTTTGACCGCCACCAAACGATCGATTTCCGCGGAAGTGTAGCTGCGCTGCCAGCGAAATAGACCCTCACGATTGAGCGAGGACCGTTTGCAATAAGCATCGGGAGAAGCTCGCAACCAATCACCCAGGTGCTCTGCCATCGGTTGTCAACGATGCAAGTCGCCTCCGGCCACCAAATCGGGCCGCCCGCGCAAAGCGGCACTGGGAGGATCCGACCAGACCGCCTCGTTGTTCTCGCTGTGCCCGCCACAAGATGCACTGTAAACCGAATCGACCAATTGATCACCGTGAAATAGCAACTCGCCTTGGGTCATCTGCACGGCTCGACTGGTTCGTTCCTTCTCGACTCCCACCCCCGAGTACACTTGGCAATGCGTCGAGGCGCACAATAAATAAGGGCTCAAGAAGTGTCGGCTGCCAAGTTTGGCAAACACCTCGCCGCGAGCCACCACCGCCTGGGCTTTGAGGGCATCCATCGGCACACTATGAAGAATCTCGGCCGGCACCAAACCATCAAGTAAGCGTTCGACCCCCACCCGATTCACGACCACTAAGCTGCCTGCCCGATCCAGGGTCACCAGGATGCTGCCGGCATATTGCCGATCTTTAAATCCGTGCCACTGGTAACCCTTGCCAAACTCGACCTGGCGCACAGAAACGGGCCCCTCATCGAGAGAACGGACTTCAACCAGATCGTGCGCCAACAACACTTGCTCGGTATCCGCACCATCAATTCGGATGGTACCAAAAGGACGGCGGCTCAGATGGGGATGGACAAAAGTCTTGGTGCCATAGCGTTCGAACATCTTGGTGGCAACGGCCTGGGCCGCCCGCTGGGTCGACTGGGCTTTGACCCCGATGATATACGTTCGGTTGTCGATAACATGACCACGGATACCAAATACCGACCCTACTTCAAAAACTTGTACCTGCCCGGCCCGTTCGGTCCATTGTTGGCGAAGGGTATTGAGCCGCTGCCGTTGGTTAAAGGGAATACTGGCAACACCGCACCAATAGCTCACCACCGCTTTGGTGGCTTGCTCCACCCGAAAAATTCGTTCCTGCCGGCCCGCCCACCTGTGGGTTTTGCGTACCCAGCGTCCCTCTTTTTGTGCCCGATAGCGAATCTCCAAGCCATAATCAGAATAGAGCGTGACTTGAGACCGGTGTTCCATAATGCCGATGGTCACCAAAGGTATACCGTCGGGATCAAATTGAACTTGGGAGGAATACAAAAGACCCAACTCATCCTGGCTAGGAAGAAGGTCCTGGGCACGAACCGACCAGTGGCTACCGCCAACAAACAATAGCAGCAACGGCATGACGAATAGGTCACTGAAGCTACGGCGACCCAATCTGTCCCTCCGCCAGGCGTCCCGGCCAGGTCTCGATGCGATACCTATCACTGAGCATGGTCATGTGTTTACGAAACAAATCCGCTCTGCGCTGTTCGATCACCTCTTTTGTGAGTTGGGACCGAACTTGGTCGAAGCTCTCCCCCATACCAGCATGGGTCGCGCCCCGGCGCAAAATCCAAACGCCGACATCCGTTACGATAGGTTCGCTGATCTCGAAATCCTGGAGCGCCAGCAAAGACTTTCGCAAAACCGGCTGCAAGCGCGACCATTTTTTATCGCTTTTCACTCCCCAGAACTCCTGGATGGTGACAGTAGGATGAGAAGCCATAAAGGTGCGCGCCAGAGCCATAAAATCATCGGTATCGACCATGGATACCGGGCACTGCCCACGAAGTTTCCGCGCCAAGACCTTGGCCTGCTTGACAGTAAGCAGCGCTTGCTCTCCTCCCTTGGGCACATGCAAATCAGGAAACAAACCCACGACCACTGCAATCATATCTACGGTGGTAGGGCGAAAGATAGCTGAGCTTCCGGTGACCAGAGCCCGGGCCTGCTCCATTTCATAGGTTTTTTCAAGCGCATGGGCCGTGACCGGAAGATCATCAGCCTGGAGCAAAAAGCGATTCAGATAGACGCGAGCCAAACTCCGTTTTTGCTGCTCGGCGTAATGCTCTTGGTACTGGCCCGTTTGCCTGCCGGCCGCGGTAGCCAAAATAACGAATTCGATGGCCAAATCCAGTTGCTGCTCGAAATTCGGGTTCTTGAGGGTTTCGATATCAAATTGGGCCCGCAATTGCTGTGCCTGCGCAGCCATGGCAACAACCTCATCGCGGTGGATCTTGGTGTTGGCCACTTGGGCCAATACCGGCCCGGCACGGGTTTGTTCGACCGCCGGTCGAATCTCAAGTGATTGTTTGGCCCCCGGCGCGCCGGCTTCAGTACAGCCGACGGCGAGAAGAACCAGCAAGCAAACAATCCCTTTGGCTTTCAAATTCATAGCTATGCCTCGCGATGCCGCATTGTAACCATGCCGCGTCCACGAGGCAAGCGCTCTTTTCCGCCCGGCCTTGATTTCGACTGCAAATGCAGATATATAGTACCCGCATTGTGCTGTTGCACCTTGACAATGCCATCAAGTGTTACCAAATAAAAGAGTAGCTGGGGGATGGGTGAATCATGGTGGTGGAAGACAGGACAGCATTGCCCACACTTAGGGAACGGGAAATCCCGCCTTCCTCGGGCTCGGATTTTTTGCCGCTTGCCCATGATGCCGTCGCCATCGAGAGACTGCAGCGCCGAGAAGAAGAGTTCCACAGTGTGGTTGAGACTGCCAGCGATGCCATCATTTCGGTAGATGCTAGGGGCCTGGTCGGTCTTTGGAACCAAGCATCCCAAAACATATTCGGCTATACGGCCGCCGAAATGATCGGCCAGTCTTTGTCCCGGATTATGCCCGAGCGATTCCGTGCAGATCATCAGCGCGGCATTCATCGCTTGTTGGAATCGGGAGAACCGCGGGTAATTGGCAAAACTTTCGAGACCGTCGGTTTGCGAAAAGGCGGCAGTGAATTTCCCATCGAACTCTCCTTGGCGTCCTGGACGGTGCGCAACGAGACCTACTTTACCGGCATCATACGTGACATCTCCAAACGCAAGGAAGCCGAGCGCAAGCAAAAGGAATCGGAACAGAAGTACCGCCAGCTGTTTGTAGAGATGAAAGAGTTGGCCCAGAAAGACCCGCTGACCAATCTCTGGAACCACAGGCGGATCACGGAACAAATTGAATATGAAATTGAACGCAGCAGCCGCGGTTCTCATCTGTTCTCCATCATGATGATGGATGTCGACAGCTTCAAACCCATCAACGACACCTATGGTCACTTGGTCGGCGATGATGTGCTGCTCCGTGTTGCCCGAACCTTGGAGAAACAATCGCGATCGGTCGACTCCATTGGGCGATATGGCGGCGATGAGTTTTTGGTCATCCTGCCCTACACCAATGGCGAACAGGCCAAAAACCTCGCCGTTTCTTTTTCCAACGTGCTGCAAGAAAACGGTTTGCAAGTAGACCAGGATACTCCCATCCCCATTCGACTGAGCATCGGGGTGGCCACCAATCCTTTTGACGGAAGCACGGCCAAGGACTTGATTTCGAAAGCCGATGAGCGGATGTATCGCTCCAAACTCTCTTCCCGTCAGGTAGTCGCCACTTCGGTAGCGGAGGTTTGCCACTATTTCAACGAGGAAGACCCAACCCTGCCGGTGATCCACGGTCTGGTCGAGGCGGTCAATGCCAAGGATTACTACACCAAGGCCCACTCTGACCTAGTGGCAAAACTGTCCGTGGCCCTGGGTAAGAAAATTGGGCTCTCGACCAAGCAGCTAGATTCACTCCGTACGGCCGGCTTGCTCCACGACATTGGCAAAATCGGCATTCCCGACACCATTCTGCGCAAACCCGGCAACTTGAAAATCGAAGAATACGAAATCATCAAGCAGCATCCACGGCTAGGCGTCATCATGTTGAACAACGCCACCAGCCAGTCGAAACAAACCGTTGATGCCATTTTGTACCACCACGAGCGATTCGACGGCAGCGGTTATCCCCGCGGACTGGTCGGCAAAGCCATCCCTTACTTGGCCCGTATCATCGCCATCGCCGACTCTTACTCGGCCATGGTCACCGATCGACCTTATCGTAACGCCATTGGTCAAGACGAAGCCTTGCAATACCTCAATCAGCAGGCCGGTCACCTTTTTGACCCCGAATTGATCCCTCTCTTTGCCGATTGCGTGCGGTCCTCTTCCTGCTTCCCCTCGGAGTGATTCGGTAAAAAGCATTTGACTCAACCGCCGGCTTCTTCTACACAGCTTATCAATAAAAAAGCGCGGATGCCCGCGCGGGGACGGAGGATAGCCTGTGAGTACCGGCGCCAATCGAGCCATTTGGGGATCTAAAATCGGGTTTGTGCTGGCCGCCTCTGGGTCGGCAATCGGTTTGGGCAACATTGTATTTTTCGGCGCCAATGCCTACCGCTACGGGGGCGGGGCCTTCTACCTGCCCTATCTAACCGCGCTGCTTGTGCTGGGCTTGCCGATGATGATCGTCGAGTTGGCCATCGGCCAGCAAGAACGCCGTGCCCTGCCGGGAGCCATGCGCCGGACCTGCGGCAAGACCGGCGAGTTCTTCGCCTGGTGGTCACTGCTCAACGCCACCATTATCGCCATGTACTATATCACCATCCTGGCCTGGTCGGCTTCGATGATGTTCAAATCCTTCGGCCCCTTGTTTGCCGACGGCGCGGCCAGCGTCGGCTCCACCTTCGGCGGCGTGCTCACCAGTTGGATGACAGTAGTTTTTACTATCGGTATCTGGGCGCTCAATGTGCTGTTTCTATCCAAAGGCACCCGCACCATCGAAGCGGTGGTCAAGCTGTTCGTGCCCTTGATGTGGGTGTTCATGCTGATGCTGGTGGTTCGCGGCCTAACCCTCGACGGCGGCTTTGACGGGCTGCTCTATCTATTTACTCCCGACTTCGAAGGCATCAAATCCCCCGGGGTTTGGCAAGGCGCCTGCAGCCAAATTTTCTTCTCGCTTAGTCTGGGCCTGGGCACCATGACCGCTTATGCCAGCTACTTGCCCAAGAAATCAGACACGGTTACCAACGCCGGCATGGTCAGCTTCTTGAATTGCTCTTTCGAATTCATCGCCGGCGTCGCCATTTTCTCCATTCTCTTTGCCTTCTCCATGCATCCCGGCCAGGACACCGGCACCCTGGGCATGAGCCTGGTGGTAGTGCCCACCGGCATTGCCCAGTTTCCGGCCATGCAAACGCTGATTGCCTTCGCCTTCTTTCTGCTCATGGTCGTCGCCGGTCTGACCAGCTCGATTTCCATCATCGAAAGCCCGGTAGCCGCCCTGCAAGACAAGTTCGGTTGGTCCCGCCGCAAAACCCTGGCCCTGGTGACCATCTTCGGCGCCGCCGGCTCGGTCGCCTTTGCCCTGCCCCAAATGCTAACCATCAACGACCAACCCGCGCAGCCCCTAGGCATTTCCCTCCTAGAACTCTTCGACCACTGGGCCTTTGGCTATAGCCTGCTGGTGGTAGGCATGGTCGAGGCCATCTTGATCGGTCACATCTACGGCATCAAGAAACTCCGCGAAAAGATCAACGCCCATTCTCGCGTCAAGCTCGGCGCCTGGTTCGATTTCCAAATCAAGTGGGTGGTCCCCGTCTTGCTCGGCATCGTCCTCTTGTTCAACATCGCCGAAGAATGCGGCCTGACCATAGAAGCCCTGGGCATCTCCGGCCGCGGCTTCTACATCGGCGACAGCAAACAAACCTTCGATGGCTTGAGCGCCATGCCCATCGTCGTATTCTTAACCTGGTTCCTCATCACCCTCGTCGGTGCCCTAAGCATCACCGCCCACAAGGGAGCCCAGAAATGACATTCATTCCCTTGGCATTTATCTTCTCCCTGGCCCTGGCCCCCGCCATCACCGTCGAGCACAAGTTCCCCACTGTCGGCAAAACAACCACCATCACGCTAACAACCCCCGCCGACGCCATCACCATCACCTATCGACCCGACGCCCCCACCGTTGAAAAACACGAGACCCTGCCCACCAACGGCGCCAACGAGATCCAATGGCAACCCCTATACGCCGGCGTAGTAAAAATCCAAGCCGGCGCCGCCAGCAAAGACATCTCCGTCCAATTCGACGGCCTCCCCATAAGCGGCATCCTCATGATGCTCATCGCCGCCCTCATCCTCTTCGGCGGCGCCGGCCGCTTCTTGTACTTGCTCATGTCAACCCCACCCGAAGAATCTGAAAACTAGCCCACACTGGTACAAGACTAAGAAACCTAACCAATCTTTTTATCAATGATTCTTTTTGATTTCACGGCGCGCAAGGAGAATCAGGAGCGCCAAGAGGGAAGGCCAGACTGCGGTAAAAAACTGGGACGGAGGTCCATACGTTTGGTTTTGTTGGCAAACGGATAAATCTAATGGTCTGATTGTCTGTGTTGATGTGACGGGCTTCGAAAAACCAGGTCCTGACCGTTTTTTGCCAGTGTGAACTTACTCAAATCTTCTTTTGGTTAGTTTTTTGCCAGATCTAGAGTCGGAACTTCATATTGCGGATACAGGAGTAGCTGTTGACCATGCCTGGGTCAGTTATCAAGGTAGCCAAGATCGGTCAAAGTGGATTTGACTAGGGTGGAGCCTTTGACTTTTTCTTGAGAATCTTCGCCAGCTTCTTTTTCATCTCATCGGTCCAAAGCTGCCCGCCAATGAAATGCCCGCGGCTCATTTTGGGATTTCGCTTTAGACCCTCTTGAACCAGATACATGTCCAGCAGTGAACGGTACTTTCTTTGCCGTTGGCGGGCAGTCTTGCCGAGACGAAGATACCAGCCCGGCAGGGTCAGCATATCGCTGTACTTGTTCTTTTCTCCGTAACAATAAAAGCGGCAGCTGGAGAAGTCCTTCCAGCGAATGTTGGTGGGTTTGGCGATGATGCCGGCCCGGACCGGGTTGCAGTCGATGTAAAACATCAGCTTCATGAGGCTTTCGTCATCTTCTACGCGGAGAGTCTTGGGCCGGCCGTGGGCTACCTTGCCCAGGCGTTTGTGGCGCCTGTTGAAGTGCAAACCAAAGATGCCATGGGCCCGGCGCATGTGGCCAGAGAAGGCGGTAAGACTGTTTTTAATCTGACTGGCTTCATGGCAATGATTACTCATGAGGGCATAAGAGAAAATGACGAAGTCATCTCTCGTGCATTTCTTCTGGTAATCATAGTGGATGCAACGCAAGTAGGCATGTTTTTCGCCATGGTCTTGCAGCAAGAATTCACGGTTGTGGCAGCGCCAGGTTTTGTGAAAGGCATTACCGGAAGCCAGAATATTTCCACGTGGGACTCGCATATCGGTTAAACTGAAAGCAGAATTCGTGCCACAAGCAGTGCTTTTTATAATTTACCGAAAAGACGAGAGTAATATTTTGGTCAACAAATGAGAAGGCGAAGAGAGTGACCGAAAACCGGTCGATCGGGATGCACTACCTACCGATTTTCGGACAGTTCATGCCTCCGTCCCTTTTTGATTCTTCCCTTTTTGATTCTCGCAAGGAGAATCAGGAGCGCCAAGAGGGAAGGCCAGACTGAGTCGGTGGTGGTTTGGTGGGCGCAGCCGCCTTTGATCGTGATTGTGTCGGCGGGAGTGGATGAGTCCAGGTCGAAGCTTGCGACTACCGTGAGATCGGTGGTGACTGTGACGGGACAGGAAGGCGTGTCCCCGCAGGCGGCTACCGACCAGGCAGAGAAATGCGAGCCTGCGGTGGCTTCGGCTGTGAGTAATAATTGGGTGTCCGGCGGGATGTCTCGCTGGCAGTTGCTGGGACAGGAGAGTGGGCTGTCTTCGTATTTTACTAGGCCTTGGCCGGTGCCGGCCAGAGTGACAGTGAGATGAGGGTTGCGCCCGCTGCCATGCAGGGCGACGGTCAGCTCTGGGGTGTTCACCGCGTTTGAGTTGATAACGAGCTCGGCGTTGCGCTCGCCCAGGGCGGTCGGTGAGAAGGTGACGGCAATGGCGCAAGTTTGGCCGACACCCACGGTCACGCCGGTGCAAGCGTCGCTGGTAATCTCAAAATCCGATGCGGCCACGCCGGTAAAGGTCAGGGCCGAGATCAGGAGGTCGCCGGTGCCGGTGTTGCTCGCGGTGAAGCTGGTCTCCGCCGAGCCCACGCCCAGCTGGATGGTGCCAAAATCAACCGGACCCGCCGGGACCAATTCGATGGCCGCGGCGGTGGGCGCGGTCTCCATGATCGAAAGCAAGACATTGGGCGAGCCTACGCCCAGGCCGGACAAGAGATCTTTGGTGCCCTGGTCGATGAGCGCCTGTTTGACCTGCTCCGTGGTCGCATCGGGATGCTCCTGGAGGTAGAGCGCCGCTGCGCCCACCACATGGGGGGCGGCCATCGAGGTGCCGCTAAGCCGGCAGGTATTGCCAGGGTCTGGCGTTGCGCCGTACCAGGACGAGACAATATGCGCCGCCGGCGCCCAGATATCAACGCAGGGGCCGAAATCGGAGCCGCAGTCGCCGCCGGAAGCGCACCAGGCGTCATAGTTAGGGTCGCCAGGCACACGAGCCCAGATGGCATCATGCTCGTCGATACCGCCGGCGATCAGTACCTCGGGGGCACCGATGGTCCAGCCACAGGCGTCTTCGGCATGATTGCCGGCGGCGTTGACCACCAATATATTGCGCTGATTAGCAAGATTGCTGACCGCCGTGCCCAAGGGGCCGGTCGGACTGGTAAATGCGTCTGTGCTGTTGTTTAAGCTCATGTTGACCACCGCCGGACCGCTGGCAGCCGCGTGATTGGCGTATATCCAATCGATGGCCGCTACGTAGTTGTCGACGGTCATGCCTTGTACACAATCCCAAACCTTTATCGCATGCAGCGTCGCGCCTTTGGCCACGCCGTAGGTAGAGCCGGCGGCAATCCCCGCCACGTGGGAGCCGTGGCTCCAATTGCCGCAGTCGCTGGTGTCGGTCGACCCGTCGGTCACATTGTAGCCAGCCCCGACCCGGCCCTGAAACTCGCGATGCTGGGCATAGACGCCGGACTCGATCAGGTAAATGTGCACGCCCTGGCCGTTACGCGGCCACGAATACTCACCGTCACGAGGCTGGTCACGCTGATCGATCCGGTCCAAACCCCAATTGTCGTTGCAGGTGGCCGATAGGTTCTGCGGGTCCGGATCGCTACAGTCGAGGGCCTGAGGCGCGCTGCTTGGCAATGGGCGCGAATCGATGCTAACCCCGACGGAACAGTCGTTGAGCGGAGCAGATAACGTAGCGTTTTGGTAGACGCCGGTCACCCTGGGATCGGCCGCCAAGTCCCGGGCGTCGCTCTCCGACATTCGCACGACAAAGCCCCGCAGCGCGTGACCAAAGACCCGCCGCACCGCACCGCCGTGGCTCCTGGCCAGGTCGCCCGCTACATCCGCGGCCAGCCGGTGTTCTGTCCGCAGCCCGGTGCCATTGGCAACCACCCGATCATCCAGCATGACGATGTACTCGCCAGCAATGACATCGGAGCCACCGCCGTAAAAGCGTGCCGACAACGATAGGCCCAGGTGCTGATCAAAATCCGAGGGAGCACCACAGCCCACCACGCAGCCGACGACAATCATAAACTTGAGCAGACTAGGCATGAAGCCAAGCTACCCCAGCTACTCGGTATTGGCAACTCGCCCAAGCGACCAACTGCCCATGACCCGGTTGACAATCTAACTCGGTCGGGGCCAATATGATTTTGATGGTTCATTTCAAGGACCAAGTCGGGGCGATCTGAGGAGAAGTGTCTTGGGTAGAGTGCTTTGCGTGGGGCTTTGGCTGTGCGGCTTGTTAGCCGGGGCCTGTGATGATACGCGGTTTCGGGTGCGTACGCCGCCGGGTCAGCAGGTCGATGTCTTTCGGCAGGCTTCGGTGCCCAAGGTGGATGTGCTTTGGGTGGTGGATAATTCGGCGTCGATGGAGGAAGAGCAGCTGGCCTTGGCCGAGAACTTCGGTTACTTCTATGAGTATCTCAATGACTCGGGTGCCGATTTCCATATTGGGGTCATCTCTTCTGATATTTACAGTGCCGAGCATCAGGGTCGCTTGCTGGGTGAGATTCCGATTATTTCTCGGGCTACTCCCAACGCCGATCAGGTTTTTTCCGACAATGTCAATGTAGGGCTTGATGGCAAGGGTGACGAGCAGGCTTTCGCCTGTGCGGTGCTGGCCTTGAGTGAGCCGCGCATCTCGGTGGAGAATGCGGGCTTTCTTCGTGAGGACGCATTCTTGTTCTTGATTTTCGTCTCGGACGAAGACGATCGATCCTTCGGCGAGGTTTCTTACTTTGTGCGCCGCTTTGAACAAATCAAAGACATTGGCAACGACGGCATGATCAAGGTGGCGGCGGTGGTGGGTGATGTGCCGGAAGTGCCCGCGAACTGCCGAGAAGAAAAAAACGTCGAACCAGGCCTGCGCTATGCTGACTTGGCCGAAGCCACTGATGGTTTGTCGCTGAGCATCTGCCAGGATGACTTTGCCAGCCACCTCGACGAGCTGGGCTTCACGGCGGCCGGACTGAAGCGTTATTTTCGTCTTTCGCGATTGGCGCGGCCCGAGACGATCGCGGTCTGGGTCAAGTCCAGTTGTGCCTTGGAATCGGTACCAGAAGAGGTTTGCGACGAGTTTTTCAATGATTGTGCCGGCTCGGCCAGGGACCTGTACGGTAAGACCTGCGTCCTGCGCGAATCTCTGCCCGATGGATGGGCCAACGAGCAAGAGTCCAACAGCATTCGTCTTTTCGGTCTGGCGGTGCCACCCTTCGGTTCGATTATCGAAGTCGGCTACTTGCCCGAAGACGCGGAGCCAATGTAATGCGCCGGTTCCTGTTGATGGCTGGCTGTCTGCTGGGGCTGGGTTTGGCCAGTTGCCAAAGCGATCATTTGGTTGATGCGCCACCGGTCATGGTGCTGGGCGTTGAATCGCTCGACTTTGGCGCTGTCGCCGTCGGCCGCACGGTCTGGCGGGAGGTGCGGGTGCGAAACCTGGGTGCCAGCGCACTCGTTCTGGGCGAAGCGACTTTCCCCGATGATACTGACAGCTCTTTTTCGGCCTCCGTCCCCGCTACTGGTATTGCGCCGGCGGATGAGGCAATGCTGACGGTTCGCTTCATGCCCAAGAATGTCCAGGACTACCAGGTCACCATGGTGGTGCACGGCAACGACCCCGATCGACCCACGGCCGAGATTCTGCTCCGGGGAGAGGGCTTTCGGCAAGGGGCACTCGAGGTGGAGCCGCGCCAAGTCGATTTCGGCACCATCAACGCCGGCCAAGCTGGGCTGGAACAGGTTTTCATCCGCAACGTGGGCAATGGCGAGTTGCTGGTCACTGCTATCACGCTGAGCCCGGAGACATCCGGCGATTTCCACATTCTCTCCTCTACCCAGTCTGGGCTGTTGTCTTCCGGCTCCGAGGTTCCGGTTCGCCTGGCTTATCGCCCCGGGATCGACAGCCTGCCTCCTAGTGACGGCCTGTTGATCATTGAGGCGGCCGATCCTTTCCTGCCCCGGGTGGAGGTGGTCTTGACCGCGGCCTTGAACCGGGCACCGATTGCCGATGCCGGTCCTGATCAAGATGTCGATCCGCTCGACGAGCCGGTGCTTGACGGCACCAAGAGCTATGATCCAGATGAGCAGGAACCATTGACCTACAGCTGGTCGCTAAGCCGCAAGCCGGTAGGTTCCGAGACCGTATTGTTTGACGAGCTCGAGGCCCAGCCAAGCCTGATTCCCGACTTGGTGGGCATCTACGAAGTAGAACTCTTTGTCACCGACACGACCGGCCTGACTAGTCTATTACCAGACCGAGTAGCCATTGCCGCCATTCCGGCCGAAAGGGTTTTGCTGGAGTTGGTCTGGGATTCACCGGTGGCCGACCTCGACCTGCACTTGATCGCGAGCGGTGGTACCTTCGGTGGCCTGTTAGACTGTTTTTACGGCAATCGAGATCCGGACTGGGGAGAAAAAAACAACCTGGCCGATGATCCCCAGCTCAAACGCGACGATCTGGTTGGCTTCGGCCCCGAAATTATCGGCTACAACGAGCCGGTCGACGGCAGCTATACCTTGGTGGTGGACTATTTTGCCTCTCATACTCCTTCGGGCCAAGAGCCCACCACGGCCACCCTGCGCGTGTTCGCAGACGGCCTGCTGGAAGCCGAAATCGTCCGGCGCCTTGAGGCTCAGGGCCAGCGTTGGCAGGTGGCATCTATCGCCTGGCCCGAAGGCACCGTCCTTGCCATCGACGAGTTGGATTGAGGCAAAGGTCATGCGTATTGCACCTATCTCATTGCTGCTCATAAGTTTGGTCGTTATTGGCTGTCAGGGCGATGCCCAGCCGACCCAGACCGATGGCGGCCCCGATGTGCGGGTCTGTTCTTCTCGCCTGGATTGTCCGGGCCAACTGGGCTGTGTGGACGGCGTCTGCGGTTTTTGTGTGCGTGATCGCGATTGCCTGGTCAGCGAGTGGTGTCATCCCTTGGACAACCTGTGTCATGGCACCGGCGGCAACGAGTGCCGTCTCAATGAAGACTGCGATTTGGGCTTATTTTGCGTGCAAGGCTACTGCAAACAAGTGTCCGAGGTCAGCCCCTGTACCAACGATAGCGATTGCTTGGAGACCGAGCGTTGCGACCCCTGGAACCTGGTCTGTATCGAAGACCAGGGCTGTGATCGCGATGGCGATTGCGCCGCCACCGAAGTCTGTGATCTGGCGCTCGGCCGTTGCGTCAACGCTTGCACGATAGAAACCCAGGAGGCGGTCTGTGGCTTTGGCCTGGTTTGCGATGCGGATGGGCGCTGCGTCGAGTGCTTGAGCGACGACCAATGCGGCGTGGGCCTGACATGCAATCTCGACACCATGAGATGCGAAGGCGAAAACTCCTGTGTAACCAACCGAGACTGCTTGCCCGGCCAAACCTGCAACCCCCAGACAATGCAGTGTACGGTGCCCCCAACCGCCTGCCTTTCCAACAACGATTGCCCGGACGGAACCCTTTGTGATTCATCCCTGGGCCAATGCATCTCCGCCGAATGTCACGATGACGCCATGGAGCCCAACGACGATCCGGCCGAGGCCGCCGCCCTTTTGGCCGGCCGCAGCGATGGCTTCACCCTTTGCCCGGGCGATTTGGATTGGTATGCCATCGCCTTGAGCCGCGGAGATCGCCTGCAGGTAATCGTCAACACCGATTTTCTGGCCTCTCATCGCTTTCACACGGTATTGTTCGACCCTTCGGCCACCGAGGTATTGCAGGAAGACTCGCTGCTGATCGACGCCGTGGCCACCAAAGACGCGCCTTACCTCTTGCGCATCCAAACCACCGACCCCCAGGCCAGCTATGGCTTGGTGGTAACGATTTCGCGCGGTATTCCTTGCGACGATGATGAATTCGAGCCCAATGACTCGGCCTATGCCGCCTGGGTGCTAAGCCCGGCCACATTCCCTAAGCTGGTCATCTGTCCCCATGATGAAGACTGGTTTGTGATCGAGCGGCCACTCGACCAACGGCTCGAAGTCAAGATCGAATACCCGGCATCGGAAGGAGACCTGGACCTGGATTTGATTGCCGGTGATGCCCAGACCCTGATTATGCGTTCGGCCACGGCCGGCAACAGCGAGTATGTTTTCGCCTCGGATCAACCCGGCACCCGCTTTTATCTGCGCGTGTACGCCGACTTGCAAACAGCCAACCAGTACGAAATGCAGGTCCAGTTTTTGCCCCGTTGAGGGCCCGGAGAAGCATGATGCGGATTTCTAAAGAATGGCTTTGGCTTTGTCTGTGCTTGAGCATAGGTTTGTGGGCCTGTTCCGAGCCAAACAGCCCAGTCGATGCCGGCCCCGATCCGGAACCCCAGATGGATGCCGATGGCACGGACGGGACCGATGGCGAAGAATCCGATAACGACGCAGATCAGATCGATGGCGATGAGTTGCCGGTAGAGCTTACGGTCACCGCGGTTTTGCCTTCCCGCGGCCCCATCGAGGGTGGCACCTGGGCCGCCATTGTCGGCTCTGGATTTGTGCACGGCATCGGCGACAGCCCCTTTGACGTTCGCGATGTAACCGACGTGAGCTTCGGCGACAATTCAGCCATCGACATCGAAGTCATCCGCGACGACATGATCAGCGTTCGCACTCCGGCCGGAGTGGCCGGTCTGGCCGCCATCACCGTAGAAAACCCCAATGGCCGTTTTGTGCTGGCCAAGGCCTTTGACTACTTCGATACCCTTTCGGTCGATGATTTGTCGCCAGCCGATTGCCTAGCGGGCGGCGGAACCCTGCTCAATGTCCTGGGCACAGGCTTTACCGCCGAGACCACTTTGCTGGTCGCCGGACGTCCCTGCTCCGCGGTCACGGTCGAGAGTGACACGCGCCTGACCGCGCTGGCACCGCCAGGTGAACCGGGCCCGGCAGACCTGGAAGTGGTCAACCGCAACGGTAGGGTTTTGCGCTTTCGGGCACTGACCTACCTCCCCGCCCTGCGGATCGATACCGTCACACCCAGCCTGGGCCCAGAGGCAGGCGCAACCGCTGTGACCATCAGCGGCGCGGGTTTTGCCCCCGGCGTGGAAGTTTTTTTCGATTTGCTGCCATCCCCTGCCCTTAGCATCCTGTCCGCAAACAGCCTGCAGGCCCAATCACCGCCAGCCACGACCGGCCTGGTCGACATTACCATCCGCAACCAGGCAGAGTCAGTTTTGCTGCCGGCCGCTTTTTTCTACCTGCCCGCCCCCCAGGGCCTACTGACCGTGTCCGCGGTGGTGCCGGCCCAAGGACCAGCCCTGGGCGGGAACGCGGCCACCCTTGGCGGGGAAGGCTTTGGGGCCGGAGTCACCGAGGTTCTCTTTGGCAACCAGCCGGCCAGCGACCTGCTAAGCATCGATGATCGGGCCCTTACGGTCACGGTACCGGCCGGGTTGCCCGCAACGGTCGCTGTCACCGTTAGCACCGCGACCGATCAGGTAACCGCGGCGCAAGCCTATCGTTACTTTACAGCACTCGAGCTCAACACCATCGATCCCAGCCACGGACCCACCGAGGGGGGTACTGCCTTCCAGCTTACTGGCACGGGTTTTCACGACGGCATGCAAGTGCTCTTTGGCGGTGTGGCCGCGACCGCGCTGGCCATTAGCCAAGACACCGAGGCCACCGGCCAAACGCCGCCCGGACCCGCCGGGTCAGTGGATCTGCGCATCGTCGATGACGATTCACAAAGCGAATTGGCCACAGCCTTCACCTATACCTCCGACTTGAACTTGTTGCGGGTAGATCCCGACGCCGGCGCCATCGCCGGGGGAACCTATCTGACTCTTTACGGACAAGGTTTCGATGAGCTGGTCGAAATCTATTTTGGCGACCAGCCGGCCACCGTGGTTCAGGTTCTTTCCGACTCGGTGCTAACCGTCCGATCCCCTCGTGGCGATCCGGGCGAAGTAGAAGTTCGCATCCAGCGGCAAGACGAAAGTGCCTCGCTCCCGGCCGGCTTTGCTTACTTTGATCCCACCAACGATCGAGGCGGCGCTTCGGGCGGTACGCTCGACGGTGCCTTGAACGTCACTGCCCTAGAAGGCAGTTACTTGCGCTATGGCGAACCCGTGTTCGAGGCCACGGTGATGATCGATGCCCCGGCCATTTCCGGCCTGACCGATCTGCGCGGACAGCTCACTTTCTCGGGCCCGTCCCTGGTGCGCGCGGTCACAGTAACCGTAGCCAAGCAAGGCTACGAGGCGGTGACCGTGGCCAATCTCAATGCCGCCAATCTCACCATCTACCTCTATCCCAACGAGCGCGAACCGGTCACCACCCAGCCCGGCGGAGAGGTCAAGACCGCCGTACTGACCGGGCGCGTGTTTGGCTTCAAGGACATTCCCGGCCT
>JAUVBB010000512.1 GCA_030591445.1 Deltaproteobacteria bacterium | reverse complement strand
GCACCCACAACTATCCCGAGGGCAATAGCACTGATCCCCTAGGCCCGCTTGATTGTCCCGCCGACACCCAGGGGCACATCTTTCGCGGCGGCGGACTGGGCAGCATTGCCACCTACTGCCGCAGCGCTGAACGAGCCGCCAAAGCTTGTAACGATACCCGCTGTCGCGACATCGGCTTTCGCCCGGTGCAGACCCTCAATCCCTAAAGACCCGGCCGACCAGCGCCCAGCCAAACAACAGCCAGAGAAGCAGGCCGGCCATCCCCGGCTCGGCCGATTGACAGGCGCAGGAACCAATCATCGTCGGCAAGATGCGTCGACAAAATTCCTGCCGGCATTCGGTGTCGGTGGGGCATTGCTCATCTTGGTCACATGCCACCGCCCGACACAGGTCGCCGCCCAAAGCGGGCAAGCATAGCGCGGGCACCTGGCAGTCCACCGCGGTCAGGCAGGCGGGCTCGCACAAACGGTCGTCGCCTTCCAAGCGACAGGCGGTGCCGACCGGGCACTCGGGCCCCTGGCTGCAAATAAGTTCTCGACAGCTGCCATCGGCACAAACCGCCTGGTCGGCACAGTCAGCCTGCTCGGCGCAGCCCGGCAGGCACAGTTCGATACCCTCGGCCAGTTGGGTACATTCATGCCCGGCCTGCGCACAAAGCCCTTCTTCCAGGCAAGCCTCGGCACAAGTTCCCAGTACCGCCTGGGTCTCGACCCGGACACAAGCGCCCGATTGGCAGTTGAGATTTTCGGCGCAGAGCCGACCGTTGCCCCGATCAAACCCGTACTTTGCCGCCCGCAGCGCGCGCCCGGCATTGACCCGGCCAAAACCGTAGTGGTCGTTATGGCCCGCGGAGTCATAGACCACGCCGCCAACCTTGTCCGCGGTCTGCTCCACAATCATGCGCGCATCGACCCCGCTGAGCATGGGATCGACCGAAAAAACCAATGCCACCACCCCGGCGACCATGGGACAAGACGCCGAGGTGCCGGAAAAGTAGGCGGTGTAATCACCCTCGACATCCGGTTCCGGCAAATCGCTGAGGCTGTCTTCATAGTCGGGTTCGGGTCCGCTCTTCCAGTACCAACCCCCACGAGAATGACCGCGATCCCCCAGGGTATCGGTGGTCATGATGGCCGGATCCTCGCCCCGGCCGGTCCAGGTGGGCGCCACCACCGACAGATTGGGACCGTAGGCAGAGTATGAAACCACCTGGTCGTCTGGGCCTGTCCCGCCCACCGCCATCACCTCGGGCATGTTTTGGGGTAAGACTTCGACGATAGGGATGCCGCCGTTGCCCGCCGAAAATACCACCACCGCCCCTTTGCCCCCGCGACCCTGGACCACCGCATCCCGAATTGCCTGATACACCGGCTCAAGATCCACCTGCGGGTCAACGATGCTATAAACCCAACTCAGCGACAGAACCCAGGCCCCATTTTCGGCCGGGTAGGTAATGGCCTCGATACCGGCCGAGATACTGGCCCCGGGCCCATCAAAGCTCTTTACATCCATCAAGGAACACCGCGGGCAAACCCCCGCCACTCCCAGCCCATTATCGGCGGTCGCCGCCACCACCCCGGCACAGGAAGTTCCATGCGCCCCCAGGGCATCGCCATAAGGAGTTGAATCTTCATTGTCGTCGACAGCGTTGTAACGGTGAATCACTTTATCGGGACCCAAATCGGGATGGTTCGGCTCAATGCCGGTATCGATCACCGCCACCACCACCACCGGATCCCCCCGACTAATCTCCCAAGCCTCTTCAGCCCGGATATGTCCCCCCGCCTCCTGGTGCAAATGCCACTGGCGCGAGTAAAAAGGATCGGCCGGCCGCCATAACAAGCGCACCGGCAAGATAAAGTCCGGCACCGCCCAGACCACCTCGGCAAGCCCCGCCGCCGCCACTGCCCCCGCAAGCGCCCCCTGGGCATCAGCCGCCCGACACAGCCAGCTAGTCTGCGCCCGATTCAAGGCCCGCAGCGGCGAAAGCCCCATCGCCTCCAGCTCCCCCCGCCCCCAAGGCTCTCGCAGCCGAACGATAAATTCCCGATCGAGATAGAATACCTGCTTGCCATCCGCCCCCACAAAAGCAGCCCGAGCCCCGCGCGCCCAATCCGGAGCCAGCACCGCAGTCGGCCGCAGCTCCACCCGAGCACCCTGGCTATTGATATAGAACGGCCCTGCCCAAGCCGACAAGCCGGGCAGCAAAACCACCGCCATCCATAGTAGCCATCGCGCCAATCCACACTCCAGGGTGAGCTCAAAGTATATCAGACCCAAGCCAGAGGCACCAAACAGGGGGTTATGGGGATTCGCGGAAACTGCTGAGGTTTTCGAAGCAGTTTTTCCTCGGAGTCCTTAAGATTTTCTCACTCAGTCACAGCTTCTTGCCAAGATCATAAGCTCGCTCAAGATTCTCCTGCCGATGGGTATTGTCTGTAGGCATCATCCCACCAAGAATTTCCAGCCTCGCCTCTTTCACACCCACCCCCAGCAGCCTATCATTGAGCATGACTCGCTTCATGCTCTCCACCATTCCGGTTTCTTCGAGATGGTCCAGGCTATGCCCCGCCGAACAAATGACGATAGCCCGCTCGATCTCAATCTTGGTATATCGTTCTTCGTCTTCCCCGTAGAAGTACGCATAGCCATTGGTAAACACCCTGTCGAACCAGCCCTTCAGTTTGGCCGGACAATCACTCCACCAAAGCGGATAAACAAAAGCCAAAGCATCGGCCCTATTGATTTTATCCTGCTCTATCTTGACATCACTCGGTATGGCCGCCTCAGGATCAAGCCCAACCTCCCGGTCATACTGTTCAAGATCCATATCCGAAACAAATCCCATCTCGTATAAATCCCCAATCTCACAACTATGCCCAGCATCTCCCAGACCCCGAACAAAGGCCTCAAGTACCGCTCTGTTGAACGACTTTTTACTTGGATGGGCGAAAACAACATAGACATGCATATGAAACCTCTACCATGAAATATTTCTGACCTAAGTTCGCTGCTTCCATTCGTCATCATCAACAGGATCCCATGTGCCGCGGTACTTCTTCCAATGAGCCAAGCAATGCCGGCACTCCATATAAGAGAAGGCTCCGCCACGGCGCTGCCCCTGGTCATTCACCCCATCCCAACGACCCGAGGCCGACTTTCTGCCCCTCCTACTACCGCACGCCGGACAGCGAAACCGAAAAAGATAGTCGACGATTGGCATCAGGATAATGAACACCACGATAATGAATACCAGGACCATTGCCATAATATCTTCCATCTGATTCCCATCCTCGAACGCATGGACGATCCGCGGCCGCGCGAAGCACCATCCGACCGAATCGCCCCGTGGTCAGGCAACATTTTGTTCGCCAAGCTCGCTCACTCCCGGTCGCCATTCTTGGTAGCGATGCAACAATAGACCCTCGCTATGGACAAGGCAAATCACGTATAAACCCGACTCCGCGACAGAAATTCCTCTGGAATCTGACCCATTTTCTCATTATGCCGCCCCCGGACAGGTGTCCGATATCGGACAGGTGTCACGGACAGTTTTTGGCAAACACCGATGGCCACATTGGAATGTGACTATCTATTCACGGTTCGAGTTACCATAGCCGCTTAGAGGCCCAACCCATTAAAAACTCCTAAGCAGCTATATTTCTTATCCTTTCTAGCACGGAGAGGAACTCTAGCAGCAAGAATAATTGAGAGATGTTTCAAAGGTAGTTTTACCGCGTTGGTTGGCACGTTCATTGCTCTAGTAGACTGCGGCACCTAAAACACCAAGGAGTGTGCCCATGATACGGGACCACATTGCAGCTGACCGACCACTGAAACAAACAGTTCTACTTTCTCGCAAACGGCTAGCAATCGGTTTCATTATTTTGATTTTGGCGGCGTCCGCTGTGTTTTTCTATCCGGCCCTTCAGCGATGGTCGCGCTCTGAGCTTTCGGTGGACGTATCGAGAATTCGGCTTGGAACCGCGGTCAAAGGAGATCTGGTGCGTGAGATCCCAGTGCAGGGCAAGGCAGTGGCGGCCTTCCATCCCACTGTTTTTAGCCCATCTCCAGGCATCGTAACCGTATCTACCCGAGCAGGTGAAGTGGTCAGAAAAGGGCAACAACTCGGCATCGTGGACAGCCCTGAACTGGAAAGCCATTTGAGTCAGGAAAAGTCCGAGCTGTTTTCTCTATCTGCTGAACTCGAGCGCAAACGCATCCAATCTGAGCAAGTTCCCTTGTTACTCAAACAGAACATCGATCTTCTCGAGGTTCAGCTCAATGCTGCCAAGCGAGCGCAACAGCGGGCAGAGAAATCCCGCACATTGGGTATTTTAACCGCGGTAGAATATGAAAAATCAATTGATGATGTCGAGATTCTTACCCACAAATTAGCCTTTGCAAAAAAGAAAGCCCAACTGGAAAAAAGAGCACTGACCTTTGAAGTCAAAGAACGACGGGCCCGGCTCGAACAGCAGCGTTTGGTGGT
>JAUVBB010000096.1 GCA_030591445.1 Deltaproteobacteria bacterium | reverse complement strand
CCGCGGCTTGCTCGGCCTCCGAGGGGTCGGGGGTTGCGGGCTCGGGTGACACGGGTTCGGGTGACACGGTAGGTTCTTCTTCGCCAATTATTTCCGGGATATCTTCGGTTTCTGGCGTTGCCGCTGGTACTACATCAGGTACTACTACATCGGGCGCGGGTTCAGGAGGCGCTACTTTCTCGGGTACGGGCTCTTGGGGCGCTACTTTCACGGGTACGGGCTCTTGGGTGATTACAACGATCTTACGCGAAGGCGTCGAGCTTGCGGCTACCGCGGGTGTGACTGGTGTCTTGCTTGGCGGTGCCTCTTTGAGCACGGCTGGGGCTTTGGTTTTTGGTTTCTCGGTGACCGGTACGAAACTGGCTTCGGTGTCGACCACTACCACATTCGACTCGGTGTCGACTACCACCACGCCTTGATCGAAATCTGAGTAATCATCAAGTTTCACCCGCTGCTCGTTTGGTTGGGCACTGAAGGGATCTACCAGTGATTCTGACTTCGCTTGTACTTGCGAAAGCGAGGGGAAGAAACCTAAATTGGTCGAGACTTTTGGTGCGGGAGCGGGCGGCTCAGGCGTAGGCTCAGGAGCGGGCGTAGGCTCAGGCGTAGGAACGGGCGTAGGCTCAGGCGTAGGAACGGGCGTAGGCTCAGGCGTAGGAACGGGCTCAGGCTTAGGCGTAGGAACGGGCTCAGGCTTAGGCGTAGGAACGGGCTCAGGCTTGGCTTCTGGCATTAATTCTGGTGTTGGCTGGGCAGAAGCAGGATCCTCCTTCGCTAAAGCTATGGAGGATTCGCCCCCCTTCGCTGAAGCTACGGGGGGTGAAGGTGCTTTTCGTTTTAGGATTAGTTGCTCAAATGCGGAGCTGAGGCGGCTTACGTATACTAGTAGGGTAGTGAGTCTGCTTCCAGAGATGGTGCGGTTGCCGCCGTCGCCGTATAGCAGGGCGATTAGGCGATTCTTGAGTAGGATGGGAACTACGAAGACATTTCTGGGCTTGGATCTACCCAGGGCCTCGAGCAGGGCTTGGTTGCCGGGGGAGTCGGAGATGGCGCCTAGGTAGTAGGCGCGGGTCTGGGTGACCATGCTCAGGACGGAGCTTTCGCTGATGTTCAGGTGGACTTTACGTACCCGCTCAGCGGCGTCGTTGCTGCCGGTGGCATCCCAGCCTAGGATGGATTCCCGATCTACCCGAAACAGGGCTGCGAATTGACTGAACTGACGAGCGAAACGCAAGGTGATATCGACTAGTTCATCGCGCCGGCCGGCCGCCGACAAAGATGCTAGGGCTTCGTCCAGGCTGAGGCGGGCCGTGCGAGTTGCCTCTTTTTGCTGGCGCTGCTGGCGTTCTTCGGCTTGGATGACGTCGACCACCTGGGCAACTTTGGCGGTATCCACGCTTTGGCTGCCCTTGCCCTTGCGGACCGAGGCCAGCGCCTCGCTAGCGGCCATGGCGTCGGGATGAGGGCTGTCATCGGCGTGGGTGCCCAAAGAAAAATCGCCCAGGTTGCCAAGCAGGGCAGTAAAGCGCGGATCGATTTCTATTTGATACCACTTGCTAAGCAACTGTTGTAAGCGGGCTTCGTTAACGATGAAATTTTTCAGGGTCAAGCTGAGCAGAAAACCAATTTCTTCTGCTACCAAGGGATGTATTCGGGCCGAGGACAAGATGAGCACACTGCGGCCGGCCACCGCCACCGGTACCACCTGGTGTTTGCGGGCCAGGCTGGCCGGAAACAGCTTGATCATTCTGGCGTCGTGTTTTTCCAGCAACTCGGCGTTGGCCACCGGCAAGTGGTGGAAGTTCGCCAGCGCCATACTGATGGCCGCCTCGTCGAGCAGCTTCATCTCCAGGATGTTGGTATCGATCGACCCGCCCATCACCACCTGACGCTGGAGAATGTCATCCATTTGCGCCGGGGTCACCAAGCCTTGTTCCACCAGGTTTTTGGCCAGGGAGTCAATCACCGTTGCGCGCTCCGGTCATGATTTGTTTTCAGTGTAGACAACATAGGTGCGGCCAATATAGTCGTGCCAGCCGCAACGATTGCGGTCAAAGGCAGTCCAGAGGAAACCAGCCAGACCGGGCAAGGTGGCCAACAACATCCCCAAGGCCCGCGCCACAGCCCGCCCAGTGCTCAGCTCGTGACCACTTTGGGTCACCACCCGGATAGCCAACAGCCTCTTTCCCGCCGTCTGCCCACCAAAACGGGCAAAAATAGTTTGGTAAGCAATCAGGAAAAACATGAAAAGACTCAGGGCCAAGGCCAGCGTAGTGAGATCCCGACCAAAATACAAAAAAGCCGCTACGGCTGATTCGCCTATTAATAGGGAACAGAAGACCATGGTTAGGATGTAGACCGTGAGGACCAGTAAAGTGTCTACTAAGAATGCCGCGAAGCGCGCCCAAAACCCGGCCACTCGCACCATAAGCGCTTCGTCCTCCCTGCCCTCCGAAGCTTCAGCGAAGGAGGGCTCGGCCTCTATTTCAGGCGCAGTCTCAGGAGCAAGCACCGGTGTTGGTTCTAGTGTTGGTTCTGGTTCTGGTTCTAGTGTTGGTTCTGGTTCTGGTTCTGGTGTTGGTTCTGGTGTTGGTTCTGGTGTTGGTTCTGGTTCTGGTTCTGGTGTTGGTTCTGATGTTGGTTCTGGCACCAAAACCCGAGCTTTCTTCAGATACTTCTCCGCCCGCTCACTCTTCCCCTGCAATTGACTCACATGCGCCATATAAGCATAAAGCATTGCTTGCGGCTTCGGCGCGATGTCACCGAAACAATCGATCAACAAAGACTGACAAATCAGAAAGGCCCCGCGTAAATCCTGGTCCGCTTCCATCTGTTTGGCCTCAGCCAGACAGTCGGTGACCCGCTGATCGAGCTCGCCATCGATGGGGACGGAGCCGGCGGAGGGCGGTTGCGAGGCGGGCCCCTTGAGCCAGCCCTGCTCCGAGGGAGCTTCCGCGCCCAGGTCGCCTTTGCACTTTCGGCAAACAGGGGCTTCCGATTCGTTTGGAAACGCGCAATGAGGGCAAATCATAGTGATCGATCCTTTGGAATTTCCTTATCGGATACGCGGCCTTCTGTCAAGACAAGCCATCGCGGCGGCCACCACCGCGGCGGTCTCTGCCCGCAAGATGGGCAGACCCAGCCGCACCGAGCGAACTCCGGCTGTCTCCGCCGCGGCCACCTCGGCTGCCGAGAAGCCGCCTTCGGGCCCAATCAGCAGCAAGCGGGCCTGCTCGCCGGCCTCGCTCAGGCAGTCTGCCAGCAGCGGCGCCTGGTCGCTAGGTTGTAAAATCAGACGCAGCTCGCTCGAGGGGGCAGCCAAGAGATCGGCAAAGGACAGTACCGGCGCGATCTCCGGCACCGTGGCTCGCCCGGACTGGCGGGCGGCCTCCTCGGCGATGCTTTGCCAGCGGGCCACTTTGCCCACCAAGGCTGCTGAAGCCGGCCGCGAGACCGAGCGCGAACAGGTAAAAGGTTGTAAAGCGGCCATGCCCACCTCGGTGGCCATACGCACCACGGTATCGAGCTTGCGGCCTTTGACCAGGGCTACGGCCAGGCGGGTGATCGGGCGCGGGTCATGGTGCCGGCTGCGGGTGCCCAACTCCAGGGTCCAGGCCTGATCGCGGCGCTGCAGACTGGCCGGGCAAACAAAGCCCTGGCCGTCGAAAACTTCGATTTGATCGCCGGGTCCCAGGCGCAGGACGTCAACCAAGTAGCGGCGCTGGGCGGTGTTCAGCAAGACCGGGCTTTGCCAATCTTGGGGAGGCAAGTATAGGCGCGATTGACTCATGACGGTTTGCCCTCGTCTTGGCTACGGCGCAACTGCAGGAGACTCCACTCGTCCTGGTCTTGCCGGTCTTGGATGGAAAAATTGTGTTCGCTAAAGACCGCGGCGATCTGGTCGGCTTCTTCTACCAACAAGCCCGAAAGCAGCAAAGTCCCACCGGCCTCGGTGCGTTGGGCCAAAGCCGGCGCCAGCGCGGCCAGCACCGAAGACAAAATGTTGGCCACCACCAGCTTGAAAGTCGTGGTCACCTGCTCGATGCCGCCGTCGAGAATCTCGATGGCGGCACTGAGATCATTGGCTGCCACATTGGCCCGGGCCACCCGGCAGGCCTGGGCATCGGTGTCGACGCCGACCACCCTTGCTGTGCCCGCGCGGACCGCGGCAATGGCCAAAATTCCCGAGCCACAGCCGACATCAAGCAAGCTAGCCGCCGGGGGCAGAGAATCGAGCGCAGCCAAACACAGCCGCGTGGTCGGATGCAGTCCGGTGCCAAAGGCCAGGCCCGGATCAATGCGCACGGCAAAAGGCGCTTCCGGGTCGGGCGCCTCCCCTTTCGGGTGAATCGAAAAGCGACCCACCCGGGTGGGCACGAAAAAGCGTTTCCAGCCCTCTTCCCAATCTTCGCCCTTGATCGTCACCACCCGGCTTGGCACATCGCCCAGCCGATTCTCGAGGGCCGCAAAGTCAATCCCGGGCTCAAAAGAGGCCCTAATTTCCACCTGGCCCGCGCCCAAATCCCCAGGCGGGTTTGGATGACTGCTGTCCACCATCTCCAACCCGCGGCAAGCCATGGTCCACAACAAATCGCAGACCCGCTCCAAGTCCGCGGGCCCCACCCGCAGCCACAACTGCTGCCAGGGCAAATCACGGTCGGCTATGAAGGAAGAAGACGAGACCATATAGGCCGGCATCCTACCGACCCATCACCACAGCGTCAAGAGGCGCGGTTCTTGCGGACCCGACTTAGAACGCCAGCACTACCCGATAGCCGACCAAGATGCCGATTTCGGTCAGGGCGTAGACGCCGGTGGTGCGCAGATCCTGGAAGAGGGAGGCGAAGAGGATTTCGGCGGTGAGTACGCCGGGGCCGAGGCGGTATTCGGCTTCGAAGGCGGCGAAGGCGCCGGGCAGGGTGGCGCGTTCGTCGTGTTCGCCGAAGACTTCGCCATCGGCCTCGCCGTCTACCAGGGTCGAGAGCATGAGCAGTCGATGGCCCAGGGCGAAGCCCAGATTCCAGTCGGCCGGTTCGGGGCGGAGCTTGATTAGGAAGCCGAGATCCCAGGTGGTCTGGCGTTGCACCATGGTCCAGCTATAGCTGCCGCCTTCGACGCCGGCCAGATCGCTTATGCCGCTGGCGCTGGGGTGGCTGTAGCCCAAAGAGGTCAGGATCCCCAGGCGGGAGCCGAAGAAAGGCAGTTGGTATACGCCTTCTAAGTGCAGAAAGAAGGTGGTGTCCATGGGTGAGTTGAGTTGGGGCAAGGCTACTCCGCCCTTGAGCCCGAAGCCCAGCAGGTGCTGGGCGGGCTGGTCCGCGCTAGAGTTGTCGGCGGAGGCGGGGCCACTAAAGCAAAGCAGGCCGGCTATCAACAATGGGAGGGTGAGCGTTTTCATCGTTTTCTCCTTCTCACCAGAGGGTCTTTTCGGTGGCGGCCAGCGGTACCGCCGGCTGACTGTCGTCGATGCCGCCCAACAGAAAGATAAAGGCACTGACCGTGACCCCGGCGCTCAGGTAACGCGCTACCGTCAGGTCGATGCCCAGGTTGTTCCAGTTGGCCAGATCGGGTGGATCGGGGATGGCGGCGCTGCAGGCTCCGGTGATGATCCCGCACATTTCAATGGATGAGGATTCCAAACTGGCTTCGGCCTGGCTACCGCCAAAGGCGAAGATCTGGTTGTTGAATATGGCGCCGGCATAACCGGCCCGGTAGGGTTGCATGGTGTCGACCACATAGCGGGCTCCGGCCGAAGCGCCTAGCTCGCCACCGGCTTCGACCAATAGGGCCACCATATCGGGCACCAGTTCCAGCAGGTCGTCACGCAAGCCACCGCCGGCGTAAATCCAGCTTTCTCCCGGCGCCACGATGTAGCCGGCACTCTGCTCGTTGGCCACATAGGCCTGCAGTTGCCAGCGGGCCGGGCCAATGTTTTCGCTATTGGCTAGCCATAGTGGGTCCAGACTCTGTTTGCCCTCGCTGTCGAGCTGTACCCGCAAGCGTTCGATACTGGCCAAGCCGGTGCCGCCAGCATCGCGGCCGCCCAGCAAGTACAGATAGCGGATGGAGTCGTCGACGGGATCACTCGCTACCGCCATGGCCGCGCCTTCGCGGGCCGATAGCAGATCGGGGAGCGGATAGAACACGCCCATGGCACCCAGGGGCATGGCCTGGGCGGAGCCGGGCGTGGCCGAGCCGTCATCGGTGAAGCTGAGGGTGTTGCCGGCCACCTCGCCGATGAGGACTTCGGTGCCGCCGGCCAGATTGGCCGTCGGGCTGCGGTAGATGCGGTAGCCGACCGAGTCTAACACCTCGGTCCAGTGGATGGTGATCTCCAGCCGCTGATCGATGGCCGGGGTTTGGATCGACAAGGAATCAGAGGCCAAACTCTCGCCCCCTGGGTTGTCGCTGTCGCCAAGCGGCCGCAGGGCCGAGACCCGATAGGAATAGCGTCCCGGATCCAGCAGGGCGGCGCCATCGACCACGCGCAAATCCACGTCTTCGATAATCGGCGCCAGGGCCGGATCCAGCACCTTGGCGCGCCAGACCTTTTGGCTTGCGCCCGCATCGTCGCTACCGCCGGCCACGAAGAGATAGCGGCCGATGGTGGCACAGGCATGGAAACTGCGGGCCGCCGGCAATCGATTGGGCAGCAGGCTAAAGCTGCTCAACTCGCCGTAGGGATCGATAGCGGCCATCTCGATGCTGTCGTAGAACTGACCGGCCACACTGTCTTGGCTATTGCCGTCGTCTCCGCCCACGGCGTAGACAAAGCGAGCCCCGTCGGCAGCGTTGGCCGCCGCCGCACAGGGCGCCCGTCGGGCCACTTGCATGGCGGCGGTGGCGCTGAAGAACTCCAGGTTCAGTGAGGGATTGGTAATGCCCAGCGCCGAGTAGCGAGCGTAGGTGTCGTCGTCGTTGGTCACCTTGATTATGCAAACGGTGCCATCCTGGACACTTTGGCTGACGAAGTCGAACTCTACCAGCAAGGAGCTGGCCCCGCTGCTGATTAGGTCGCCGACCAGGGTCACCGTGCTGTCGTCGGGCTGCAAGCAAATGGCGGCCACGGTAGGTGCCCGGAAATTTTCACCCAGAACCGTGACCTCTTGCAAGTCCTGGTTGACCACGCTGGCCGGGGACAAGGCCTCGATCCGTGGCGGTGGCAGGGTGGTGACCTCGAAGGCCTCGGCCAGCAAGCCGATGCCCCCGTCCGGATTGACCGCGATTAGATCATAGTGACCGACACTGAGTCCGGCGGGCACCACCGCCGAGACGCGCTCGGCCGAAACAAAGGAGACGTGATTCAGTTCTGAGGCCAGGGTGCCATCACCGGCGGCGCTTGGGTTCAAGTAGAAGCGGGGGGTAGGCGCAAAGTTTTGGCTGTCGACCGGCGGGCTGGCCGGCGCGTAAATATTGACGCCGGTGCGGGCATCGGTCCAGCCGAAAGGCAACTCCACCCGCTCGATGGTCACGCTTAGATCTTGGGTCACCATAAAGGCCCCGATCAAGCTGCCTAGACAGCCCAGATCGTCGATGACTTCGATGTCGTAGGCGCCGGGGTCCAGACCCGCCGGTACCAGGGCCTGGATGCGCGAAGCTTCGACGTAGGTATAAGTGAGATCGATGGCCGCGGCCGGCGCGCCGCTAGGATAGATGCGCACCCCGGCCACCGCGCCCAGAATGCCGCTGGCGTAGACGGTGACCTGGATATTGACGCCGGAATAGAGATTGGGCGGATCGACAAAAAAGACCACCGGCAGCGGGGCGATGTCCAGCGCGCCGACCAGGGTGTGGGCACAGCCGTCGGCGTTGGTAAGGGTGACATCGTAGAGCCCGGGCTCGGTGGGATCGGGCACCAGAGCTTCGACGGTCTGGTTGTCTATCCAGCTGGTCTCCAAGTTGGTAAATTCGGAGCCCTGGCCAATGCTGACCACGGCCCCGTCAAAAAAGCGCTCGCCGCTGACCGTGATGGTGCCGCCCGAACTGCATAGCTCGAGCGGGGCCACCGCGCTGATGGTGGGCGGCAGATCGATGTGCATGATGGCGCTGGCGCTGCAGGCGATTTCGGTGAGATTGGTCACCACCACCGTGTGATCGCCCAGGCTGATGGTGCCGGCCGGCACGCTGATGTCGAGTCGGGCACAGAGTTCGGCATTGGCCAGATCGGCAAGCGGCGCGCAGTCGCCTACCGCGGTTACCGTCGCCTCGATATCGTTGACCCTTACCGAGGGCGGATCGCCGGCTTGCACCAAAAAGCCACTGCCCAAGACGATAAGCTCGGTGGCATTGGCGTCACAGGCGACCACGGTGCTGACCCGGGAGATGGCCGGCGCCGATAGATGGAAGAAGGCCTCGGGGACCGTGAGGGTACAGGCGGCCGGGGCGGGGTTGCGTACGCCAAGATCGATGAGGCCGCTTTCATTCAAGCTGCCGGCGGGCACGGTGACGCTCAGGCCGGCACAGCTTTGGGCATCAAGCAGGGTGCCTTCAATATTATTACAGTCGCTCAGAGAGCCGGCGGCAAGTTCCAGACCGGCCAGCTCGACTAGCGGCAAGACCCCAGCGACCGACAAGAAGCCGGCCCCGTGCAGGCTTAGTTCTACCGCCTCTTGATCGCCGCAAAATAAATCAGGCTCGACCGCGTCGACCGCCGGGGCGGCCACCACGGCGATGGTCACATTTTGTTCGCTTACGCAGTCTACCGTGCTGGGGTTGGTGACGGCGAGGGCATGGGCCCCGGGCGCGAGTGCTGCCTGGGGCAAGCTGACGGTAAGCTGCTTACAGATACGGACCCCGGCCACGGCGCCGGCCAGATCCTGGCATTGGCCGAGGATGGGATCGCTAATCAGTAAATCGCCGATTTGAACCACCGGCAAGGCGCCGCGATCATCGATGAATCCCTCGCCGCTGAGAACCAACTCGGCGCCGGCCTGTTCCAGGCAAAGCAGATCGGGAGCAACCGATTCGAGCCGGGGCGGGTTCACCACCAACAAGGCGCCCGCCAAACTGCTTTCCGCGCCGGCCTCATTGTGGGCCCGCAAGCGATAGAGGCCGGCGGTCAATTCGAGCGCCGGGCCCAACACCGCTTGCATGGCACTTTGGCTTTGCCAAGAGACCGCACTGGGTGGGATCTGGATTTCCGCCTCGCCACTGACCGCCTCGCCTTGCAGATCGTGGCTACGCAGTAAGTACAAGGAGGGCAACACCGCTTGTACATCCTTAGCGGCTTCGATGATCAACGGCGCCAAGCCCTCGCCGCTGATTTCGACGCTGCGCGCGATTTGCTCGGTGCAAACCAAGGAAGGACTTAACGACAACAGTTGTGCTTCGGGTCCGTCGATATAATCGGAGTTGCGGCTGCAAGCCGCAGCCCAACCCATCGAAAGCAAAGCAAAGCCAATGGCAACAATATTACGAAACATAGAGGTCTCCTTTCCCCACTCACCACACGAATTCTGTCTGTCTAACTCTTTGTTTTTGCAGAAAACATGCCAAGCCACCGCAGGGCCTATCGGGTCTGATTCTCGCAACTTTCAGGCTTTTTGACCCCTGGGTTGTGCGCGCCTTTATTTCCTTCGACGTCGGGGTCGAAGGGGATCGACGAGAATGTCGTGTTTTTGGGGTTTTACTTGCCGGGGGGGGGGCGTACCAGGGCCAGGGTGTAGTGCTTGGGATCGAGATAGCGGCGGGCCAGGCGCTGTATTTCCTCGCGGGTGACGGCTTGGATGTGTTCGGGATATTTACGGTGGGCGAGGTGGCCGATGCCGTAGAGTTCATCGAAAATCTGAGCGGTGGCCCGGGCGGATTTTCTTTGCAGACCGATGGCCTGGCTGCCGATGAGATAGCGCTTGGCCCGTTGCAGCTCTTTGGCCGAGACGGGCTGCTTGCGCAGGCGGACCAGCTCTTGGGTCAAAGCGCTGATAGCCTCGTCTACCCGGGCCGGATCGGTGGCCAGGTAAAAGGCGATGTAACCGGGCTCGATGCCCTCGAGTGAAAAGCCGGACACGGCATAGGCCAAGGAGCGGCGGTCGCGCAACTCGAAGAAGATACGGCCGCCCTGGCCGGTAAGTACCGCCAGCAGCACTTCCAGGCCGTGGCGATCGCGGGAGGAAAAGGTGGTGCCCATAAAGCCCAAGACCAAATGAGCCTGGGCCTTGGGACGATGTATCTCCGCGCGCCGTATCGTCTGGGGGCGCGCCTCAAGACTGATCTTGGGGGGCGCCGAGCGGGTCCGTTTGGAGGCAGAGCGACAGTGTTGGCTTACCAGTTTTTTTACCTGCTCGGTGTCGACATCGCCCACGATCGACAGCACCATGTTTTCGGGCGTATAGCGCCGGGCGGCGTAGTCGATGAGCTGCTGGCGCCGAAAGGACAGCACGCTTTGACGGTTGCCCAGGATCGGCAGGCGATACGGATGCTTGTGGTAGAGCTTGGTCAGAAAGAGGTCAAAGGCCAGGCCGGACAGATTGTCCTCGCGGCTGCGCAGATCTTCTAAGGTCAACTCGCGCTCGCGTTTGATTTCTGCCTCTGGAAACGAGGAGCGAAACAGGCAATCACAGAACAAATCAAAACCGCGGGCAAAGTGGGCCGAGGGAAAGTCAGCCCGGAGCCCGAAGGAGTTGCGGCCCGAAAATCCGCCCAAGCTGCCGGCCATGGCGTCTACCGCCCGGGCGATCTGGTCGGCGGAGCGGGTTTCGGTACCCCGGTTCATCATGCCGGCGAGGAAGCTGTTGATGCCGTTGTCGGCCGCGGTCTCGTAGCGCACCCCGCCCAGGAAAGCCGCGCGTATCGACACCAGAGCGTTACTGTGATCCTCTTCGATCAGCAGGGTCGGCCCCTTAGGCAATTTGATGCGCTCGACTTTACCCTCCGTAGCTTTAGCGAAGGAGGGCCCCATAGCTTTCGCTTTCCGCGCCAGCCGAGATCGGATTTTAGCAGTATCTATCTTAGTAGCCTTATTCTTAGGCAGATAAACCGCGGCAGTCAGCTGTTGGCGGCCGAGATAGGTCTGGGCCACCCGGCGCAAATCCTCGGCCGTGACCGAAAGCACGCGGCCCAAGTAAACTTCGCCATAGAGGGGGTCGTCGAGCAAGGTTTGATGGTAGCCCAGGCGGCGGGCCATGCCCTGGACCGTCTCGCGCAGATAGAGATTTTCGCTTTCGATGATCGATTTGGCCTTGGCCAGCTCAGCCGTCGACACGTCGACTTGGATCATCTGATCGATTTCTTTAAGCGCGGCGTCCATGGCGGTAAGCGTTTTGGCCGGCGGGCAAGAGCCGCCGACCACGAAGATACCCGGATCCATAGGCGTGTAAGCATAGGCGTAGATGTCGTTGACCAGGTTCTTGCCCCGCTTGACCTGCAGCTGCAGGCGGGAGCTTGCGCCCTGGCCCAACAGCAGCGCCAGGGTGTCGAGTGCCGGCACGTCTTCATGCTGGACCGCCGGGATGTGCCAGCCCAGGCTGAAGTAGGCTTCGGCAATGTCATCGCGCACCAGTTTGACCCGCAACTTGCGCTGCGGCGTCTCGGCGAGCCGTTTGCGCTCGACCGGCTTTCGTTTTGGCGCGGCGCCGAAGTAGCGTTGCATCTTTTTCAAGGTGGCGGCGGGATTAATGTCACCCAATACCAGCACAGTCATATTGGCCGCGTGGTAGTGGCGCCGAAAGAAAGCCTTCATATCTTTTTGTTGGTAGCTACTGACCGAGGCCGCCGTGCCCAGGATGGCATGCCGGTAGGGGTGGCTGCGAAAGGATTCGGTAAAAAGCAAGTCACCCACATTGCGCGACGGCAGATCGCGCGAGCGCTTGATTTCTTCCAGCACCACCGTTTTTTCCCGCTCTAACTCGGCCGCGTCGAAACGCGAATTTTGCACCGCGTCGGCTAGTACCTCGATGCCGCGGTCTAGAAAACGGGAAGCCATCACCACGTGATAGGCAGTATGATCGAAAGAGGTCCAGGCGTTGATCTCGCCGCCGGCCGATTCGATGGCCTCGGCAATTTCTCCCACCGCCCGTTTTTTGGTGCCCTTGAACAACATGTGCTCGGTCAGGTGCGCCAGGCCACGTTCGGCATCGTTTTCATCGGCACTGCCGACGTTGACCCACACCTGCACGGTGACCACCGGGGCGTGGTGGTTTTCCTGCATGAGCACCGTCAGTCCATTGTCTAGTCGGGCCCGATGCAGGGTGCCGATTCGTTCCATGGTCAATGCCGCCTCCTTGGGCCGCGTGGCCCTTGCCTGCGCCGCCTCGACCTCGATCACCGGTGCGGCCGGGCCGCGGCCGCCCACAGCTGGACATCCGCACCAAAGGCACGCCCAAAAACACCAGATCGCTAAAAGCGAGAGTACACGCATCATTTCGGTTTTGCGGGCTTTTTCACCACCCACGGCCAGAAATGTGTCACAGCGGGGTCGGACTGTCAATTGCCGAATGTCCGAATTTTGCCACGGTAGGGGCATTTTGCCAAAAACGTTAATCGATGGGTTCGGGTGATGCTAAGGGGTGGGGGGTGCCGGGGGTGCGGGTGCTGCGGGAGTAACCGGCGGCACCGGCGGCACCGGGGGGAGCATGTCGGCGTGGTGGGCTTTTTTGCGGGCGGCTTGTTGCAGCAGTTTGCCGGGCAGTTGCACCGAGACGCTTAGGCGTTTGCCTTCGCTGGCTACCCGCAGGCTTTGTATCGCCCGGCGCGCCAGCGGATCTTTCATAGGTGCCAGTTGGGCCAGGGCGATAAAGCCGCGCAGTACGTCGCCGATGAGCCGGGCCGATTCCTGGTCGCCGGCCCAGACCGAGGCGGCCAAGGACAAGTCGGCGTCGAAGGTGCCGGTGACGGTGACGCCTTCGATCTCGGGCATCTTGTCCGGCATGCCCGGGATGCCCTTGAGATCTTCGAGCTGGGACAAAATGCGCTCGGGGGTGACGGCTACCCAGAAGGTGGCCGAGCTTGGCAACTTCTCGGTCAGGGCGGCCAGCTTGCGATTGGCGCGCAGGCCGGGGGCCTTACCGGCCCGGGCCGCCAGCGCCCGTTTCAGGCTCTTGAGGTCGCCGGCCCAGACGGTGTGATCGTCTAGGCGACTCATGCCCACGGTCATCATTTTCTTGGGATCCTGGTCGAGCGGTATACGAAAAACCAGGGTCTTGTTGCCGTGCAGAGTCTTGTTCTTGACCATGAACTGCTTGGCTTCTTTGGGATGGCTCTCGATCAATTTATTGGGTTGGAAGCCGGCGATATTGCCCCGGACCTGGATCAGCCAGTGCTTGACCGGCATGGCCTCGTCTTCGTCCAAGCTGGCCCCGACAATGATCTCATGCAGATCCTGGAAGGGGTCGAAGCCAATCAAGGGCACGAGCTTGTCCAGATCTTCGCTCTTGATCTCGCCTTTGACATTGAGCGCGGACATCAAGGGCGAGTTCCATAGTTTGGTGATGTTGAGATAGACCAACAGGTCGAGCTCGGGCGGGAAGTACTTTACTTGTTGCAGGATAGCCGAGCCGGGGGCACTTTTTTGCAGGGCCACCATGGTGCCTTCGAGCTCGCCGGCCTGATCGGTCAGCTCGAAAATTTCGCCGCGGCGCAAGAGCAAGGCTTCGCGCAGGCTGCCGTCTTCGGTGGTGCCGGCGGCCTGCAGGGCCTGGTCATAGGCAGCCAGGGCTCCGGACAAATCGCCCTGGCTCCGCTGCAGAAAAAGACCCTGCTGGTAGGCCTGGCGCGCGGACGCCGAGGCGTCGACAGCGGCGGTGGCCGTCGCGGCTGTGATGAGATAACTCAATACCGTGAACATTTGAAAACGCTTCATGACTACCTCCTGTTCTAACTCTAAGACTACCGCCCGGGGCTCACCCGCTTATCACCGGTAAGTCACCATTTGGTCACCTCTCACTTTTCTCCCTCTTTGCTGAAGCGGTAGCCCACCCCGCGCACGGTAAGGAAGTGCCGCGGCTGGTTGGCATCGTCTTCCAGCTTTTGGCGCAGCCGATTGATGAAATTATCGACCGTGCGATCGGTGCCGAAATAGTCGAAGCCCCAGACCCGATTCAAGATTTGCTGGCGATCGAGCGCCTGGCCTTCGCGGGAGAGAAACAGGTGAATCAGGTCAAATTCCTTGGAGGTCAAGGCCACCGCCTGGCCGGCTTTCTGGGCCTTGCGGGAGTTGAAGTCTATCTGGATATCGCCAAAGCTGACCTTCTCCATGGCCTGGTCCAGGCGGCGCTTGCGCCGAAGCACGGCATGGATGCGGGCCAAAAGCTCGGGCAGGCCAAAGGGTTTGGTCACATAGTCGTCGGCGCCCATCTCCAGGCCGCGCACTTTGTCCAACTCTTCGCCCTTGGCGGTAAGCATGATGACCGGGATTTCAATCTCGCGCCGGCGCAGCTCGCGCAATACTTCAAAACCATTCATCTTGGGCATCATCACATCGAGCAGCACCAGATCGGGCTGCTTGTTGACCGCCAGCTCCAGGCCGCGCTCACCATCCGCGGCTTGAAACACGGAAAAGCCCTCGAACTGCAGGTTCTGGGCCAGGCCCTTGGCGATGGAGCGGTCATCTTCTACCACCAGAATGGTTTCGTTCATGACGGGATCTCCTTGGTTTTTTCTTGCGGTGCTAGGGGCAAGCGCAGAGTGAAGGTACTGCCTTGGCCCAGCTCGCTTTCGACCCGAACCTCGCCGCCGTGGGCGCGCAAAATGTATTGCACCAGACTCAGGCCCAAACCACTGCCCGGTACCTGGCTGGCCAGCTCGGTGTCGACCCGGTAGAATTTTTCGAAGATACGTTTGTGATCGGCGCGTTGGATGCCGATGCCATGATCGCGGATGGACAATTCGACAAAGGCGCCGTTTACCCGTGCCTGCAGCTCGACTCGTTTATCGGTGGGGCTGTATTTGAAGGCGTTCGATAGCAAGTTGATCATTACTTCCACCATGGCATCGGGGTCGGCCGGAACCCGGGGCAGGTCCGCGGGCAGCGAGCGGCTAAGCTCGAATTGCTGCTCTTCGATCACCGGGGCGCAGGCGGCCACGGCCACATCTACCAGCGCGACCAGGTTTTGGGGCCGGAAAGTAAAGGCCTTGCGCCCGGCTTCCATGCGCGAGAAATCCAAGATGCGTTCGACCAGCCGCGAGAGCCGCTCGGTCTCGCGGCCGATGGTCTCTAGGCACTCGCGTTCCTGCTCTTTGGTTTTGGTGCGCCCCAGCAGCAAGGTTTCGGTAAACATGCGAATCGAGGTCAGGGGCGTGCGCAGCTCGTGAGAGACGCTGGAGACGAAGTCTGTTTTCAGCCGCGAAAGCCGCGATTCTCGCACCATCACCACCAGGGTGCGCCCGATGCCGATAACCAGGGCGGCCACCAGCAGCAGCAAGGCCCAGAAGTAAATCCGCGCCCGCGACTCGGCCATTTGATCGAGCGAGTTGCCGGGCGGCAGGTACAAATAATGCACCCAGGCCAGGTCGGTGGTGCGCAAGAATAAATGACCCGCTTCGGTGCGATCGTCGGGGTTCATGTCTTCGGAGACAAAGACCCGGCCGACGAGATTTTTCTCCATTTGCAGCTCGTGGAGTAGCCGGTCAAGCATGGGGCTCATGCCCGCGGGCGTGAGCTGAAAACCGCTGAGGGTAGAGCCGCCCCGCAAGACAAACACTTGCCGTACGCCGTTGACCCGCAGCGCATAGATCCGCGGCTGCTCGCCCACATGCTTGCGCATCTCGGCCACGGCGGCGAAGGCGGTCTCTTGTTGGCTCAGGGCCTTGAGGTACTCCAGCTCTTGGTCGGCCTGCATTTGGCAACGCTGCTTGGCCAGGGTCAGCGCCTGGCGGGCGGTGAAGATCACTTGATCCTTCGATGCCCGTAGCGTGGGCCGCCGAAGTTTTTCGATAAGCGCCCGTAGCTGGGAACGCAAGGATTCCGAGCAGCCCTTGGGCGCCATCATCATTTTTTTCAAATGGGCGCCCAGGGCTAGGTTGTAGCCGGCCGCGTCAGTAAACTGGGCACAGCTGTCCGTGACTTGGTCGAGGATGGGGCCGGCGGCCTGGTGGGCACCGGCGGCAAACAGGCTACGGGCCAGGGCGTTTTGCACCACACAGCGAACCGGATCGTTTGGATTGAGCGCGACCAAGATGGCGCGATATTCTTCGGCGGCCTTGGTGAATTTGCGCTCGACCAATTCGAGGCGCTGGGCGACGGCAAAAGACTCGGGCAAGTATCCCTGCGGCGTGGGCAAGGGCGACTCCCGGGAAGGGACCAGCTGTCGGCCCTGACGATCGAAGACAAAGAAATTGAGTGCCGCCGGGTGTTGGTTGACGAATTCGTCGAAGCTAGCCCCCGTTTGGGCCGCCTGCCGCTGTCCCCAGGCCGCCAAGGAATCGAGCGGCACCTCGGTTTCCGCGGGCAGTTGCTTCAGCTTGGCGACCAGGCGCTGGGTCAGTTTCTCCAGCAGAGGCCGGTAAAGCTCCTTGATGCGCTCCTTGGCCGCGCCGCGCTCATTTTCCATGGCGATCAGACCAAAGCCGGTCAGCAACAAGCTGGGCACGGCCACGGTTAGCACCACCAGCAGCACGAAATTACGCAGTCGGCGCGAAGCAGGATCTGTGGAGTGACGAGTCATACCTGAGTACACCTATCACGAAAACTGTCACGAGAATATCACCATTTATCCGGCGATTGCCGCCGGCTTGGACCTGTGCTAGAGAAAGCAGATGACAGTCTGGCAGGGAGAAATGGCGCATCATTTGCCCGGGCTCTGGACCCGCCTGGACCCCGAGACCCTGGCCGCGTTGCCCACCCCGGTGGCGCGGCTCGAAACCCTGGGCGCCGAGCTGGGCCACGGCGGGCTCTACATCAAGCGCGATGATCTGTCCTCTACCATTTATGGCGACAACAAAGTGCGCAAGCTAGAGTTCCTGTTGGCCGGCCCCCAACGCCAAGATCGCAGCACCGTCTTGACCATGGGCGGCATCGGCTCCCACCACCTGTTGGCCACCGCCTTACATGCCCGTCGCCTGGATTTGGCCACCGTGGGGGTCGTTTTTCCCCAGCCCGAAAACGATCACGTCCGTGCCGTCCGTGCCGCCCATAGCGCCGCCGGCGCCCGCCTGGTGCCCATCCGCTCGAAATATTTGCTACCCGCGGCAGTTGCCGCCACCCTGCTATCCATTCGCCTACGCCAAGGCCGCCGGGCCCTGCTGGTACCCGGTGGCGGCTCCTCCCCCTTGGGCGCGCTAGGTTTTGTCAACGCCGGCCTGGAACTAGCCGCCCAAGTGGCCGAAGGCCTTTTGCCCGAACCCGACGAGATCTACCTGGCCTACGGCACCGGGGGCACCGCCGCCGGCCTATGGCTGGGCCTGCGCCTGGGTGGTTTGCAAAGCCGGGTAGTAGCCGTCCGGGTCATCGACCGCATAGTCGCCAACCGCCTCCGCCTGCACGCATTGGTTGGTAGCATCGCCAAGCTACTCCACTCCGGCCCCGATGCCATCCGCCACGATTTTCATCTCGACCCGTCTCTGGAAATTCGCCAAGGCTATCTCGGTGGCGGTTACGGCCACGCCACCCAAGAAGCCACCCAGTCCGTAGAACTCTTCGCCCGCCACCAAAGCCTGCCTTTGGAGCCGACTTATACCGGCAAAGCCGCCGCCGCCTTCATCGCCCGCGCCCGCACGCACCCCGGCCCACTATTATTCTGGAATACCTACGCCGCCGAGAAAGGTTTTGGCCAAGAGGAAGGTTTTAGCTAATAAGATCGCGTCCGCCCACAATCCGGACAAGTCCAAGTCACCCCGTTACAAGTCACCCCCCACTGATTATCATCCATACACTCCTGACACATTTTCAGCCCACAAGGACAACTCCAACAAAAAATCACTATCTTCCCGCAACAAGGACAAGGAAACGGCTCGGGCTTATGTCTCTTCCGCAATGACCCCTTCATCCCCGCAGTATGACCAAATGAAGAGAGAAAGCAACTCGATCACAACTAGTGCCGCGCGTAGCCGCTAGTGCCGCGCGTAGCCGCCCAGTCCCCTTTCGCGCGCACGCAGGAGCACGATAAGGGGTGGGCGGCGTCAAACAGCGGCACGGCCGCCCACTTTCTCCCTCTCTCTTGACCTCATTGTCTCCCCGTGTTCAACTGCCCTCTTT
>JAUVBB010000240.1 GCA_030591445.1 Deltaproteobacteria bacterium | reverse complement strand
CCTTGAACCTGCTGGCACTTGATGTGCAAGGAGACGATTTTGCCTTCGGCGGGCTCAAGGTGCGCAAGCAAGACTGGGACGAAGTATCCGACTTCGCCAAGGTCATTCGCTTCATCTCCTTCGGCCGCAAAGAAGCCAATTTTTATCTCACCATCAACACTATGCGGCCGTCGACCATCGGCCATGGCACACTTATGAACGGCTACCAGGGCGACATCGACGTCGATCGCTCTCTGACCGGCTTGGTTTTCGACGCCTACAACGACTACGGCGGCTTCCAACTGCAAATCAACGACATCACCTTTCAGAACCGGATCCTGGGTGGTTTGATCTTCCTCAAACCATTGTCTTTGTTCTCGGACGATGTCAGCGCCCGTTCCTTGTCGCTGGGTATCGAATATCTGGCCGACACCAAGGCGCCGCGCTGCGTTCGCCTCAGTGTCAACAGCAATGACTGCGTTCAAGGCACCGGCCATGCCGCCGGCTTCCATCCTTTCAGCGGCGAGTCGCTTGACGGTTCGTTTGTACGCACTGACCCGGACACCGGCCGATTCGCGGTAAAAGAAACCATGGTGCACGCCTTGGGCACTTCGATCGAATACAAATTCCTCAAGGGCCAGGCCGCCGATGTAAAAATCTACGGTACCTTCCACAAGTATCTCAACGACGGCGGCGGCAGTGGCGCCACTGCCGGCATGTTGGCCCGCATCAACCTGGGCCAACCATGGATCAGCGCTTTTCGCCTGCGTAGCGAGTACCGTGCCTTCGACGACGGCTTCTTGCCCGCTTACTTCAACACGCTTTACGAAATCCAAAAATACGCCTATCTGTATTCCGCCAAAGATTTCCAGGTGGGTCCCACCAAGTACCAGCAAGTCTTCGGCGACCCCGAAAACGGGTTCGAACGGCAGAACAACGGTTGGCGGCACGGCTTCAATCTCGACCTGAGCTGGGGCTTGTTCAAGAACAAGCGCAGCGGCAAGCAAATCTCGCTGGGTGTCGGCCTGCAAGAGTCAACCGGCCCCAACGATACTCATTTCTACGCCCACCTCGAGTTCCCCATGTTCGGCTGGCTGCAGATTTTCGGCACCTATCTGCGCCCCAACGCCGCCAACATCAGCGAGGCATTGTCCGATCGGCAAGACTCAGTGATCTTGACCGGACTGCGCCTGCAAATTTTACCCGTGCTCTTTCTCAACGCCCACTATGCCTATACCTTCCGGGCAGTGGCCTCGCCGGGCAGCGAGTTGCACCTGGGCAACGACTCTATCGTGGACAGCAGCGGAAACTCTTCGCCATTCTTCGTGCAAGATGATCTCTTCGAGCACGTCCACTCAATCTATGCCGAGCTGGAATTCGGCTGGGAATTCAGTGATGACTAAGACTAAGAGAATGCAAGCAATCATTGTCCAAGCCTGCCTGGCCGCCGGCTTGTTTTCGGCTTGTACCGAAGTCGAAATCGCGCCCATCGGCAGTGCTTATATCGGCGATCCTTGCCACCAACTGTCCGAGTGCCAAGCGGGCTTGACCTGCGAGTCGAGCCAATGCGTGGAGATGCCACCGCTGGCTACCGGCCCGCAACGCGGCGACGCCTGTACCACCGACACCGACTGCGGTGCCACGCTGTTTTGCGGCACCCAGGATGTCTGTGCGCGCACCGCCGGCGCTGACGCCGGCGCGCCTTGCGGCTTGAGCTTGGACTGCAAGCAAGGGCTAGTCTGCCACGGAGATTCCCTCACCTGCGTCAACCCGGCCGGGGTGACCGATGGCAAAGGGGTCAAAGACCTGAGTGCTCCCTGCACCTCTTTCACCGATTGTCGTCGGCCCTATCTATGTGCCATCGCCGACACTTCGGGGCCGACCTGCGAGAAAATTCCCTTCTTCCCCGGGCCGGATTGCACCCGTACCGAAGAAGAGGTGGGGGCTTTCCGGGTCTATTATGAAATTCCACCTGCTGATCCAGAAGCGGAAACCAGGCTTGAGTTTTACCGTTTGCCTTTTCCCAACGACATTCGCCTGATCGACGGTCGCATTTCCTTGGCCGGTCATCCTTCACCGGGCGAGGTCATGGGCATCGACGTGGCCGGCGAATACATCCGCTCTATCGAAAGCGACGCCGACGGTTTCGCCCTCAACGGTCCGGTCTTCTTTCGGCTAACCGATTTTCCGCGGCGTTCTTCGATCTGCCTGGACGTCGGCGGTAGCTACCCGGCCACCGAGGCCGGCGATCCCTTCTGCCCCGATGCCGGCGCGGCCACGGTCTATCTGGTCAATATCGATCCAACCTCGGCCGGCTACAATCAGCATATTCCGGTCCAGGTCGATCTGGACCAAGAGCGAGGCCAATACATTTGTCAGAACTTTATTGGCCTGGCACCCCAAAGCGGCCGGCCGCTGGCGCCCAACACTACCTACGCGGCCGTTCTCACCACCGGTTTGCGCGACATCCGTAACGACCCGCCCGTACCCGACTTGGACTTTGTCCGCATTCTCACCGCTGACAATACTCTCACCGAACAAGAACTTTCGGCCACCGCGCCCTTGCTGACCTGGATCGACGACCAAGGCATCGACAGTTCCGAACTGGCTGCGGCCACGGTCTTCACCACTGGCAACCCGGCTCGGGTGGGCGCCGAACTCTACCAGGTGATACAAGATCTACCCGCGCCGGCTTTCAACGCCGACGCCTTTTCTTGTGATGACGCGCCGGCCCAAGCCCCGCCCTGTCACGGTTTGTTGGCGGCGGGCACCACCATCCCCGAGCGAAGCTGTGCCAGTCATGCCAACTTCGTCGAAATCCACGGCAGCTACGACGGGCCGGTTTTCCAGGAGGGAATGCGGCCTTACCCCACCAGCGACCAAGGCGGCCAGCTGAGCCGGCACGATGTCAGCGGTCTGCCCGAACCAGTTCGCAACGAAACCATGTGCTATGCCTTGACCATTCCTACCGTTCCCACCATGCCAGCCAATGGCTGGCCGGTCATGATTTACGCCCATGGCACCAATGGCAATTATCGATCTTTTACCGGCAAAACAGTCACCGAAGATTTCACCAGTCTTGGTTTTGCCGTCATCGGCATTGATAACGTGATGCACGGTCCCCGGCAGGACCCCTCACCGAGTTCCGCTACCTGGTTGGCCGATTTGTGGAACTTGGCTGAACCGGGCTCGCTATATTTCAATGTCATCAACGCCCGCGCCGGCCGCGACAACACTTTGCAAGGGGCGGCCGACTTGTTCTTCCTGACCCGCCTTTTGCATTCTGATGCGCCCGTCGTTGCCAACATGGACATTGCCTTTGATCCCGGGCAAATCTATTTTCTGGGCCACTCGCAAGGCACCACTATCGCTTCTCCCTACCTGGCGCACGAAACCGGTATCCAGGCAGCGATATTTAGTGGCGCCGGGGCCGAGCTGAGCTTGTCGCTGCTGAACAAAACCAAACCAGTCAATGTAGCCGAGATGATAGGCACCTTGTTCGGTGATCCAGACATGAGCCGCATTCATCCCATGATGGGTCTACTGGCCATCTTGTTCGGCCCGGCCGACTCGGTCGCCTTCGCCGATCAAATTGTGGTCAACCCACCACGGTTGGCGCTGCCCTTCCTGATGTTCTCGGGCCTCGGCGATAACTTCACTCCCTACCCCACCCAGGAGGCCCTGATTCGGGCCATGAAGATCCCGCTGGTGGCGCCGATCGAACAGGCCATCGACGGGGTGAGTGAAGTCAACCCACCTCTGACCGACACGGCCATCGACGGGGTGGCCAGCGGCGTTGCGGCCGCGGCCCTGCAATACCGACCGCAAAACGGCGGTACCGGCAGTGACGACGGCCACTTTGTTCTGTTCAATTACGAAAATGCCCGCCAAGCCCTGCGCCACTTTCTCACTACGACCCAGGCCGGGTCTCCGGAGATCGACCGATGATAACGAAAGCACACGCTCCGATCTTGCTGATGGCAATCACCTTTGCCCTGCCCTGGTATACGGGTTGTGATACCGGCGGCATTCCAGTCGAACTGCGCATCGACGAATTCACCATGGATTTGTCAGTGGACGATCTGGTGGATGACGCCCTAGCCGAGTTCAAAGCCCTGGGCGTTATTCCTCCCGAGACCCAGTACCTGCCCGAGTTCTGGCCCGAGAGCCTGCCCGCGATCAAGCACAGCATCGTGCTGACCTCACCGGCCGAGGTAGTCGATCTCACCCCGGATCCGGGTTCGGCCGATGCGGATAAATATAGCGATATCTCCAAGGCCGAAGGCGTCATCGCCCGCATCGACCTCAATCGCCTGGTGGTCCGCATCGAGGCCAGCACCTTGACCATGAATCTGCCCGAGCTGCGCCTGCAATTGGCCGATCAGAAAGACGCCGATCCGGACGATCGCCTGGCCTGGCGCACCATCGGCAGCATTCCTGGCGCCGGGCCCGGCTTCGTCGGTGACCTGGAGTTTGCATTCGTGCCCGGCGGCGAGAGTTTCTTGCGTTCGCAAATGTCCGACGATCTCAAGGAATTTGCCATCCGGGTCCGCAGCAAAATCGAGTTCGATACCGATCAAAACCCGCGTCTGCCCGCCGGTCTGGCCAAAGTCCGCCTGATCGTGGTAGCCACCTTCTTCGTCGATCCCATCGGCGCCATTGATGCCATCTAAATTCTTTACAGTTTGTATTCTTTGATCTTCTCGTAGAGAGTCCGCAGACCGATGCCCAGTTTTTCGGCCGCGTGTTTGCGATGCCCACCAACTTCGGCCAGCGCCTGGCTAATCGCTTGTCTTTCGATTTCTTTCAGCGTGCCGCCGGTAGTGGGCAAGGCAGAAGATTTGGCCGGAGCCAGGCCGAGATTCTCGGGGCCGATTTCGGTACCGTCCACCAGGATGGCAGCGCGCTCGAGCACGTTGTGCAGTTCGCGCACATTACCCGGCCAAGAGTGTGCCTTGAGCAAGACCTCGACTTCGGCGCTCAGGCTCAGCTTTCTCTTACCCAGCTGCCGGCCGATACGCGCCAGCAAATGCTCGGCCAGAGGCATCAAATCGGCAGGGCGCGCGGACAGAGGCGGCAAGCTAAGCGGAAAGACCGCCAGCCGATGATAGAGATCCACCCGGAAGAGTCCCTGGTCCATGCGGGCGGCCAAATCACGGTTGGTCGCCGCCACCAGGCGGATATCGACGTCAATGGTGCGAACCCCGCCCACCCGCTCGAAGCGTCGCTCTTCGAGCACCCGCAGCAGCTTGGCCTGCAGGTCGGGCCGCAACTCGGCTACCTCGTCCAAAAAAAGCGTACCGGAGTCGGCCAGCTCAAATCGACCCTTCTTGGCCGCCACCGCCCCGGTAAAAGCGCCTTTCTCATGGCCAAATAGTTCGCTCTCCAGCAATTGTTCGGTCAGGGCCGCGCAATTGACAGCAACAAAGGGTCCATCGGCCCGCCGGGACTCGAGGTGAATCCTGCGTGCCACCAACTCTTTACCAGTACCGCTCTCGCCGTTTATCAGTACGCTGGCGTCAGTGGGCGCCACCTTGGCAATCTGCGTCATCAGCGTTTGCATACCGGGATCGCGAGCCACCAAGCTCATGGCTTTTTCATCCTGGTCGGTTCGGCGTTGACGTTCCTGGCGCAAGCGCCTTCTCTCCAAGGCCCTATCCACCACCAGACGCAGCGCATCCGGACTGCTGAGCGGTTTTTCCAGATAATCGAAGGCACCCATCTTCATGGCCTCGATGGCGGTGTCTACCGTGGCATGGGCAGTCAACACCATCACTTCCATTTCGGGCTGCTCGCGCTTGGCCAAGCGCAGTAATTCCATGCCGCCCATCTTCGGCATTTTCAGGTCAGTGATCAGGAGGTGATAGCTTTCCTGGGCCAGCAAGTCCGCGGCGCGCTTCCCGTCCTCGGCCTGGACCACGCGCAAGCCCAGATCTTCAAGCACCTCTTGGATAAAGGCGCGAATGCCTTCCTCGTCGTCAACCACCAGCACCCGTTCCATCTCATCCCTCCAGAGTGCGGACCGGTAGGGTTACTTGAAACACCGCCCCACCGTCATCATGATTGCGCGCGTCAATGGAGCCACCGTGCTCTTCGACAATGCGCTTGGCCAGAGCCAAACCCAAGCCGGTGCCGCGCACTCGGCCGGTAAAGAAGGGCTCGAAAATCCGCTTTTCCTGGCCGGGGGCAATCCCTTCCCCCCGGTCGCGAATCGAAAAGACCAACTGTGACCCTTTGGCAAGCAGATCCAGCTCCACCGAGGCTTGCGCCGGTGAGGCCTGCAGAGCATTGCGCAAAAGGTTGACCAGAACTTGCTCCATGCGGGGGCCATCGAGAACCCAGGCCGGCAACTCTTGCGCAGCCGAAACCCGAATTCGATCAGGATCGACGGCTTCGGCCGCCGACCGGGCCAAAGCCGCGGGATCGGCTGGGGCCAGGTCCAGGCTGCCACTACGAGCAAAGTCCAACACATGGCCGGTAATCTCTTCCAAGCGCAGAGCCTCGGTCACCACCCGTTCGGCCCCGGATCGCGCGCTTTGTCCGGCTAGCTTCTCCACCAGCAATTGCGCATGTCCCTTCAGGGAGGCCAAGGGATTGCGGATTTCATGACCCAGCACCGCCGACATCTCGCCGAGCATTTTGAGCTGCCGATCCTGGTTGAGTTGCGCCGCATATCTATCGGCCCGGGCCGACAAGCGCCAAAAGAATACCGCCGCCGCCATCAAGACCGCGAAGGCGCCCAAACCCGTGACCAAGGCCAGCAAGGCTCGGCCCGTGATTCCGCGCGCCACCACCGGCTCGAAAGCCAACACCAGCAAGCGCCCTTGCCAGCGCTGCCAACGGCCGGGGTGAAATCTCCCGGGGCCACCGCCTCTACCTCCGCGCCGGCCGCGTGGTTCTAGCGACTGGGCCACCACCACCACATCACCATCACGAAACACTTGCGGCTTGGCATCCTGACAACAAGTCGCCCAGCGGGTAACCGGCACCGACTCCGGCAAGGCACCCGCGGCCTGCACAAAACCCTCGCCGCGCACCGCCAAGCCAATAAAACGTATTCCCTGTTCGTTCATGTCCTGTAAGTAATCCTCCATGAACTCGGAGGATAGATCGCCGGCCAAAAAAAGAGCCCGGCGCGCCGAAAATATCAAATCGGCGGCCCGGGCTCGCATAACCGTATCGGAAGATTGACGGGCACCCAAATAGCCCAAAAGCCCCGTCACCACCAAGGCCACTCCTAGGGCCAAGGTGGTTATGACGAGACCGAATCGAGCTTTTTGGGTTGAGCTTTTCACATTGCTTTCCACCTGAAGCGAGTGTACTTGGAATTCTCAGGCGAATACAAGATTAGCGGTACCCTTGTCCCCAGCCGGCGCCCTGTCCCCAGCCGGCGCCCTGCCCCCAGCCGCCTCCTTGACCACGACCCGCTCTGCCACCCATGCCGCAGGGGCCCATACCGCGCCCGCCACCCTTGCCGCCCCAAGCATTGCCCCGCGGGGAGAAGAACATGGCTCGCTGCTCTGGGCTGAGCAACTTATGTACGCTGAGTCGAAAATCGACCCGGGCTTCCCGAAGATTCTGGCGCAGGACGTTCATTTCGGCATGCTTGTCCAAAATGGCCTTGCGGCTAGCCTTGTTCGAAACCCAAAGTGCCCGCATTTCGGCTCGTTTGACATCCAATGCCGCGTGCGTCGAAGCCATCTTGGCTCGTTGGCTAGCACGCATGGCAAAGATCTGCGCCTGTAGCTCAGGACCCAGATTCTGCATCATCATGCCCGCGCCCCGCCCTTGCCCAGCGCCAACGCCAACACCCATCCCTCGTCCCCGGCCATTGCCCCGGCCACGTCCCTGGGCCATTGCCTCCACCGCACCAAACATCATTACCAAACTCAACACTCCAGCGATTCTCAGTGATTGTTTCATGGCGATTCTCCTTTCGTAGATAACTGCAAGTGATTACGTTTCTGCCTTGGAGGTATCGCAACGATTGTGCCATTGGCAGACGAAAACCCAGGACCTCACATAATCCCTTGTATTATCGGAAAGTATCAAATAAAGACACAAAATCGTTAGCACCATTTACGCGCTGTTTGGCCCAGGTATGCGATTTTGGCATGAACCAAGACTGCGAAATCCGCAGTCCTAAAAGCCTTGACGAAAAAGCTCTTGCCGATTATAGTAACTCAGTTTTGTGTTACCCATGGTGATTGTATGTGCTTTGATGTCCTTTCCCCGATTTACAAATCAGCCAATAAAGAGGTTGTCATGAAGATCAGTATCCTGCTGTGCGCACTGTTTTTATGGCCAGCAACCGGCCAAGCCGCCAACCGAACCTGGTACTTTATGACTACTGGAAACGGGCATGGCTTCCAGGTATTCAATCGCCAGACCAGCAGAATCACTTCTTTCCTGGAACACCCTTACCGCTATGTGGCGCCCGGCGACGCCGCCCGTACCTGGGGGGTCGGCCGGCGCGATCTGGCCCACGATGCTTATTTCGGAGTCCGGGTCAATGGATCATCGACTTGGCTACACAGTGGTTTTTCGAATCTGGAGTACGAAGAGCAAACGCATATCATTCACGGAACTTCCGCCGTCGACAGCGCCCAGATCGACACCTATTACTTTGCCCCTTTCGGTTACGCCGGCAATGGCATGCTCATGCTCATCAAGCTGCGCAATGATACCGGCAGCACCATGACCGCCTCGGTCTTTGCCAAACCCAACCTCAAGCTGGGCACCGGTCGGGTTGATCCGGATGACAGCGGCGAAGAAATTCAGTGGAATTCGGACGCAGCCATCGCCCACGGTGTCGAGACCGGCCCCGGCGGCGGTCATGCCATCTACGTCCCTATCGGTGGGGAAGATCACGCCGCCTGCGGTACTGACAGCGATCTATATAATGAGGTGCTGGCCACTGGACAGATTGGGTCGGCCGCCACCTGTAGCGGCAGTTCCCAAGTAATGGTGCTGGGCAAGGACTTGCAGCTGGCAGCCGGAGAAAGCGCTTGGTGGGGTGCCGCCGTGCTTTTTGTCAACGACAACCCCAATGATCCCCAGGCCCATTTGTTCAAAGACGATCGTAGCGTGGCCGACATCCTGACCTTGTGGGAGGGATTTGCCGGCAGCAAAGACGCAGAAACACTGCACAACGAGGCCTTGGCCGAATTCGCCGCCTGGCGCACTGCCACCGCCCCTGCCCAACTCAACGCCACCGAGCGCAAGCTCTGGCGCCAATCCGAAACCGTGCTGCGCATGGGTCAGGTTCTCGAATACGACAAGAAAAACAGAGGCATGATTCTGGCCGCCTTGCCCGCGGGTGAGTGGCACACCGGCTGGGTGCGCGACGCCATGTATGCCATCCAGTCTCTGGCCATGGTCGGCCATCTAGAGGAAGCCCGTCTGGGAATTGAGTTCTTTATCGGCGCCGAAGCCAGCTTCTTTTCCGCGTCTAACTATCTCAACCAGGATTACCGGGTGTCGTCCTGCCGCTACTTTGGCAACGGGTTCGAAGAGGGCGACTTCAACCAGGACGGGCCCAACATCGAAACCGATGGCTGGGGCCTGGCCCTGTGGGCGGCCAAGTCCTATCTGCACCAAAGCTGTAACCGCGACTGGCTCGACTCACTCACCTGGAAAGGCGACACCGTCTTTGCCGCCCTCCAGGAAATTGCCGAAGACATCGAAGCCGATGGCCAAAGCAATTTGCCCGGGGCCGAATGCTCCATCTGGGAAGTCCATTGGGATAAACGGCAGGTGTTTGGCTATACCGCGGCAACTCATATCCGCGGACTGTTCGACTTTGCCCATATCGCCGATTATTACGGCCGGGCCGATCTGGCGACCCAGTACCGCGATCTAGCCAGCGCTATGTTGAACACGGCAAAATCGGCTCTGGTCTACGCGGCCGCCAATAGCCTCGCCAGCCACTTGGGTGTCGCCGGCGACGATATTCACGTCGACGGATCCACGGTGGCCTTTCTCGACTGGTGGCTAATCGAGCCCGGCGACCCGATCTTCACCGGCACCATGAACAATTATTCCCGTCTGCTGACCAATTTTGGTGGCTACCGCCGGCTGGAAGCTGGCCTCTCGCTTACTGGCGGTGCCAGCGCCACTGCCTACGATTTGAGCGAGTGGATTCTGCTGGATCTGCGTATCGGCGACTGCTGGCGCCGCGACGGCAATGCCACCCGCGCCGACGAGCTCTTAAACAAAATCACCGATGCGGCCGCGGTCAACGACTTTTTGATTCCCGAGCTCTTCGACAAAGACGACGGACGCTACACCGGGGTGGTGCCCATGGTGGGCTACGGCGCCGGCGCTTGGATGATTTCCCAACTGGAAAAATACGGCGTTCCCTCTCCGCGTGAAGACGCCAACTTAGGCCACTGCGCGGTCTCGCCTTGTGATCCAAACCCCTGCAGCGGCGAAAACCGCGAATGCATAGAAGACGGTGCCGGCTACCTATGCCAATGTGCCGAAGGCTTCTACGAATCCGAGGGGGAGTGTCTGCCGATCACCGCCTGTAGCCCCAACCCTTGCGACACCATCCACCGTACCGTTTGCAGCGAAGACGGCAGCGGCGGCTACCTCTGTTCCTGCGATGCCGACTATCATGATCAAGCCGGCGTCTGTATAGCCGACACGCCCTGCAGCCCCAATCCCTGTCTGGAACAAAACCGCAGCCTCTGCCAAATCGACGGGGAAAACCATATTTGCCT
>JAUVBB010000110.1 GCA_030591445.1 Deltaproteobacteria bacterium | reverse complement strand
TCAGGTCGGTCACGATCAGATCCGGCGTCTTTTCAGCGATGCGCTTGTTTGCCTCCGCCACACTGGGCGCCACCCGCACTTGCCAGCCCTCTTTGGCGAACACGATCTCCAGAAACTCACGCATGGAACGTTCATCGTCTACGACCAATATTTCACTCATCGACCACTCCTGGTAGGCGAACCAAAAAGATGTTGCCTCCCTCTTCGGGACATTGCAACTGTATGGTGCCCCCGTGAGATTCGACAATGCGGCTCACGTTGGCCAAGCCCAATCCACTCCCTTGCGCCTTGGTGGTAAAAAAGGGCTCGAAAATTCGGTCACGTAACTCGGCCTCGATGGCCTCGCCCTCGTCCCGGATTTCGATGACCGCTTCTTTTTCTCCCGCGGCGCTAACCTCTTCCCTCAGCTGAAGGTGAAGGGACCCGCTTTCCGCCCCCGCCTGGACAGCGTTGTTAATTAAGTTCCAAAGAACTTGTCGAATCTGGTCGGGGTCGACGCGGGCACTGACGGCCTTTAGGGCCGTCTGGATCGGCGGCTTTTTCTTTTGCCCACGCAAAAACATGGTCACGGTATCAACCACCAATTCGTCCAAGGCACATAAGGTGCGCTGGGGCTCTTTGGGTCGGGCATAAGCCAAAAAGTCGGTCAACAGCACGTCTAAGCGTTTGGTCTCTCGGCGAATGATGTCCATTAGCCTAAGGTCATCTTCACCAAAACTGACCGCCGAGGTCTTCAACATCTGCACCGAACCGCTCATGGCCGCCAGCGGATTGCGAATTTCATGGGCCATGCTGGCCGCCATCTGCCCCAAAACGGCCAATTTCTCCGCCTTCTTGACCGAGGCCGCCAGTTTTTTCTTCTCGGTCAGATCTTGCATATGTACCAACGTGCCGGCCAAATCGCCTTCGGGATTGATCAGCTCGGACAACATCAGACCCACCGGGATCACCGTGTCTTGGCCGCGCACCTGGTGATCTACCTCATCCCGGGTCAAGGGCAGGTTGGTGCCCGGAGACATGATGGCCGCCAATGCCGAAAAAACCTCCGCTATCGGGCGTCCCCGGGCGTGGGCCGAATCCACCCCCAGGATCTGCTCGGCCACCGGATTGAGCATCGAAACCACCCCGGCGCGATCGATGACCAGTAAACCACTGCGTAGAGACTGCACAATGTCGCGGTTCATCGCCGACATCCGTTCCAGATCAATTTCGGTTCTGGCCAGCAGTCGGCCGGTGGACTTGAGCTGCTCGCCCAGGGCCCCGGAAAGCCAGGCGATGGCAAAAAACACGGTAAAATTCAGGGACAAAAGATACACCACCCTACCGGTCGCGGGCACAGCTCCCAAGCGGCCCTCTAAGGCTACCGGCAAGATGCCTTGTTGCTCCAGGATGAAAATGGCGCCCAATAATAAACAACTCAGGGAGGCGGTCAGAAAAATACCGCGGCGGGGAAAAAACACCGCGGTGGTGATCACGGGCAGGGAGAAAAAGAAACTGAAGGGGCTCTCCACGCCCCCGGTCAAATACACCAAGACCCCGGCGGTAAAAACATCGAAAGACACCTGCCCTTGCAGGTGCATCAAGAGATTCAGCTTGCGCAGCTTATAAAAAATGGTAGTGATGGCAGTGCCCAAGTACACTAGGCTGACCACGCTGTAGACCAGGATCTGAGAAAGGGTGAAATGGGGTTGGTCGGTCTTCCAATTGAAAAATACCGTCGAGCCCAACAGGGCGGTCATGACCCCCATGCGTAGGGTCAACAACAAGACAAAGCGCTGACGCAGCTCTGTGGAACTGTTGGTCACAACCGCCTGCTGCTTGCTGTTCACGCGGGCTCTTACGAATTGTCTAACCGACAGCGCCGGCCAATTCGAAGATGGGTAGATACATGGCGATCAAGAAATAACCAACCATGCCGCCTAGAAAGACCAGCATGACTGGCTCCATCAGGGCGGTCAATCCATCGACCGCCGAGTCCACTTCGTCGTCGTAGAAGTCGGCAATCTTGTTCAGCATTTGATCCAGCGCACCGGTGCTCTCGCCCACGGCGATCATCTGCACCACCATGCCCGGAAACACGCCTGATTCGGCCAGCGGTTCAGCCATGTTTCGACCTTCGGAGATCTTCTCCCGGGCGTGGAGAATGCCGTGTTCGACGACCCGGTTGCCGGCCGACTTGGCCACGATCTCGAGGGCATCGAGAATGGGTACTCCGGAAGAGATCATGGTGCCCAGGGTTCGGGTGAACTTGGCCACCGCCACCTTGCGCAGCAAATTGCCCAGGGCCGGCATCCTGAGCATCAATTTGTCCCAGTACCAGCGCCCTTTCGGGTGCTTCTTGAATTGCTTGATACCAATGGGAACGCCGAAGACCACCCCGAAAACCAGCAGGTAGTTCTCGCGCATCCACTTGGACAAATCGATCAAGTTTTGGGTCATGGCCGGCAAAGACGCCTTGGAGCCAAAGTCGGCAAAAATAGCCTCAAAGATGGGGATGACGTAGTACAGCAAGATCAACATGACCGCGATACCGATGATAACAATGCAAACCGGGTACACCATCGCGCTCTTGACCTTTTTGATCAGCTTCATATTTTTTTCAATATAGGTAGCCAGGCGCGAGAGAATGGTATCGAGGATACCGCCAACTTCACCAGCGGCAACCAGGTTGGTAAACAGTTCGTCAAAAACCTTGGGGTGCTTCTTAAGGGCATCGGCAAAAGTATTGCCACCCTCGACCGTCTCTTTGATATCCTTGAGCATAGCCCTGAAGGTAACGTTTTCCGACTGGGTGGAGAGAATTTCCAGGCACTGGACCAGGGGCAAACCGGCATCGATCATGGTGGAGAACTGGCGGGTAAAGATGACGATGTCTTTCATCGGCACCCTGCCGCCACCCGGCAGCTTGGGCAGTTTGATTACGAATGGTTTCTTCTTGACCACCTCCGGGGAAATGGCCTGGGCCCGCAGCTTCTTCTCCACCTCGGCAACGTCTTTGGCGTGCATGATACCATTGCGAACCTGCCCGCTCTTGGTCCTTCCTTCCCAAACAAAAGTCGCCATCTAACTCACCTCCCGGCAAGGGGATCTTGGGAATCTCGCCATTGCTAGCGGCTCCCCACCGGTCTGACTCCCGGTGCCCGACGCATTTTACCCGCGCCCGGTTCTCCGGCCGCTGAAGCCAACATATTGCGCAACTCATCCACATCGGAGCTTCGGCCCAAACACTCGTCTAAGGTGATCAATTTGCGCGTGTGCAAGGCGACCAGCGCTTGATTCATGGTCTGCATGCCGTATTTGGATTGCCCCACCTGCATCTGACTGTAGATCTGGTGAACCTTGTCTTCCCGAATGAGATTGCGAATGGCCGCGTTGGGTACCATCACCTCTAGGGCCAAACACCGACCTTGCCCGCTGGCCTTGGGCAACAACTGCTGCGACAAAATACCTTGCAGCACAAAACTGAGCTGGGCCCGTACCTGCGGTTGCTGATAAGGCGGAAACACATCCAGGATACGATTGATCGACTGGACCGCGTTATTGGTGTGCAAGGTGGCAAAAGTCAAGTGGCCGGTCTCGGAGATAACCATCGCTGCTTCAATGGTCTCTAAATCGCGCATCTCGCCGACCAGCACCACATCGGGGTCTTGCCGCAAGATGTATTTCAGTGCTTTCTTGAAACTCTGGGTGTCGGCCCCCACTTCCCGCTGATTGACAATGCAGTTTTTGTGCGGATGTAAAAACTCGATGGGATCTTCCACGGTAACGATGTGCTCATGGCGATCGGTGTTGACCTTGTCCACGATGGACGCCAAAGTGGTGCTCTTGCCAGAACCGGTCGGGCCGGTCACCAATATCAGGCCACGGGGACGCTTGGTCAGCTCCTTGACCACCGGCGGCAGACCCAGCTCCTGAAAGGTCAGAATCTTAAATGGAATGGTTCGAAAGGCGCCGGCCACCGCTCCTCGTTGCATAAAGACGTTGGCGCGAAAGCGGCTTAGGCCCTTGACCCCAAAAGAAAGATCCAGCTCGTTTTCTTCTTCGAACTTGTGTTTCTGGGCATCGGTAAGCACCGAGTAGCAAAGTTGTCGGGTCTCGACCGGCGTCAGGGGCGGTGTCTTTAGCGGAACCAGGGCTCCGTCGATGCGCAGCTGCGGCGGGGTGCCGGTGGTGATGTGAAGATCGGATGCCCCCTTCTCGATGATGGCTTTGAGCAACTGGTGCAGATTGGGCATAAGTTAGCTCCTCTTCGACGGCTAAGGCATCAGTGGCTATCGGCCGCGGTGCAGCGAGCAACCTCGTCCACGGTGGTCACGCCTTCTTTCAGTTTGATCAGACCCGCCATCCGCAGCGAGACCATGCCTTGCTTGATGGCTTCCATCTTCACTTCGGCGGTAGAGGCGCCATTGAGCACCAGCTCTTTGAGCGGATCCCAAAAGGGCATAACCTCGTACAAGGCCACGCGTCCTCTGTAGCCGGTGTCAGCGCAATTGCGGCAACCACCGCCTTCGTTCAAGCTCAGACTGGCGATCTCTTCTTTGCCCAGACCCAGATCGGTCAAGGACTGTTCAGGCACATTGGCCGGCCGCTTGCATTCCCCACAGATCCGGCGCGCAAGTCGCTGGGCGACGATCATCAGCAAGGAGGCGGTAACCAGAAAAGGCTCCACCCCCATGTTGAGCAAGCGGCTAACGGTAGAGGGAGCATCGTTGGTGTGCAGGGTAGACAAGACCAAGTGGCCGGTCAGGGCAGCCTTGACCGCGATTTCCGCTGTTTCAAAGTCGCGGATCTCGCCCACCATGATGATGTCCGGATCCTGGCGCAAAAACGAGCGCAGGGCCGCGGCAAAGTTGAGCCCGATGTCATCGTGCATCTGCACCTGGTTGATGCCCCGGAGGTTGAACTCGACCGGATCCTCGGCGGTGGAAATATTGACCGAACTCTGGTTGAGCTCGCTCAAGGCCGAGTACAAGGTGGTGGTCTTGCCGCTACCGGTGGGCCCGGTCACCAAGATCATGCCAAAAGGATTGTCGATGGCATCTTTGAACCACTTGAGCGGCTCGACGTCGAAACCTAGTTTGGTCATGTCCAGCTGCAGGTTGCCCTTGTCCAGCAAACGCATGACCACTTTTTCGCCAAAAAGACAGGGCAAGACACTGACGCGAAAATCCATTTCCCGGCCCTTGCCCAGCTTGAGTTTGATGCGCCCATCCTGGGGCAGCCTTCTTTCGGCAATGTCCAACTCGCTCATGATCTTGATGCGCGAAGTAATGGCGGCTTTCAAGCGCAACGGCGGCTTCATGACCTCGTAGAGCACGCCGTCGATTCGGTAACGTACCCGAAACTCTTTTTCATAGGGCTCAATGTGAATATCCGAGACATTTTTCTTGATGGCGTCGATCAGAATCAGGTTGACCAGCTTGACCACGGGTGCATCTTCGGTGCTCTTTTCCAAATCGACGACATCGACCTCTTCCTCGTCATCGCCAAATTCGATTTCCTCTTCTTCGAAGCCGTCCATGACGTCTTCGTAAGAGGGGCCGGAATTGAAGTATCGTTCGATGGCTTCCCGGATGGCTTCTTCGGAAGCCACCATCACCTCTACGTTGTAGCCGGTGATAAACTTAATATCATCGACCGCGAAGATGTTGGACGGATCGCTCATGGCAATGCTGATGGTCGAGCCCGATCGATTGAAGGGCAGCAGGCAGTGTTTTTCGGCCACTTCGCGGGGGACCAGACCGATCACATCGGCGTCAATGTCGAACTCACTCAAATTGATCGACGGTACGCCGTACTGCTTGGAAAGAAAGGAGGTCAACTCGCTTTCTTCGATCATACCCAGCTTGACCAGGCTGGAGCCCAACCGGCCACCCGCTTGTCGCTGCTCTTCTTGGGCCTTGCGTAGCTGGCCTACGCTGATGAGATTTTCACGTACGAGCAATTCCCCAAGTCTACATGCCATCACCGAACCTCTCTCCAAAGTCACACCGGCACGCTTCAATCGAGCCGCGGAGAAACACCACATTCTGGGGCTTGAGATCGCAGAAACCCGACCTAAGCGAAAGCACCCATCGATATTATAACTATTTGATTATCCGAGAGATGGCACGGCGATGTCAAGTTTGCGACCGCCAATGCCGGCAAAAGACTTCAAAAACCTTCCAGGGCGGGCAAAAGCAGGGAAGAATTGTCCGCCTGCGCCATCACCTGGGCTTTTTCCCGGTCACGCGCAATCTGCCGACAAAGCGCCTCGGGAGAATCGAAACGACGTTCGTCGCGCAAACGCTCGCAAAAAGCAAGCACGACTTTTTGGCCGGTCAGATCGGGAAGATTTTCGCCGGGTACATGAATTTCGACCGAGGTCTTGCCCGGACCAAAGGTTGGGCAAGTGCCCACGTTGGTAACCGCGCACAAGCCGGCTTCTTGGCCGGCGGGCCAAAAGACACAACGATAGACTCCATGGGCCGGAATCAGTTCGCCCTCGACCTGCAAGTTGACCGTGGGAAAACCCAGTTGTCGACCCCGGCCCAAACCCCGCACCACTTCTCCGCCCACCGCAAACGATCGCCCCAACAATACCGCCGCTCCCCGGACCCTTCCTTGCAACACAAAAGAACGAATGCGGGTAGAAGAGACCATCATGTGCTCCACCACCAGGCGCCTGACCACCAGTACCTCGAAACCGTATTCTTGCCCGAAGGCAACCAGATCCTTGGCCAATCCTTCCCGGGATCGGCCAAAGGAAAAATCGTCGCCCACCACCACCACCCGTACTCCCAGTCGCGTAGCCAGCACCTGTTTGGCAAATTGCTGCGCCGGCAAAGACGCGAAGGCGACGTCGAAATGTTGCGCCAAGACAAAGTCAAGCCCCAGACTGGCCAGACCGCGCAGTCTTCGTTCGGGCGGCATCAGCAAAGGCGGGCAGTATTTTGGCGACAGCACCTTGGCCGGATGGGGCCGAAAGGTCAGGGCCCCGGCCTGGAGCTGTCTTTGGCGTGCCAGCGAACAGACCTGCTCGAATAACAGTTGATGTCCGCGGTGAATACCATCGAAGGAACCAATGGCCACCACGCAAGGCGCGGCCGGTTGGGGCAATTTCTCGAAATGTTCATAAATCTTCATACTCGGGCCTGCATAGCACAAGCCGGCCTACCCCTTCAAGGCTTTGGATTCAAATCGGCTCCCAGGCCACATTGCATTTTTCTGTTGAACCCAAGGGCCGGTCGCGGTAAAAGGTCGCTCCGGCCCGGAGTGTTTTCGGGCCGCTGGAGTCGCCAAGGAGGAAAAAAGTGGCAGAAGAAAAAAAAGTAAGCGAAAAAACCCGCCCGGCCTGCAAGGTTGATGGATGCAAAAGACCTTACCAAGCAAAGGGTTACTGCAATGTTCATTACCAAAAATGGCGCCGCGGCGAGCTAGCCAAGGCCCGTTTCAACACCTGCAATTTCGGTGTGAACAAGCTCAAACACGGCGAAAAAAAGGAATGTCTGCACAAGGTCTTCCTGCGCGGCTTGTGTGAGGAGCATTACAACTCAAGATACGGCAAAAAACCGGCCGAAGCGAAAGCTGAAGCCTGAGTTAGCCGAGCTGCCCTCATTTCGCCCCTCATTCCCATTGTTTGGGCAGGGCCAGGTACAGCGCTCCATTCTGACGCAGAAGGTAGCAGCGAAAGATTTGACCGCGGGCTAGGCTGGCCACGATCTCGTTGAATTGCTCTTTGTTTGTGATTGGCTGATCATCAACGGCTACGATCACATCCCCCACTCGAAAACCGCCTTGGGCCGCGTGGATGCCAACGGCTGTCACCACCACCCCACCCTTTTGCTGGCCGGGCCCGGTCCGTTTAGAGGCTGGACCCAAATCCGCCACGCTCAGTCCCGATGAATGGGCCTTAGACTTTTGGGCAAGCGGTGCTTTTTCTTGCGGGCGTGTGACTCTGGCCGGTCGTTGTTCGGGCCTGAGGTGCAAACGCAAACGCTTGCCATCGCGCAAGACCACCAGAGCGATCTCTTGCCCGGCGGCGGCGGTGGCAACGCGCCAACTCAGGTCCTGGGGAGCATTGATGGCGGCGCCACCAAAGCTAAGCAATATATCTCCCGGCCGGAGACCGCCGCGGTCCGCGGGCTTGTTTTTGGTCACTGCGGTCACCAACACTCCCTAGGCTTCGCCCGGACCCAAGGCGGTGGCCCGCTGCCAAGGCACCGGGTCGATCCGGATGCCCAAGTAGGAGCGCTTGAGCCGCCCATCAGCGAGAAGATGAGGCAACACGGCTTTGGCCAAATCCACCGGGATGGCAAAACCGATACCGCGGGCACGGCTGTTGACCGCCGTGTTGATACCGATTACTTCGCCCCGCATATTGAGCAGGGGACCACCACTATTGCCCAAGTCAATGGCTGCATCCGTCTGAATAAAGTCAAAAAAACGGGTTCGAAAGGGAGACAGATCTCCGGCCGTTCTGCCCTTGCCGCTGACAATCCCTTTGCTAGCTATCGCCACCAAGCCATAGGGATTGCCGATGGCCATGACCCAAGAGCCAATAGGAAAATCGGCAGAGCTGCCCAAGGGCAATACCGGCAAATCGACCGGAGACTCGACCTTGAGCAAAGCCAGATCGGAACGGGGGTCTAGACCTACCACCCGGGCGGCAAGATCCAGGTGCAAGCTCGGCAATTTCACCCGCAAAGATTCTGCCTGCGCCACCACGTGGTGGTTGGTTACGATATAGCCATCCTTGCGAATAACAAAGCCGGAACCTAGGCCACGAATATGCCTCGCCGGAGGAAGCTCCGGGTACATCCGTTTGGAATCGTACGAAAAAGGCAAGCTGGCCGGACCGGGATTTTTTGCCTTTACTTCGATTGCCACCACCGCCGGCCGCGCTTGGGCCACCAGCGCCGGGAAAGATAGGGACGACGCCGATGAGGGATCGGGCGTCGTCCACAGCGGGGGCTGGGACGATGCTCCGGCGGCAGCCCAGATCAAACAAGGCGCAATCAGCTTCCAAACGATGGTGGTAATTTCAACCCCCGCTCAATCAGGCTTCTCGTTTTCCGGAACTCTGCCCAACTCCTCACCAATGAGTTTCGTCAAGGCCTGTCGATCCTCTTCGGTAAGTTGATCGGCGTCTTTCGCCGCTTTCTTTTCCTTTGGGGCGACGGTGGCGGCTTGGGTCGTACTCGCCCGCTTGGCGGAGGGTTCGGTGCCGTGGATGCGTTCCAAACAGGTACGCCCGTCAATCGGCACTGCCAGCAGAAACACGACCAAACCGCCCAGCAGCAACAACCAAAATAGCCAACGCAGGATTTTCATTGTGCCTCCTCCGAACTGGGTCGATCTTCTGCCCGTCGGCCCCCTTGGCGCCTTTCGTTGAAGGAATTAGTAGACGCCTCGCAGCGCCGGTCGTCCCCGTGCCGGCGCTCACCCAGAGGAACCCCGGGAAGATACAATCGACCTATCTTGCTATAGATTTGCCGAATCTTGCCCGACTTGGCATCCCTTTGAATTTCAGCGACCTGCTCGACGCGCAGCTCTACACATTGCTCTAAATGGTTTTGCCGTAAATACTCGGTGAATTTCTGCCGAATCTGTGCGCCCAGGGTGGCGGGATCTTGGCCCTCGTCGGGGCGGAAATACACCGCCAACAAGTTTCTCTCCTCCTGGACCAACTGATACTGGCGCAATCCCTGAATATTGAGAAAAAGCGCCTCGAAGGGGATGGGCGGCAATGACACCGGCTGCTGCTTGGCGTCGAGCACCCAAAACACGTCATCGGTACGACCGCGAACCTTCAATAAGGGAAAGGGCAGACCACAAGGACAGGGCTCGGCCACGGGCACGGTGACATCGGTCAGTTCATAACGAAGCACGGGCAAGGTGCGCGAAAAGAGGCAGGAAAGATAGACTTTGGTGCCCGCCTGGCCTGGTTCTACCGGGCTGTCATCGCCGCGCACGCTTTCGACGATGAAGTAATCGGTGTTGACATGCATGCCACCGCCATGCTGGCACTCGCTGGCGATGGTGACCCCCTCGGTGGTGCCGTAGGTTTCGTGAACCGGACTGTCAGGAAAAGCTTCGTTTAAAATCTTGCGCGCCGAGACTGTAAGCGGCTCGGAAGAACTGGAAATGATCCAAGGCTTGATCCGCAAACGGCCGGCCCGCTGCTCGTAAGCCAAAACTTCGAGAACCGTGGGATAGCCGTGCAGGATATTGGGATCGCAACGGTTGAGTTTTTCCACCAACTCGGGCAAGGGGTCGGCCACCGACAAATACTCCATCTGGGTCAGCTTCTTGGCCAGCCGCGGCATGACCAAAAAGAGCAAGTAGGTGACAAAATGTCCCCCCAGCACACCCACCAAGGCCACCCGCACCTTCTTGCGCAGGATTTGCCCGGCATGGCGGAAAAAATCCAGGAAGGAAGGTTTGAATCTCACCCCCCGGGTAATGCTCATGGCCTGGATCCACTCCCATTCTTTTCGATCGTAGACAAAAAAGGCGGGCATCCCGGTGGTTCCGGAAGTATGCGCCACCACATATTTGTTCAGAAACCATTGGCCCAGGTTGTCCTGATTCTGGGCCCAGGCCCGGACCTTTTCCATGGACAGCCGCGGGTCGGTCACCACCCGATCGAAATTCTCCATCAGCATGTCTTTGTTGGTAGGCGGCAAGGAGCGCACGCTAAAATCCGGCGCCTCCGGGTCGACCTGCGCATAAAGATCCCGATAAAAGGGCGAATTCGCCTTAGCAAAGCGTACCGCCTGCTTGAGATTTTCCTTCTGAATGGCCTCGATCCGCTCAGGGCTCAGCTTGTCGTGACGGCGGAGCTTGAGACAGTAAGCCGTGGTTCGTACTACACCCATACCTACTCCCGACCCCCAGACATGATAACCGGCTTCTAAGATGCGCCGGATTCCTCCTCTTCTTGTGGGGCGGGTTTTTCCGGGGCGGGCTCGGCTTTCTTGGCCGGCGGCCAGCGAATCTCCATGGTCTTGAGCGCCGCCAGACGGCGGGCGGGCGAGCGGCTCGGGGTAAAGGCAAAATCCTTCCCGACCTCATCGCTTAGGTAAAAAGTCGTATCGGCGGTGACTTTTACCTCCTCGAAAGAACCAAACCAGACACACATATTAGCCATGGAGGTCTGAGGGCGAACCCGTACCATCACCTCGCTTTGCCGAGATGGCCAGGGAAAAACCTTTTTCATGTCTTGCTCGTGCACGGTAGCACGGCTGGCAGCACCGCAAGCCACCACTTGCATAAGCATCAAGCCGACCAGACAAGCCCCCGCTAGCTTCGCCCACCAAGGCTTCATCGAAATCTCCCTTGTTCAAAACCCGGGGAACATTGTACGAGAGCTTTTCCTAAGATGTCAATCGGCGCCGCTTTTTAATGAGATATGCGGGCTAGAGATAACCCTGGTAGGTTTGCTGGATCTTCTGGAAGTACTCGGTAAACTGCGGGGTCAAGCCACCATAGCGACGCACGATGTGGCGAACATTGGTGGGCCCACGATTGTAGGCGGTCAGGGCGTATTTGTAGTTGCCGGCATAGAGGTCAAGCAACCAATCCAGATAGTACACCCCCAGGCGAACATTGGTCTCCACGTCATGAAGCTGATCCGGACCTTGCCAGTCGAGACCCAGTTTGCGCGCCACCTCTTCGCCGGTGGTCGGCATCACTTGCATCAGCCCGCGGGCGCCCTTGTCCGACACCGCCCCAGAAAAAAAAGCGCTTTCCACCCGAATCACGGCCGCCAGAAACAATGGATCAATATCCACCCGCTTGCCCTCATCCACCAGCATCTGCGCCAATTTCTCCCGCTCCGCGCTACCAATGCGACGAGGAAACTGCGCAAAGACCCTTTGGAGCCGATCAGTCAAGACAACTTCCCGCACCTCATCCATAACCGCGGAAGGATTCCAACGCGAGGACAGACTCTTGATATCATTCGGCCGATGGAGAAAAAGCAACTCGGGCGCATCCGCCGACAACATTTGCTCTTTCGATGCCACCCGCGCCTTAGACAAACTCACGCCCGCACCAGTTAAAACCAAAGACAAAACCGTCAAAGCCAAGACCACTCTCATTTTGCCACATTTGCTTATCATTTTCTTTTTCATCGCTACCACTCCAATCTGCCCCCAACCGTAAGCAATAAGTGGACCAAATTTTAGCGCAACGCGTCAAAAGTCTATAAACACTGGTAAATACATGTCAATTGAGAGAATTATACTTTGAATTTGATTTTCGTTATTTATGCAACTGTGTAGTAAAATCACACCCCCATTTTGGTTACTTTACATATAATCTTTCCAAAACAGTAGCTTGTACTCAAAACGACCGTTCCGTCCCCATGGAGGTAAGTGTAGTACAATGTCGCCAAGTGTAACCTTTAATACACAGGATCACGACATGTTTGCCCGACGATTTCCATCCGCCAATGGTAAATCGCCTTGCATTTCTTGATCGAGGCCCCCGACTCGGATATCCTAGACCCCACAAAGGAGGGCTGCTGATGGCTTTGCGTCAAGAGAAATGGACGAAACTTATGGTGCCGGTCAAGCTCGAGACTCCGCGGGCGACCTTGCGCATGGATACGCTTTTTGTCAGCCCGGCGGGCATGTTTGTCCCGAGCGACCTGGGCCTGGAGCCTTACACCCAGGTGACCGCGCGCTTTCCCGTTGAGGAACGCGACGTGGTGGCCCATGCGGAAGTCAGACGCATTCTGGGAGAATCGCAAGCGGCCGCCCGCGGCATCGACCATCCTAGCGGGGGCACCGAGTTGCGCATCGTGCGCATGGAGGGAGACGGCTCCCAAATCCTGGCTGAACACATCAAGAAAATGCTGATGGAATCCGGCGGACCTAGCTAGTCTCCGTCTCAAAGGCCCTGTTTTTCATTTCTGCACAATGCACTGTCTGTATTTTTTGATGATTTAAAAAAATGTCATCCCCGAGTCGTTTCTGTCGGGGACCCAGGTTTCTCTAACATCCTGTATCGCTAGGTTATTCACGAGATCCCCGACAGAAACTTTTCGGGGATGACGGGTTCTTTTTCCTTGGTGTTGAGACGGCAACTAGCTAAAAACTCAAGTTACGGTAGTGGGGGGCTGCGCCTGTGATCGGCGAATGTGGGCGCCTAGTTTGCGCAGCTTTTTGTCCAGACGCTGGTAGCCCCGATCCAGATGGTAAATGCGGTAAATCTCGGTTCGGCCACGGGCGATCAAGCCGGCCAAGACCAACGAGGCGCTGGCGCGTAAATCGGTGGCCATCACCTGGGCGCCGGACAAGTGCCGCACCCCTTGCACCACGGCGCGGGCACCTTCAAATTTGATCTTGGCGCCCATCCGATTGAGTTCTGATACGTGCATGAAACGGTTTTCGAAAATATGTTCCGAGATGATGGAGGTGCCGTCGGCCACTGCCATCAAGGCCATGAACTGGGCCTGCATGTCGGTGGGAAAACCGGGATAGGGCTGGGTGGTTAAATCGACCGGCTTGGGTCGACCAGGCGCCCGGATGTGAATTCCTTCCTCGTGCACGGTTATGATGGCCCCGGCTTCGGTCAGCTTCTCAATCAGCGCCGTCTGATGATCGGCCCGGGCGCCGCGCAACAAGACTTTGCCGCCGGTCATGACCGAGGCCACCATCAAGGTGCCCACCTCGATACGATCCGGAATCACGGTACAGCGCGCCGGCGCGAGACTATCGACCCCCTGGATCCAAATGGACTGGGTGCCGGCACCCTCGATCTTGGCGCCCATCTGGTTGAGCACTTCGGCCACCTGCAATACTTCCGGCTCGCGCGCCGCGTTGCGGATCTCGGTCTCGCCCTTGGCCAGCACCGCCGCCATCAGCAGGTTTTCGGTTCCGGTCACCGTGGGCTGATCCAAGACGATACGGTTGCCACGCAGACGCTTTGCCGTCACCTCAACATAACCGTGGGACAGTGACACTTTGGCCCCGAGCTTTTCCAAACCCTTCAGATGCTGATCAATGGGCCGGGCGCCAATGGCACAACCCCCGGGCAGCGATACCCGGGCACGCCCATAACGGCCCACCAGGGGACCCAGGCAAACCACCGAGGCCCGCATGGTCTTGACCAAATCGTAGGGCGCCTCGTGACTGCTAAGACCATTGTGGGCCACCCGCACCGTGCCGCGGGCCATGCTCACTTCCGCACCCAGGCCTTCGAGCAATTTACAGGTGGTGCGCACATCCACCAGATCGGGGGTATTGCGGATGCGGTGCTCCCCTTCGGCCAGGATGGTGGTCATCAAGACCGGCAAGCAAGAGTTCTTGGCGCCGGATACCTTAACTGTGCCCCGGAGCGTGCCGCCGCCGTCGATCAGAATTTTCTGCATGTCTCTTTCTCCTCAGCTAGCAAACAGAGCAAAGCCTATGCCAAATTCTTTAATTCATATTTTCAATCACTTGGCAAGCTGCTCGGCTAAGATCGTGGCAAATTAGACATGATTTCGAGGCCACTGGGCCGCAACCACCCGTTCAATTCCACCTAAGTCATTACGCGTTCTTAGCTCGCAAAAGCCATGTTCCTGGCACAAGGCCCGCACCGCCGGCGCCTGGCCCACACCCAGTTCTAGCACCAACCAGCCGTCCGGGTGCAGATGATGCCGGGCCTGGCCGATCAAGCGCCGAACCAGATCCAGGCCGTCGGGTCCGCCATCCAGAGCCCGCATGGGTTCGTAGCCACGCACCCCCAGCGGCAAAGCCGGCAGTTGCTCACTGGGAACATAGGGCAAATTGGCGCAGATCAGATCGACCTGCTCGCCGGCCAGGGGCGCCAGCAAATCTCCCTGCCTCAGATCCACCCGGGCGGACAGGCCCAAGCGTTCTACATTGGCCGCGGCCAGGGCCAAGGCACCGGCCTCGACATCTACCGCCACCGCCTGGGCCTGGCCAAAAGAACGGGCCAGGGCACAGACCAGGCAACCGCTGCCGCAGCCGACGTCAACAAATCTTTGGGGCGCGGAATCGGCAAACAGGCTGAGAACTTCCTCGACCAGGGTTTCGGTATCCGGCCGTGGAATAAGAACCCGGGCATCGACCTGCAGGGACAAAGACCAAAATTCTTTCTGTCCCACCAGGTAGGCTACCGGCTCGTGTTGGGCCCGGCGCTCGACCAGCTGGGCAAATTTCTCTTGCCGCGCGGGGCTCGGTACCTGAAAAGATTCGGTGATGAGGCTTTCTGGACCCCAGCCCATAACCCAAGCCAACAAGACTTCCGCGTCCAGGCGGGGCGTGGTGCAATCGGCGCGGGCAAGTCTCTCTGCCGCTTTGACAAGCAGTTGCCGAACCGATTCCTGCGGGGCCGCGTTGCTGATTATTGGGATTGTCCTTTGAGCGCTTCGGCTTGGTAGTGCGTTTTCAAAGCATCGACGATTTCCGTCAATTCACCTTCCAGAACCTTGTCTAGTTTGTGCACGGTCAAGCCAATGCGATGATCACTAACCCGGTTCTGGGGAAAATTATAGGTACGGATTTTTTCGGCCCGCTCGCCTGAACCAACCATGCTGCGTCGTTGGGCCGACTGTTCCGCATGCCGTTCCTTCTCTTCCCGCTCGTAAAGCCGCGCCAATAGAATTTTTCTGGCCTTGGCCTTGTTCTTGATTTGGGAACGCTCATCCTGACAATGGACCGAGATGCCGGTGGGGATATGAATCATGCGCACCGCGCTGTCGGTGGTGTTGACGCTCTGACCACCGGGGCCGCCGGCACGCATCACGCTGATTTCGAGATCTTTGTCATCCAAAGTGACGTCTAGCTCGTCGGCTTCGGGCATGATCGCTACCGTGACCGTGGAGGTGTGAATCCGGCCTTGGCTTTCGGTGCTGGGCACCCGCTGCACCCGGTGCACGCCGCCCTCGTATTTCATCAACGAATAGACCGACTTGCCGGACAACATGGTGACCACTTCCTTGTAACCGCCACCCGCGCTGGACTGGCTCTCGCTCATTCGCTCGACCTTCCAACCCTTGCCCTCGGCAAAGCGCAGGTACATGCGGTACAAGTCGGCGGCAAACAAAGCGGCCTCTTCGCCCCCGGTGCCGGCGCGGATTTCCAATAAAATGTTCTTGTCATCCAACGGATCCTTGGGCAACAAAAGCACCTGGAGTTTCTCGGCAAGCTCGCCTAACTTTTGGCGCAGGCCGGGCAACTCCTCGTTTACCAGGGCGGCCAGTTCGGGATCGTCACCGCGGGCCAATTCTTGCTGCTCGGCGATCTCCTGCTCCACCGATCGATACTCGCGATAAGTTTCAACGATTTCTTCCAGGTTCTTTCGTTCCTTGGATACTTTCTGCAGTTTGGCCGGGTTGGAATAGATTTCGGACTGGGTAAGCTGCGCCGAAAGCTCTTGGTACCTTAACACGACTTCATCGAGCTTGGAAAACACTGCTTCCTCCCAAATCTAGCTTTAGTCTGGCTCGCCCAGAGCCTCGACCACGGCTCCAAAATCGGCAAAGGTATCGATTTTTTGCCCGCTGACGCGATCGACTTCGGTGCCGACCTTTTCCCGCCACAGGGCTTTGCGCAGTGAGGTCAAGGCCACTTCCAACTGGTCGTCCGAGGGCGGGCGGGTGGTCATTCTCTGTACCAGCATACCCGGCCAAGCCAAGAAGCGAGCCCAGCCACTGTCCATATGCCGACTCATGAAGCGTTGTACTTCGTAGGCCACCCCAGCGATGGGAAACAACAAGGGCAACTTGATGCCCACGTAAACTATTTGATCCAGCCAGGCAATACCGGTGGGCTTGCCTACCAGCCACAAAATAACCGGAAAAGCCAAGGCAAATACCATGATGGAGATGGCAATCACCAAGATCAAAAAGGTGGTGCCACAGCGAGGATGCAAGGGAGTGTGCTTACGGGCGTTTTCCACGGTCAGCGCCTGGCGCGCCTCGTAGGTGTAAATCGACTGATGCTCCGCCCCATGGAACATGAAAACCCGGCGGACATCTTCAAAAAAGGAGATCAAAGAGATATAGGTCAAAAACACCGCCAGCTTAACCCCTCCGACGATCATATGAAAGCCCACATCTTCCACCCCGAGCTCCCGACCCATCAGGCTGCCACCCAGCCAAACCGCCATATGGGGCAAGGCGACAAAAAGACCCACGCCCATGGCCAGGGCCATCAATACCGTCCCCCAGATGACCCAGTTGGAAACCTCTACCTCGGCTAAGGCATCGCTGGCGGAGGCGCCGGCTTCCGCCGCGGCCACCACTGGGGCTGCCTTCTCTTTATCTTTATCTTTATCTTTATCTTTATTCTTTTTTTCTTC
>JAUVBB010000430.1 GCA_030591445.1 Deltaproteobacteria bacterium | reverse complement strand
CCTATGTGAAGCTCATTAAATCTTTGGTCTACGAGACCTTCACGGACGTTTGCCCTGGAATCACAGGCTTTACCGATTGTTGCAGCGCTGACAAAGTTCCTGCCATCATCTGTTGTGACTCCAGAAGTAGGTGTGGAGATTGCGTGGCCTTGTAGACCTCTTGGTTTTCCGAACTTCGCTATTTCAAAGCGTTCGAATTTAGATTGGGCAGACGGATGGTTCTTGTAGTGGTCTGCCTTCATCGGTATGATGGACGTTTCGGGTATTAATAGTGCGGATTCAGGAGTTGCTGCGTGGGAACAAAGCCAAAGCCGGACCGAGAAAAATCCTTGCCAGATGCCAACGAGACCATCGTTTCACCGGAAGACAAAACGATTACTGAAGATGGACTGGATCTCGATGATGAGATGCCGCAAGCACTTGAACGGGGCACCTCGGTAGGCCGCTACCTGGTGGCCGAAATGATCGGCCGCGGGGGCATGGGGGTGGTGTATAAGGCTTTCGATCCCGATTTGAACCGGCCGGTGGCTTTGAAGCTCTTGCGGGTCAAATCGGGGGAGGGATCGACTTCCGGCGGCGGTTCGACATCGCCCAACCGGACCCGGTTGTTGCGTGAGGGGCAAGCCCTGGCGCAGCTGTCGCACCCGAACGTGGTGACCGTTTTCGATGTTGGCTCTCATGAAGAGTCGGTTTTTATCGCCATGGAATATGTCGATGGCCAGACTCTCAAGCAATGGCTGCTGCAAGAAGACCGATCGCAGCCAGAGATTCTAGAGTTACTCAAGGCCGCCGGACAGGGCCTGAGTGCGGCCCATGATTCGGGAATTATCCACCGCGATTTCAAACCCGGCAATGTCATGATCGGCAAAAACGGCCGGGTGCGCGTACTCGACTTCGGTTTGGCCCGGGCCGCGGGATCGGCGAATGACGATGAGCCCGCGTTGGCGGATAGTGGTGAGGAATCTGGGTCCCTGACCGATAGCCAGGAATTGCTCCTGAATGCCGAGGGTGGGGTCGAGTCGAGTGAGTATTTTTCCGGCCTGCTTTCTTCTTCGGTGACCCAGACCGGTGCCTTTTTAGGCACGCCCAGCTATATGTCGCCGGAACAGCATCACGGCAAGTCTGTCGATGCCCTCTCTGACCAATTTAGTTTCGCCGTAGTCTTGTTCGAGGCCCTTTACGGGCAGCGACCCTTTGGGGGCAAAACCTACGGCGCCTTTGTTCGCACTGTCACCCAGGGTCGAATTCGCGCGCCCGCCGATAAGCGCCGGGTGCCCAAATGGATAGCCCGGGTGATTTTCCAGGGCTTGAAACCGAAACCGGCTCGGCGGCATGCCTCGATGCGACATTTGCTCGAGGAGTTGGAAAAGGATCCGGCGATTGCGGCGGCCAAAAAGCGGGCCGCGCGGATTCGGGTACTGGTCATGGCTGCCTTTTTACTTTTGGTTCCCTTGGCCGGCTTTGGCATTTGGTATGGCGCGACCCAGGGTGTGCGACGTTGCCAAGGCGCCAGTGAGCAGCTTCGTGGGGTCTGGGATAGCGAGGTCAAAAAAACGATCGAGACCGCTTTTGCCCAAACCGGTCGCCACTACGCCGAAGATACCTTTGTCCGGGTCGAACGCTTGTTGGACCAGCGCAGTCAGGCCTGGACCGCTATGTGGACCGAGGCTTGCGAGGCGACCCATGTCCAGGGCAAACAATCGGATAAGATGTTGGACTTGCGCATGCGTTGTCTCGACCGCAAGCTCGGCGCGGTCCGCGCCCTGACCCATCTTTTTGCCACCAAGGCCGACGGCAAGATTGTTGACAAAGCCGTCCAAGCTGCTCTGGGCCTGACCGGCCTGGAACGCTGCGCCGATACCGCTGCCTTGTCGGCTGCCTTTCCGCCGCCGGAAGATCCCGCCCTGCAGGCCAAGGTCAAATCACAGCAAGCCAAGCTGGCGGAAGCCAGAGCCCTGAGCCGAGCGGGCAAGTACCCCGACGCGCTTACCATTGTTCAGGAAATGCTGCCGGCGGTAGAAGCAGCCGGATACCTGCCCCTCTTGGCCGAAACCAAGGCAGAGCACGCCGATTTATTGTCGAGAATCGGTCGCAACCAAGAGGCCGCAGAAGGCCTGGAGAAAGCGATGTTGGTGTCGGCCCAAGCCAAGCACGATTTGGTGATGGCCCGGGCCGCCACCCGTTATCTTTATGTGGTTGGTTACCAGCAAGGTTTCTATGCCGAAGGCTTGAAACTTTTTCCCTTTGTCGAAAGTGCGCTCTCGCGGGCGGGCGCCGAGCCGGCTTTGTACGCGCGGGCTTTGAATATCATGGGCATATTGTACGAGCGTTTGGGTCGCTACCAGGAATCGGTCGATTATGAGGGGCGCGCTTTGGCGATCCGGGAGCAAGCCTTGGGTGCCGATCATCCCTTTGTTGCCTACTCTTTCAATAATCTGGGCATTGTGGCCATGAGAGAGGGCAAGTACGATCTGGCCATCGAACACCTCAATCGGGCGGTGGCCATTCGCGAACGTGCTTTGGGCCCGCAGCATCCCGATGTGGCGGTTACCTTGAACAACATGGGCATTGTGCGTGAGCGCATGGGCGATTACGAGGGGGCATTAAAGGTTTTGCAGCGGGTGCAAAACATCTGGACCAGCGCTCTGGGTCCCGAGGCCCCGGTCCTCTCGCACGCCCTGAACAACTTGGGCAACGTTTATAAGTCCAAGGGCGATTTTTTGATAGCGCTGCCTTATTACCAAAAGGCCTTGGCCATCTGGCAAGAAACACTCGGCGCCCATCACCAGAGTTTGGCCCATCCCCTGACCGGCATCGGCGAATGCAAACTACTGGCCGGGCAATATGCCGCCGCCGTGCCCGTGCTGGAGAAGGCTTTGCGCATTCGGGAATCTGGCTCTATCGATGCCAAGCTGCTGGGGGAGACCCGTTTTGCCCTGGCTCGGGCGCTCGATGGGCTGGGCAAAGATCGCAAGCGCGCCCATAGGCTGGCAACGCAGGCTTTGGAATCCTTCCGAAATTCCCTGGGCGGTTATTGGCAGAAAAAACGTGCGCAAGCCGAGGCCTGGCTACAAAGCAGAAACTGATAGGGTGCTCTTTGTCCCGTGGAGGTTTGACGATGCGATATTCGGCTCTGTTGATTTCGACTTGTCTGTGTTCCCTTTTGTTTGCGGCCCGGCCGGCTTCGGCCGCCGAAGGCAAGCTGCTGCGCTTTCCCGACATTTCTCGGGATCAGGTGGTCTTTGTTTATGCCAATGACATCTGGTCGGCGCCGCGTAGCGGCGGCATGGCGGGAAAACTGACTTCCCACCCAGGCCAGGAGTGGTTTCCCAAGTTTTCGCCGGATGGCAAATGGATTGCCTTTACCGGCGACTATGATGGCAATCGCGAAGTTTATGTGATTCCGGCCTCGGGCGGAAAGCCGAAGCGACTCACTTTCAGTGTCGATACCGATCCTGGGGTTCCCGAGCGATTCGGGCCCAACAACGCCGTGCTGGGCTGGACCCCGGACGGCAAGATTGTCTTCCGCTCGCGCCGGGATCAGTGGAACATCTTCATGGGCCGCATCTGGACCGTGTCTCCCGCCGGGGGAATTTCCGAAGTCCTACCCATTCCCTATGCCGGTTTGATTTCATTTTCTCCCGATGGCAAGAAGGTAGCCTACAACCGCACCTGGCGTGAGTTTCGCACCTGGAAACGTTATCGCGGCGGCATGGCCCAGGACATCTACCTTTACGATTTGGCCAGCCAAAAAAGCGACCGGATTACCAAGTTCGACGGGGTCGATGATTTTCCCATGTGGAGTGGTCGTACCATCTATTTTGTCTCCGAGCGCGATCGACGGGCCGGGTTGTTTGCCTACGACCTGGACCAACGCAAGTTGCGGTCCATTGCCAAGTTTGACGATTACGATGTGAAGTTTCCCTCGCTGGGCCCGGATGCCATTGTGTTTGAGTTGGGTGGGCAACTACACACCTTTGATCTCAAGACCCAAAAGACGACGAAGCTGCACATTGAGGTTCCCACCGATCGGGTCTTGGCGCGGCCGCACTTTTTACGGGTCGATCGTTTCATCGAAGACTTCGATTTGGCGCCCGACGGCGAGCGGGCCTTGTTCGGTGCCCGGGGTGAGGTCTTTACCGTCCCGGCCAAATACGGACAAGTACGCAACCTCACCCAAAGCTCGGGGGCCCGAGAGCGGCAAGCGGTATGGTCCCCGGATGGTCGTTCCATTGCCTATCTTTCGGATGAGAGCGGTGAGTACGAAATTTATGTGCGTAGCCAGGATGGCAAGGGCCAGGTCCAGCGCTTGACCCATGACGGCAATTGCTTTCGCTTTCGCCTGCGCTGGTCGCCCGATTCGAAAAAACTGCTCTTTGGCGATAAGAACGCGCGTCTTTTCTGGGTGGATGTGGCCCGCAAAAAAACGATTCTGATCGACCAAAGCCAGGGCCGGGAAATTCGCAATTATGACTGGTCGCCCGACAGTCGTTGGGTGGCCTTTGACAAGGTCGAGCAAAACTCGCTGCGCTCCCTTTATCTGTACCAGCTTGGCTCTGGCAAAAGCGTTCGTGTCACCGACAATTTTAGCGATGATCGGGAACCGATCTTCGATCCGGAAGGACGCTATCTCTACTTCCTCTCCAGTCGGGACTTCAATGCCTCCATGGCAACGTATGAAGCCAATTTTGTCTTCCAGCGCACCCAAAGGCCTTTTGCCCTGACTCTGCGCCGCGATGAATCTTCTCCCTTTGCCCCGCGCAGTGACGAGACCAATCTGGATGCAAAGACGGCCGAGAAGAAAGAAGCAAAAGACAAGCCCATCAAGAAACTAGGTCTCGACCTGGCCGGCATGGGTCAAAGAGTGACGGCCTTTCCGGTTCCACCCGGCAACTACCTTAGTTTGGGCGCCGTCGCCGGCAAGGTGTTTTGGCTCTCGGCGCCGAATAGGCGATTGACCGGAAAACCGGCCCACCCGCCGGCGCTCCAGGTCTTTGATCTGAAGAAGCGAGAAGAAAAGCAGATGCATGCCCCGGTACAAGCCTACCGCCTGGCGGCCCAGGGCCAGAAGATTATCTACCGCAGCGATAATGCCTATTATATGGTGGCGATTGAAGAGGGGGCGAAATCGAAGAAAGCCGACGCGGCGCTTGATCTGAGCGGCTTGACCATGCTGTTGGATCCACAGCAAGAATGGCGGCAGATTTTCCATGAGGCCTGGCGCCTGGAGCGCGACTATTTCTATGCCCAGAACATGCATGGCGTCGACTGGCCGGCAGTGCGCAAACGCTTCCAGGCCCTGCTGCCCTACGTGGCTCACCGGGTCGATCTGACCTACCTCATGGGCGAAATGGCCGGCGAGTTGGGTGCCGGCCATGCCTACGTGGGTGGGGGAGAAGCGCCCAAAACCAAACCGGTCAGCATTGGGATCTTGGGTCTCACCGTGGACCTGGATGCGGGCAGCGGCCGCTATCGAATCACCCGGATTATGGAAGGGCAAAACTGGAACCCCAAACGCCGTTCGCCTCTGACCGAGCCGGGGATGAACGTCCAGGTAGGCGATTACATTCTTGAGATCGACGGCAAGGCCCTGATTGAGCCCGTCCATCCGGTGAGCCTTTTGCTCAACCGGGCGGGCAAGCAGACCCGTTTGTTGATAAACCGCATTCCCAGTGCCCAGGGTGCCCGCGAGATCATTGCCGTACCGCTGGCCCACGACGGCGAGTTGCGCTACTACAACTGGATCCTGGACAACCGCCGCTATGTGGATAAAAAAACCAAGGGCCGCGTGGGCTACGTGCACATCCCCGACATGGGCGGCGGCGGGCTTAGTGAATTTGCCCGTACCTTTTATCCCCAAATTCGCAAAGAAGCGCTGATCATCGATGTTCGTTGGAACGGCGGCGGATTCGTCAGCCAGATGATTTTGGAGCGTCTGGGCCGGGTGCTGGGCGGCATGTCCACCCGGCGCACCGGCCGTCCCCAAACCTATCCCCGGGCCGTACACCATGGGCCCAAGGTTTGTCTGCTCAATGAATGGTCTGCCTCCGACGGGGATATTTTTCCGCACTTCTTCCGCCGTTTTG
>JAUVBB010000366.1 GCA_030591445.1 Deltaproteobacteria bacterium | reverse complement strand
GCCGGCAATGCCTGATTGGCACCTTGCTGCAAGTTGCCCAGCAACAGAGTCGGCGCGGTCACCATCTTATTGGGCGGCGCGTCTGGACTACAGGCGACACCGAAAAGCATTAACATCATCATGATCCCACCCAGCATCGAGAATTCCAGCCTCATTTTATGTCTCCTTTTCCGGCCCCCATGGCCGCCGCGCTCCATGAGAGCAAAGTACGTGCCAATGTAGTCAAAACTACGACAAGCCTGGTTTCAAAAGATAAACACAAAACTTTGCGGGAATTCCGGCCTCAAAAAAAGAGTTCCCGTCTCAGATTTATGATACTCGCCCGGCATTTCATACCCAAAAGCAGCATGTGTAATGATCCAGAAGTGCGCGGTACTTGATAGAAAGACCTGGGTAGCGATAATCTTGGGGCTGTTTTGATTGCAGCCATAATTCATTGAGGTGAAATCGAATGAAAGCAAGTGCGCGGATGGCGAGTTGGATGCTAGCAACGCTGATAGGGATCGGTGGCTGTGGTGAAAATGATGGCGGCGAACCAGACCTTTGTGACCAAACACCGACTGGACAGGTGACCTTGCCCGCCGATGATGGCGGGCATGATGAGCCGGTAGAGTGGTGGTACTGGACCGGTCATCTTGAGGCTGTGGCTGAACCGGGACGCTGGTTTGGTTTTGAGGTGGCGATTTTTCACTTTCAAGCCCCCTTGCCCATGCGTTTGTATAACATCGCCTTGACCGACATCGATGGCCAAGTCTTTCATTTCGATGGCCTGCCTGAATTTGGCGAAGTTCCCGAGGTGCCGGCCGGCGGCTTCGATTTGAATTTCGATGCGGTCCAGGCCACCGGCGGTGACGGCATCGATCATTTGCACGGTACCGTAGGTGACTGGGAGCTGGATCTTGACCTGACCGCCATCAAGCCGCCCGTGCTGCAGCATGGCAACGGCTACACCGACTACGATTTTGGCGGCTATACCTATTATTACTCCCGCAGTCGCATGGAAACCGTAGGAACCCTCACCTCCGGTCAGGACAGCTTTGCCGTTCAGGGTCTATCCTGGTTTGATCACCAGTGGGGCGATCTTACCCCCATCACCGAAAAGGGCTGGGACTGGTTTGCCCTGCAATTGGACGACCAGCGCGAGATTATGCTGTTTTTGGTTCATGGTACCGACGAGATCCAGTTTCTGGGCGGCACCATCACCGACGCCCAATGCCGTAGCGAAGAGATTGCCCCCGAGTCCGTGACCGTCACCGCCCACAAACAGTGGCAAAGTGCCGCCACCGATTGTAGTTATCCCATGGGCTGGGACATCAGCATCGGCGATCTCAATCTCACCGTCAGCCCCGTACTCGACGACCAAGAGCTAGCCTCCTCGCACAACCCCTACTGGGAAGGCGCCGCCCTCGTCACCGGCGATGCCACTGGCCGCGCCTATGTAGAGCTGAATGGATATTGTGACTAAGAGAACAACGTCCTTCTTCTGCCATTATTTAGCACCGATGAAGTCGAGACGGGCTTGCACCCAGTCGGCTTCTTTTGAAAAGCCTACCCTACGATAGAAGTCTAGCAGGGCCCGATAGCGCGGGAGTATGGCGAAGCCGATGTTGTGTTGTAGTTTGCGTAGGCAGACTGGGCACAGATGGATGGGACGGGAGTCGCTTTCTTGTAGGTGGTTGGAGCCGTTGACCAGGCATTGGAAAAAGGTGCAGTGGGCCAGCGAAAACATGTGGGCGGTTTCGTGGGCCATGACTTTCATGCTGCGTCTAAGCAGGGTCTCGGGGCTGCGGCGCGTTTGCTTCTGGTCGTGGAAGGTCGGGTCGTAACGGGCGAAGGAGAACACGCCCACCCGGCCTTTGAGGCTGGCCATGCCGAACACGAAGTTCCAGTCGTCGGCCGGGTACAAGTCGGTCATGGTGATGCCCAGGATGCAAAAGGCATCGGCTGGCAATTTTGTCTTCAGCAAGTCCAGTATGTCTCCGGCCAGAACCTGCTGCTTACGGGAATGGGAGTTGATGCGGGTGCTCAGTCCTTGCCCCGCCAAAGGAATGCCGGCCAGGGTGGTGACTTCCATGGAGAAGTAAGCGGCCATGAAAGCCTGCAGCGTTTTCAAAGCTGGGCTGCGGCCGGGGGCAAACTCGCCAATGGGGAGCAGATAGATCTTCCGGCGTTGCTTGTCGGGCCGAACGAAACCCTGGTGCAGGTACTGGTCATACGTTTGTCCGCGCTCGGGATGATTGGCCAGCCAATCATGCGGCCCCGGTGCGTTGATGGGCTCGAAATCCTCAACGCGCAAGGCTCGCTTCATGGTGACCGATACCCCAGTGAGCGAACCAATGGCTGCCCGCCGGGTATTGCTATCCGGCAGCTTGAACCCAAAAGACAGCACCGCCAGAATGAGCAGCGAAGCCGTGGCTACGATCGTTTTCATCACCCGATCATGACCGCTTAGCCCGACGGGGGCAACCAAATTTACGAAAGATTACGACGACTCCAGCCTGAAGCCCGTTGACAAAAGACTTAGCGAAAGTACAAAATGAGCGGAATTTGGCTAAGGGAGTCCAATTTGAAATCATACCGTATCGTCCATTTGCGCAGTTTGTGCCTTGTTGTCGTGGTTCTCTTGCTCGGCGGCGGCGGTTGTTCGGGACCCGAGTCCCATGAACAATCTCCGCTGGCAGATGCCGCTTTTACGGCGGAGGATGAAGCGCCCGCGCAGGTTCATTTGTCATGGAGCGGTTATAGCGACCATCGGCGTTGTTCGATGGATATTCAGACCGGTGGCAATTGGGTCAGCTGCACGGTAAGCGCGTCCGTTGGTTACCATACCGAATATACTTATGACGGTTACTGCACCCGCAACAAGCAAACTTACGAGATTGGAAGCATCTCTGGGTTCAAGCTCCATTGCGCCCTGGACGCTGATTTTTCCGACCCGAAGAATGTGATTCACACAGAAACCAGTTACAACGGCAGCGACAAAGAGGTTCAACTTTTCTTTGGCGAAGTTCCGGTAGAATCGGTTCATCTTTCGTGGGGTGGCTATAGCGCCCATCGTCGTTGTTCGATGGATATTCAGATGGCGGGCAGTTGGATCGGCTGCACCTTGAGCGCCACGGTTGGGTACAATTACGAATATACTTACGACGGCTATTGCACGCGCGATAAACAAACTTACCAAATTGGCTCTATCTCCGGGTTCCGGCTCAACTGTGCGCTGGATGCTGATTTCTCCAATCCGGCCAATGTCATTCGGGCGCAAGTTGACTACAATGGATCGGATCGGGAGGTGTTTCTGTCATTTGAGATTCCGTCTTGTTGCCAAGACGCGGCCGGCGATACCGACGCCCGGCTGGTGGTCGACAGTGTGCCTGCCTTCTCTCAATCGATAGCCGCGGAGCTTTTCGGCTCGTTCCAGGAGGAGCATTGGGGCGATCTGATTTCTGGAATCTACGAGCAGTACCTGATCAATCCGTCCTTCGTGAGAACATGGTATGTGAAGGATGGGGACCAGAAAACGCGTTTGCTTTTCCCCGATCAAATACCGACCCCGAATGTGGCTTTTCCCTGGGAACGCTTGCCCAACGATATCAATGCCATCTATCTGGTTCCGTCGACCAATCCGATGAATCCGCCTTATTCGCAACGAATCAAGCTGGAGGCCGAAGGTCGGGGTGGCGTGACCCAGACCCTGGCGCTTCCTGATCGACGAACGACTTCTTATCGGGCCAAGATTTGGCTGCGGGCAACCGGGGATGTGAAGGTCAGTCTGGCCTTGCTCGATAGCCCGGGTAGGTCCGACGCCATCCTTGCCCAAGTGGTGCTGGAAGGTTTGTCCAGCCAATGGGCGCAAAAAGAAGCCGTCCTCACCTTGCCCGCGCCCCAAGTGGAGACCTACCGGTATCGCTTTGGCATTGCCCGTTTTGCCGTGATCGTGGAAGGGCAGGGAGAGGTTCACATTGACCAGGCAACGCTTTTTCCCGCCGACGTAATCGACGGCATGTTCAATCCCGAAACCATCGAGCTGCTCAGCCAATTCAAGCAAACCATGATTCGCTGGCCGGGAGGAAATTTTACCAGCGGCTATCACTGGCGGGACGGCATTGGCCCGATTGAGCAGCGGCCGAGCCAGCCGAATCTGGCATGGGGCGGAACCTTCGACAACCAGATGGGTACCGATGAGTTTCTTCGTTTCTGTGAGCTTACCGGCATCACTCCCTTGATCAGCGCCGGCTTCGATGCCGCGGAAATCTCTGCCCAAGAAATTGCCGATTGGGTTGAATATGTCAATGGCAGCACCGCCACTCCCATGGGCGCCTTGCGCGCGGCCAACGGACACCCGGAGCCCTACGATGTTGAGTTTTGGTCGGTGGGCAACGAGACCTACGGCAGTTATCAAATCGGCTGCACCGATGCGCTGAGCTATGCCAATGGATTGCGCGAACGCTTGGAGGCGATGAAAAAGATTTCCCCATCGATCTCGGTGGCGGGGGTTGGTTTTGGTGTGAACAATTGGTACGGCGATCCTGAAAATGACTGGACCCGCGTGGTTCTCGATATCGCCGGCGACCTGCTTGACTCGATCGACACCCATTACTACTTCTACGGTCCCCGAACCATGCCCGACGGCATGAGCGCGGGCACTCTCAATCGCGCGTTTCTTGGTTCCGCCCGGACCTTGCAGCACTTTTACGAACTCTTTCGAGCCACCCGCGCGGATTTCGCCGACAGCAAAGACCTTGGCCTGGTGCATTACGAGTGGGCCACCCTGCCTTATGGCCTATCTGACCAGACGCCTTCACGGCAAAGCTGGTTGAACGGTGTCATTACCGCCACCCATTATAATGTTATGTTGCGAAACGCAGACCTGGTTCGCGGCGCCGCCTTGCACAACTTCAGTGTCTACCTGAATCCGGTCCGCGCCCATTCCGAGCCGCCCAATCCCAGAACCTACGTCTCGGCCATGTTCTCTGATTTTGCCCGCGGCTCGGTCCTCCCGGTGCAGATAAATTCTCCGACCAATGACATCACCGACGAAATCCGGGGAATCGGCACGCATGCCGAGGTCAACGAAATCGATGCCGTCGCCGTCCGGACCCGAGACGGCTCCACTCACCTGGTCATGGTCAACCGCAGCCTTACCCGTTCTTTTTCCGTCCAATCCTGCCTCGAAGGTCTCTCCTCGGCCGCTACCGCCACCGTTACCACCATGGACAGCGCCGACCCCTATCATAGTTACGACTGGAATTCCGTCGGCAGCCCGGTCAGAACCAGCACCCGGAGCATGGCCCTAGACAACTGTAGCCTGACCCTCGATCTTCCCCCCATCTCCGTAACCCAGGTATTGATACCCTGACGCAAACCAGTCCGCCTACTTCTGGTAGACCTTCACTTTATCGATGTAGAGCTGGCGGCGGGTGGTGTCGGTCGCGGGCCGTTCGACTTTCCAGTTCCATTTGTATACGCCCATCTTGAAATAGGGCTCTCGCTGTGGCTCTCCGCAGCCATCGACGCCGGCGTTGTTGCGGCCTTCGACGCGGCCGAGCTTGACGCCGTCTTTCCAGAATTCGATGAAACCGTCACTGCCGGTAGAAATGCGAAAATGGACTTTAATGGTGAGCCATTGCTGTTTTTCCAATGGCCCTTCCCACAGAATATTGCCGCCGTAGGTGATGAATTTGGCTAGGTCATTTTGCGCGAACATCAGGAATGGAGCGGTGGAGTAAGCAGAACCGGTTCCGCAGTCCGGATCGTCCCAGCTGCTGGGAGTGGTGTGTATCTGGAAAGGACCACATTCGGCATCAGAGTCTACGGCCCAGTCCTCATAGCGGTAGACCATGGTAATGCAGTATTCCTGGCCAAAGGCAAACTGAAGTCCCTCATTGACGACGACTTCCGTGCGATAGGATGTAGGCAGATCGCGCGTCAATACGAAATTTCCGGCATAGCTTCCGTCAAACACTGGCGAGTTGACCACGCTTGGGCAGTTGCCCGAACATCTCCAGTCCTCCAGATCGCCCGATTCGAATCCGTTACTGAAAATAAGCGTACCGAGATCATCTTCTTCCTCCACTTCCTCTTCCTCCTCAACATCATCATCTTCTTCAACATCTTCAATGCAGGCCAGACCGTCGGAGTGGTAGCCCGAATCGCAAATGCAGATCGGCTGGTTATCAAACAAGCCGCAAAGGCCATGACCGCTACATTCGACATCTTCACAGGCATTGTCTTGTTCCACCAGACCACCGTCGCAAGCTAGCCAGGCAGTTGTCGTCCAGAGCAAGATGGTAGAAAGGCTCAACCGCAATAGACTCATTTTCGTCCTCTTTATCATCATGGTATTTCCCCTTTGGCCATTTGGGAGTATCAAATGCAAGATTACTGCCAATCAGATCAATCAGAAATTCTGATGGACTCCGTGCTCTAACTTATTGAATTATTTGGAGGAATCATGACCTTGGGAAATGACGGCCAGAAGCATTGCGCCAATCAGAAACCAAATATGAGGCTCGTCACCCCAGCAAACCGGGGCAGCGAGCCCCAATCCCTAGATATTTAGAAACGAAAGCCCAGAGTCAGGCCGCCGCCGTTGGGGCTGGCGAAGGGGAGTAGGCTTACGGTGAATTCCTCTTCATCGGCGGAGGGATGGCTGCTTTGTCTTTGGTCTAGGCCCAGCTCTTTTCTTAGGTTCTGGTTGTACTCATCGGCCAGGCCGCGGGCTTGTTCCAGGGTGATGGGGTGGGGGTTGTTCCCGTCGCCGATGATGGCGGTGGTGGCGCCGGCGGCCAGGATGCTTAGGCCGATTACGTGTTGCAATCCGAAGGCGCAGACATACTCGCCGCCTAGGGAGAAGGTGCCGAAACAAGGATCGAGCCCGGTATCGACCAGGAAGGGGGTGCCGAAGACAAAACCCACGACAGCGACGATGGCGCCACCCCACATCATGCCGTGACGAAAGCTCTGTTTCTGATGGAAGTGATCCAGGTAGTCGGGATTGCCGATGGCTTGGTAGAAATCCTCCCACTCCATATCTTGCTCATAAATGCCCTTGAGTGGGGTGACATCGGTGATGGTGATGTCTTCTTTGTCGGCAATGATTTCGCCCACTTCGTTTTTGGGGAACCAAATTTTTTTGGTTTCATATTTCTCTTCTGGGGTTTCGTCCTCGCTCTGCACCCGGACCGGCTGAACAGATTCTTGCGAGTGGGTTGGAAGAGAAGCAAGCAACAAAAAAATAGCCATCAGATACTGAATTCTACCCATGCGAACCCCCTGTAGTTTTGGCGGAGGACGTGCTGATTCATGGTTAAAAAAATAACATACTCGCGGCTTGGCGGTCAACTGGGCTCGGGTGATTGGGTCCATGCAGCGAAGGTCGTGCGATTTTTTACCCCAGACATGAATGTCCCGGGTCACAATTCCGTAGTCAGTATGGAACGACCGGCTCCGATCGCAGGCCGTAGGTTATACTGCGAATCGGACAAAACGTAGCACAGAGCTACAATACGAAGGGAGCCGATCGTGAAGAAGCATACCCTATTTGTT
>JAUVBB010000570.1 GCA_030591445.1 Deltaproteobacteria bacterium | reverse complement strand
GTTACAAGCCGTGCCGGTGGGTTGACCCCCCAGGCGGTTGCAGCGGCCCTCGAGCGTCTTTTCGTCGTCGGAGGGATAGGCGATGCATACGTCGTTTCCGTCGCAGTCTCCGCTCCACTGGCAGGTGGGTTGCTCGGCGGCCAAACAATAAGTGGTGCCGCCGAAGATAGCCTGGCAGGTGAAGCGGACATCGCTTTGGAGGTCACGGCATTCTTGGCAATCGGCGTCGGTGTTACAGGTTTTGGTGCAGATGGCGCCGGTGTCTTCGTCGCTACCGCGGAGGCAACTGAAACCCGGTTGGCAGGCCGAATCATTTTGGCAGGTGCACGATGCCCCGCACCCGCCGCTTTGATCGCCGCAGGCGCAGCCGGCGCCCAGCTTCATGCAGATGAAGTACTCGCCCCCGGCATCGATGCAACACATCTCCTTGCCGTCGTCGGCGTGATTGACGCAGTCACTGCTAAAGCCGCAGTCGCGCTGGGTGCAATAACCCTCGGCCTGCCCGGAGTATTTCAGACAGTCGTTTTGGCAGCACTCACTACTGTCGCGGCAGCGTTCGCCCGTTTGCAGGCAGCGTTCTTCAATACATGAGAGCCGAAGCGGATCGGTTGGATCCAACATGAAATCCGGGTCGCACTCGCATTGCGCGCGGCCGTCGATCACCTGGCAGCATCCGTGGTCGGAACAAGTCAGCCCGGCGCAGGCGCCGGCCTCTTGGGCCAGACAATGCCTGCCATCGGCGGATAAGTCGTAACCCGCCTCGCAGCTGCATTTTGGCTCGGTGCCACTGAGCGTACATTCGCCGTGCCCGCAGCAGCTGACCTGATCACAAGGATTTTTCTCTGCCTTCTGTTTGCAAGCAGAAACAATGGTCACCAGGGCCAGCAAAGCACCCCACCAGCCCAGGCTCCGATTCCAACGGCCATGTTTCATCTAGATCCCTCTTGATGGAATACGCAATCAAACTCGACCTATTTTGTGGTCCGCCGCCTGCTAATGTCAACCAAGATTTGACATGGCTAGCCGCCCATGGCATGGGGTCGGCCAGGATGACCGATGCGGATCTAAAGATAGGCCAAGAGCTGGAACTTACTATCGACGGTATGGCCGTCGGCGGTTTTGGCGTGGGCCGGGCCGGCGGGCGAGCGGTTTTCGTGCCTCGATCCATCCCGGGTGAGCGGCTGCGGGTGCAACTGGTGCATCTGGGTTCTCGCAAGCACGTGGCCGAGCCGCTGGAGGTTTTGCAGGCATCGCCTGATCGTATCGAGCCGCCTTGTCCGGTCTATGATCAATGCGGTGGCTGCCAGCTGATGCATCTCAATGCCTCAGCCCAGCTGGGCTGGAAACATGATGTCTTGGTCGATACCTTTCGCTCCATCGCCGGTCTGACCGCAGACATTGGTTCGGTGTCGGCTTCCCCGCTTAATCAGGGCTATCGCAACCGGGGGCAATATCCGGTGGCTTTTCAACAGGGCCGGGTGGTGACTGGTTTTTTCGCCGCCCGCAGCCATCAGGTAGTGCCGGTCGAGCAATGTCTGTTGCATGATCCGCGCGTTGATCGGATGGTGGCGGTGGTGCGGGCTTGGGCCGGGCGTAAAAGGGTGTCCATCTACAACGAGAAACGACACCGGGGCTGGTTGCGGCATGTGGTAGTGCGGGTCGCCGGCACCAGCGGCCAGCTTTTGGTGGCCTTGGTTGGCCGCGACGAACGGGGCGGCAAGCTGCCCGACTTGCTGCGCCGCCTGCGCCGAGCCGAGCCCGGTGTGGCCGGCCTGGTTCTGAACGTCAACCGCGATCGTACCAATGTCATCATGGGTCCAGAAGAGCGCCTGCTCTGGGGCCGGGCCCAGATCGAGGAAGAACTATTGGGCCTGCGCTTTCGTTTGTCGGCGGGCTCATTTTTTCAGATCAACCCCCAGGTGGCAGAACAACTCTTTTCCCGGGTGCTAGCCTTTCTGGCCCCGGTCGACGGAACTGTGCTTGATGCCTATTGCGGGGTAGGGGTTTTGGCCCTGGCCTTGGCTCGGCAGGGCCGCGAGGCGATAGGCATCGAAGTGGCGGCCGGCACCGTGGCCGACGCCCGCCGCGCCGCCAAAAACAACCACATTGATGGCGCGATTTTCCACCAAGGCCGGGTCGAGCAGGTATTGCCCCGCCTGGTGACCGACGGCTTGCGTCCGGCCGCCGTGATTCTGGACCCACCCCGCAAAGGCTGTGCCCCCGAGGTGTTGACCGCCGTTGCCGAATCACAAGCCGCCCGCATCGCTTACGTAAGTTGTCACCCCGGCACCTTGGCCCGCGATTTGGCCCGCTTGTTCGAACTGGGTTATGAATTGGAAGAGTTAGCAGCCTTCGACATGTTTCCTCACACCGCTCACCTGGAAGTCTTCGCCGGCCTCAAGCGCAGGGTGACCTGATTTCGGTTTTGTTCAAGGCAAGCAACGGGCAGGGGGAACGCTTACCGCTTCATCGTGGAACAATAACCAGGCATATTCCGGGGACAGTTGACGAGAGTTATGGCCGACTCCATTGACCGCACAGAAGTGAACCTCGCGAAAGCCGGGGAAGACATAATCGTTATTCATCATGTCGGCCCAGTTGCGGGCGTGATCCACGTGATTCTCGTTGAAGCAAAGGGCTTCCTTGCTGTCGACGCCGGGCAGACCGGTGTCTAGATTGCCCACCACCATATCGATGGGAATCATGCCGATCTGCAGCCAGCGCAGCAAATAGTTGTCGGTCAGGCCCAAGGGGTCGAAAGTCACCGGTCGCGGTTCGCGCCAGCCGGGCCAGTACTGGTCATGGGCATAGGCCTCCATGCCAAAATTCCACTCGGCACATTCGGGATTGGCCGGATCCACGTTTTTGACCCGATGGGGGTGCAAGATGTTGCCGGCCGAGCCAATCACGGCGTGGATGATTCGCTCGGGATGGGCCCACAAATAGCGAGATACGAATTGGCCACCGGCCGAATGACCCGTCAGTCGGAACCGACCCCCCTGGTTCAGGCCCACCAGATCCAAATCATCGGCAATGAGATTGACCCACTCATCGGCCCGTAGATCGCGGCCGAACAAGCTGCGATAACCTCCGCCGACCCGATGGTGGATGGGGGCATCGTCTATGCCATCGTTGTTGGCATCGTTCAGGCAGGAGCAACAATTGCCGAAATGGATACTGTCAAATGCCGGGGCCACCATGAGCGCGGCCTGGGCCTCGGCGGTGTCGTGGAAAGCATCATAGCGCAAATAACGCACCGCCCCCTCGGGGGCAGAGCCGTATTCTATCGACCCATGAATCAGTACCGCCAACTCGGAGTCCGGGTTCAGGGAAGTAGGTACGTACATGGCCACCAGCCCCTGTGCGGTCTTGACTTCGGTCACCCAACCCCGGTTTTTGGGTTCCAGGGTGTCGGGGGCAAACAGGCCG
>JAUVBB010000015.1 GCA_030591445.1 Deltaproteobacteria bacterium | reverse complement strand
GTGCCCACATCAAAAACGGTCACCACATTGGGATGGGAAAGCTGCGCCAACGCCTGGCCCTCGCGCAAGAGCCGCGCCCGACTCGACGAGCCGCTTGAATCACCCGTACTCTTGAGACTCAACAACTTCAATGCCACCGGCCGATTCAAATCCGGATCAAAGGCCTTATACACCACCCCCATCCCCCCACGCCCGATCACCTCCGCCACCAGATAGCGCCCCACCATGGTACCCCGTGAAAGCGCCGGCGCCGCCTCCTCCCCCGCCCCGCCAGTCTCTCCCTGGGTATTTTCCTCGAGCGTATTGTCGCCGTCATCCATAACCATGATGACCTCTCCCAACCATGAAACTACTGTCCCCACAGGTGGACATGCGAACTACAGCTATGCGAATCGTGACCTTCAATCGACAGATATTATCTAACTGTGTACCCGTAAGTGTATTCGTTTCCCGGGCTTCAAGCAAGGATCAGAAAAAAAGCATGGGACGGATTGACCGTCCCATGCTTTCACTTCGATTCCTCGGAGTTAGAGATTATTCGATACGGAGACTAATGCCGGAGGAAGCTGAATAACCATAGAACATGATGTAGAAATCTCCGGTCGTGCCATAGCCGGACCAGTCACATCCCTCGACCGAAGTACCGCCAGTGGATTTGCAGGTGTAATCAGAGGTCGTGGGCGCTCCACCTACTTTGATGTAAAGATCCATGTCGCCGCTGCCACTAATGGTCTGGATGAAGGGATCCGTTCCGTTCCAGCAACCGATTTGTTTCTGCTCGCCGCCGGCCACCGACAAATTGTCCACGCTGGAGCCCAGGGAACATGAACCACAGGCACCGCAGTCGGCCGGACAGGAGTTGCAGTCCTCGCCGGCGTCGCAGGTGCTATCGCCACAGACCGGAGCTACACTAGTGGTCGCGGTCAGGGTAATGCCCGAGTAGGCCGAGTACTGGTGCATCAGGATGTACCACACCCCGGTGCCGGTCATATTGCAAGACTCGTTGTTGCCACTGGCATAGGGACGGCAGTCATAACTCGCGGTGGTCGGAGCAGAGCCGAGCTTGACATAGAGATCCATATCGCCCGTGCCACCGGAAGTTGCAATCTGAGGATCGGTTCCGGTCAGACAGAAGGTCAATTCGCCACCGCTCAAATTTGATTCGCTCAAACTGCTTGCCTCGCAGCCACCACCGCCACAAGCACCACAGTCCGCCGGACACGAAGAGCAATCTTCGCCCGTTTCACAAGAGCTAGTGCCACACTCGGGTCCACAAGCGCCACAGTCCGCCGGGCAGGAAGAGCAGTCCTCGCCCGTTTCACAAGAGCTATTGCCACACTCGGGTCCACCACCGCCACAGCCACCACCGTCACTTTGGAGCACATTATTGGTACCGACCGCGGAAGCGATGAGAGCGGCCTTGACCGTTGCCGGGCTGGCACTAGGGTTTGCTCCTCGATACTGAGCGGCCACACCCGCAGCCAGCGGACAGGAAAAGGAAGTACCATCTTGGGTGTAGGTACCAGTTGTCGAAGTGCTCCAGGCACCCATGATTGAGTCGCCGGGGGCATTAATGTCCACACAGGAGCCAGTATTGGAGAAAGAAGCAATGGCGTCCGAGCTGGTGGTAGCTCCAACCGTCAAGGCCGCGGATGAATTCGCCGGCGAGTGGTCACAGGCCAACTCAGCATCATTACCGGCAGCCACGACGAAGAATATGCCGGAGGCAGTTGCGCTGGCGACCGCACTGTCAACCGAATCGAGTTGCACGCCAGTCGAAAGACTCATATTCGCCACCGCGGGAGAGGAAGCATTGGCCTTGACCCAATCAACACCGGCGATGATGGATGAGGCACTGCCGTTGCCGCTACAGTCAAAAACCCTAACCGGATGAATGGTTACGGCTTTGGCCACACCATAGTTTGTCCCGCCAGCGACAGAGGCAACCTGAGTTCCGTGACCGTTGCTGCAAGAAGTGGTCACACCGCCATCCCCGGTTCCGTAGGACCCGGCGCTGAGCGCATAGTCGTCACACAGGAAGTTGCTGACATTGATGGTGGCACCAGAGAAGGTGCTGTAGGCATTGACCATGATGTAATAGTCTTCCTCTTCTTCACCGTTCGACTCACCCACAAAATCGCATGATTCGTTGTTGCCGGACAGGTAGGGACGGCAGTCGTAGTCTGAGGTAGTGGGCGCCGAACCTTTTTTTACGTACAGATCACCATCGCCCGAACCGCCTGACATGGTAATCGTCAGCGCCGCCCCATGAACCTTGGAACCCGGTATGGTATACCAGGTACCCGAGGAGGCACCGACATTGGCGAAATTGTCATCCGGGCAATAGCCAGTGGCATCGAAGCCGTTACCCATTCGACCGGTAAATTCTTGATGGGTGCGCAGAACACCCGAGTCGATAATATACATATGCACACCGGACCCGTCGCTGGACCAACCGTAACTACCATCCGTGCCACTTACTTGGTCGATTCGATCCAGTCCCCAGAGACCGGACGAACCACTGACGTCGGCGCAACCGGTTCCACTCTGACGCACAAAAACATCTTGTTCTACCCGCAACACTCTGGGATCCGCCGCCAACTGGCTTGCCTCAACCCGGCTCATCTTGGCCGCAAAGCCATGGAAGGCCGAGTGGTAGGTGTGAGACACATTGACGGTGCTCAGGTTGTTGCCCAAGATCAACTCCGAGGTCATATTGCGAGCGACGCCATTGGTAATTACTTGACCGGCCGGCATTACATCGTCAGCAAACTGAACAATGTAACGACCAGGAATGGCATTTTCGTGCATGACGACACCATCAATTTGGGGGGTCATCAACCCCGCCAGGGGCCTTCCCATGTCCGGTACCACATCATTGTTCATGGAAGGATCCATGGTGTCAAAACCAGTATCCACGCATCCAGTGAACAGCCATGCCAGCATTGCCATTGAAATTGCTGCTGTTTTTAGCGTTCGAACCATTTTTTCCTCCTGCCCAGAGTTTATGATGTCAAAATACTCGCTTGTTTACGCAACTTACAGATGCGGATAAAGCAAGTACCGCGCCAAATAGTTGCATACATGTAAGCGGTTGAAATATATGAATTGTCCGGTCGAGTCAGAATTTTACATAAACACTGTGCGCAACTCATAGTTGCCTTATGGAATACTATATTAGTTTTATTTCAATAAAAACAGGCAGAACCAAAAGCAACCAATAGTTGCACTGTGGGCAACTCATTGTTGCGCACTGTCGGTGTCAATGATAACTACTTGTAAATTTTACCATTAAACGAGCAACGAAAAGTTTCGGTATGGCAACATTATGTTGCATTAGAGGGAGGGAGCTGGTTTGATGCTGTGCCAAGTTGGGGGTGGGTGCAGCGGATTCCGCCTGATTCCATTTCGGATACACACTTATTACAAGGCTCGCAAGGAGAGCTTTGGATCTCGCCGGCTTTCATTTTTTTGATTAGATCGGGATCATGGATGAGCGGTCGGCCCAGGGAGATGAAGTTGAATCCTTCTTGGCGGGCTTGCTGCATGTGGGCCAAAGAACGAATTCCGCCCAGCAAGACCAGAGGCAGGCGGACGGCTTTTCGGATTTGGCGAGAGTCAGGTAGAAAGAACATGGCTTCGAAGGGATGCTGGGGGACCATTAAGCGGCCAAATAGACGCAAACCCATTCGCCTGAATGCTTTTTTCTCGTTGCGGGCCATTTCTGCTACCGGCAGCTCGCCCCGAAGCATGTAAAAGGGGGTTTTGGAAACAAATCCGCCAGACAAAACCAAGGCATCGATTCCAGCCTGCTCGAGTTGCTGGGCCACTTCGGTAGCCTCGGCGATACCGAGCCCGGCTTGGAAGCCATCTTGTAGATTGACCTTGGCCAAAACCGCGGCCTTTTCGGCTAGCGCTTGCTTGACCCCGCGGCACACTTCGAGCGGGAAACGCAAACGATTTTGCAGGCTGCCGCCATAGGAATCGCGGCGGCGGTTGGTGTAGGGAGACAGGAACTGGCTGAGCAGATAGCCATGGCCCAGGTGCAATTCCACCGCGTCGAAGCCGGCCTCCTCGACGGCCAGGCGGGCGGCACGGACAAAGTCAGCGGTCAGGCGCTGGAGGTCATCAAGGCTGGCAACCCGCGGACGGGTCAGGGTGTAGAGACAAAACTTGGCCGAGGCCCCCAAGGGCCGGGTGCCGGCCACGGCCGGGCTGGCAAAATAACCGGCATGGCCCAACTGCAAGGCTGCGGCACCGCCTTCTTTGTGAACCGCGTCGGTCAACTGGCGCAAAGCGGGGACGATCTCTGGGCCCATCACCATCTGGTCGGCAAAGGTCAAGCCATCCCGCGCCACCGCGCAATAGGCCACCGTGGTTAGGGCGGTACCACCGGCGGCGATGGCCCGGTGGTGTTCGATGAGTTGGGCAGAAGGCATACCGCCGGGGGTCATGCCTTCGAAGGTGGCGGCCTTGATGACTCGATTGGGCAAGGATAGCGGACCGAGCTGGCCCGGGCTGAAGGGACTCATGCCGTGAGCCAATGGGCAAAAATATACTTCACGCCCAGGCGGCCGGCAATCACCGCGCTGATGCCAATGACCACGTTGAGCAAGACGTTGTACATACCGAGCTTAAAATCGTCGGCCTTGAGATATTCGAAGGTCTCATAGCCCAGGGTGGAAAAAGTCGTGAACGATCCCAGTAGGCCGATGAACAGGAAAAGGCGCACATTGGCCGTAAATGGCTGCCGGTCCTCGACGATGGTCATCAGCGCCCCAATCAGCAGACAGCCGAGGACATTGACCGCCAAGGTACCAAAAGGAAAGGAGCCCGGCGAAGCCCGATGCACCAACCCGGAAATCCCATAGCGAGCAATGGCGCCTACAAAACCACCGATGCCGATGACGAGTATTTTGATCATTAATCGAACCCTTCCCAGTGCCGAATGATAGCTTAGCATTGTAACGCCTGTTCAAGGCCATGTATAGTTGGTATACTCAATCGTGATAGTGGATTAACCATGGGATTGAGGAAAAGGTCCTTTTCATGCGCGCGAAAATTTTCATCACTTGGTTGTGGCTATTTGCTTGGGTCGGATTCTCCTGCGGCCAAGGCTCGGTCAGCTCTTGGGAAAACCCCAAGGATGGCCAAGAACAAACCGTAGACGCCAGTGACGACGCCGGCACCAACGGTGATGACCAAGACCAGGACAATAACCCCCCCGACGCCGACACACTGGCCGATGGCGATGGGGGCAGCAGCGATATCGGCGCGGACCGCGCTGATGATGATGGCGGACTCAGCGACGCCGGCGCGGGCGACGAGGACATCCCACTTTGCCTTTCCGGAGAACTGCCCGCACTAGGCGGACTCAGCCCAGAAGAGCTTTTCCTGGCCCTTGACGACAAGGACTTTTTGCTGATCAATGTGGCCTCGGCCAGCGGCGGGCAAATCGCCGGCACCGATGCCTACGTCCCCTATAATGATGCCGATGCCTTGGTCGAATACATCGGGCCGGACCTGCAAGAACGGGTGGTTTTGTATTGTGTCAGCAGCGGACGATCCGGCGTCGCCGGAAAAAGTCTGGCCGAGCGCGGATATTGCTCGATTCGCCATCTGCTCGGTGGTATGAACGCCTGGACCGCGGCCGGTTTTCCCTTGGAATAGCACCGATTAATTGCCGGCCCCCAGGAGAGGCCCGCCATGCAAAAAGCCATGCGTTTGAATGACTTCTGGCGCTGGCTGCCCACCTGTAGGGTGGTGGCGGAGAAGCAACAACTGCGCCATGCGGCCAAGATTCTTAATGTGAGTCCCTCGGCCGTCTCGCGCACTATCCGCCTGCTGGAAGACGCGGTGGGAGTAGAGTTGTTCCACCGCGAAGGACACAAGCTACGGCTGACCTCCTCGGGCAAGATTTTGCTGCAGTCCGTGCGCTCGGCCATGCGCCTGATGGATGAAGGCCTGACCTGGGCCAGCTCGGGAGAATACACCGGCGCGGTCCGGGTCAGCGTTCCCGGCAGTTTGGCCAGCCTGACCGCCCGGGCCTTGCTGCATTTGCAGAGCGATCACCCGCGTCTGCAGGTTTACATAGAAAACCTTGCCCAAACGGAAATCAACCAATCTTTGCTGCGCGGCGAGATCGATCTGGCCCTGGTCGAGCAGCCGATCGAGCACGAACAAATCGAAGCCATCCGGGTCAGCAGCCTGTCCCACGGCGTCTGCTGCGGCTCGGGCCACGCTCTGTTCAAAGGGCGCAAAGCCAAGCTGAGCAAAATACAAGAATTCGCCTTCGCCGTACTATCAGCCCCCGATCAACCGGCCGCCGATGCCTGGCCCGCCGGCGTCGGCCGCACCATCCGCCTGCACTCGGTTCACATGCGCACGATTATGGACCTGTGCCTATCCGGTCAAGTACTGGCGGTCCTGCCCGACATCCTAAGCACCAGGCTGGTCGCCCAAGGCAAACTCCGCCGCCTCGAGCTGTCCATTCTTGCCGACACTGATCTCTTTGCCTTGCGCCGGGAATCGCTGACCGAACGAGATCTCGCCGATCGCGTGCTCCATGCCATCCAGAAAGAATTGAACGACTAGTCCTTCTGCTTCTCCTGCTCGCGAAGACGCATTTGGCGGTACTCGGCCTCGGGCAACAAGGGACCTGGGTCTTTGCGGTCGATAAACAACACGCCATCGAGATGATCGATTTCGTGCTGGAAAATACGCGCGGTAAAACCCCTGACCTGCTCGCGCCGTCGTCCACCGGGGGCATCGTAGGCCACGGTAATAGACTCGGCGCGCATCACCTGGCCAAACCCGGCCGGAATCGACAAGCAGCCTTCCCAGCCCCGCACTTGTTCAACCGAGCGCCCAACGATCTCGGGATTGAAGTAGGTGCGATAGGGTTGTTCGGGCGCCAGATCGAGCCGTTGCACCACCACCACCCGGCGGTTGATGCCCACTTGCGGCGCCGCGATGCCCACCCCTTTTTCGGCCCGGACACTGGCCAGCATACGCTCGACCAGATGCCCCAGGTTCGGGTCGGCCAGGTCTACCACCAGGCTCCTGGTTCGCAAAAATTGATCACCAGCCGGCGTATCGTTTTTGACCAAATCCATGGCCTGGCTGGCGTCAAACCGCATCACCAACCAACGCTCGGTCGGGCTGAAACTTTCCTGGGCCACCGGCTCCGGCCGCAGCAACTCTGTCCGCGGGGCACAAGCCGATATCCCCAAAAAACCAAACCAGATCAATCCCGATAAGCAGCGTACATTCATCGTTCGTCCTCGCGTCAGGTCTGGCTCATTCTATTTCTCTTCGCGCGCGCCCGCCATCAATTTCTCGATCCGGATGAATTGCTTGACCCCGCCCAAGGCCCTCTCTATCCTGCGCTGATGACACACACCCTACGCTTACGCAAACGTCTGGAGCGGGTCCTGAGAAAGGGACATCCCTGGATCTTTCGCGACGCACTATCGGGCCGGCTACCGGAACCGGGCCAAATAGTGACCGTGCTCGACGATCAGGATCGCTTCTTGGCCCGCGGCCTTTCCGAAGCCGGCCCTATCGGCCTGCGCGTGTTTTGCACCCAAGATCAGCCTTTGGATGCCGAACTGTTCGCCCGCCGCATCCACGCCGCCGCCGCCCTACGAAGCCAAGTCGTCCCCCCAGAGACCAACGCCTATCGTTTGCTGCACGGCGAAGGCGATCGCCTGCCCGGCATTGTCTGCGACCTATATGACAAACACGCCGTGCTGCAATTCGACGGCGCCGCCGCCCCCCTCTGGCAATCGACCCTGCTAGAATCACTAGAACCCCAACTACGCAAACTGGGCGTCCAACACCTATTGCTCCGCACCGGCCGCGGTCAGCAACGACAAACCCAAGCCCTATTCGGCCAATTACCAAGCGCCCCCCTGACCATACTCGAACACGGCATGCGCCTACCGGTAGACCTGATCACCGGCCAAAAAACCGGCCTCTTTCTAGACCACCGCGAATCCCGCCACCGCGTTCAGGCCCTGGCCCAGGATTGCTCGGTGTTGAATCTCTTCGGCTACACCGGCGGATTCTCAGTAGCCGCCGGCCGCGGCGGTGCCACCACCGTCGACACCGTCGATCGCGATGCCGCCGCCTGTGCCCTGGCCGAACAAGCCTGGACCGACAACGAACTAGATCCCGTAAACCACCACGCCCATGCCGCCCCGGTACAGGTGTTCCTAGAAACCACCGCCCGCGGCCAAGCCTATGATTTGATTATCTCCGATCCCCCCAGCTTCGCCCCCAGCGAAAAAAAGGTAAACTCCGCCCTCAACGCCTACCGCGCCCTGCACCAAGCCGCCCTGAGCCACCTCAAACCCGGCGGCCTCTTCCTAGCCGCCTCCTGCTCCAGCCACGTCAATCGCGAGGCCTTCGAGCAAACGGTTTTACACGCCACCCCCCGCACGGGCCCTGTCTTGCAGATCCTAGAACGCTGGTCCGCCCCCGCCGACCACCCCCGCCCCGCCGCCTTGCCCGAAGGCGACAACCTAAAGGTGTTATTTTCTCGACTGGTTGATTAAGGACAGCGCGCAGCCAGTAGGGGTCCCCGCAGCGCATGGCGCTAGCAATCCTGCCTTCTAGGACAGCGCAGCGAGCACTGTGGGGTAAAACTGGCGTCAAGCAGCGGCCGCAGACTTAGCCAAGAACTTCCCGAATCCTATCGAAAGCCCAATCAAGATCTTTCTCGTCAATAACCAACGGCGGCGCAAATCGAATGACATTTTGATGGGTCTCTTTACAAAGCAGCCCCTTCTCCATCAACTGCTCACAATACCCCCGCGCCGCCCCCGCCGATTCCTTAAGGACCACCGCCAGCAGCATACCCCGACCCCGCACCGACTCGACTTTATTGCCCCGCAAACTAGCCAACCGCTCCGCAAACTTCGCCCCCAACTCGGCCGCCCGCTGTACCAGACCCTCTTCGATCAGCACCTCGATCGCCGCCCGCGCCACCGCGCAGCCGATGGGACAACCACCAAAAGTACTGCCATGGTCCCCAGGTTTAAAGACTCCCAGGACTTCTTTCGAACTCAAGACCATGCTCACCGGCAGCACGCCACCGGAAAGAGCCTTACCCAGGATGAGCATATCCGGCCGAATACCGTCGTGTTCGAAGCAGAACATTTTACCAGTTCGAGCCAGCCCAACCTGGATTTCGTCGAGTACCAACAACACGCCGTGGCGATCGCAAATTTCGCGAACTTTCTTCAGATAGCCTTCCGGCGGCACCACCACCCCAGCCTCGCCCTGGATCGGCTCGACCAGAAAGGCCACCGTATTGGGCCCGATGGCCGCTTCCAGCGCCTCGGCATCACCAAAGGGTATCAGCTTGAATCCCGGCGTATGCGGGCCAAAACCATCACGGTATTGTTCATCTGAAGAAAAAGAAATCACGGTGGTGGTGCGACCATGAAAATTATCGTTACAGCAAATGATCTCAGCCTGATCGCCAGCTACTTTTTTATGGGTATAGCCCCATTTACGAACCGCCTTGACCGCCGTCTCCACCGCCTCGGCCCCGGTGTTCATGGGCAAGGCCATTTCCATATCCGCCAATTCGCAGACTTGCTTCAAAAAAGGTCCCAGCTGATCGTTATGAAATGCCCGCGAGGTCAAGGTCACCCGCTCGGCCTGGTCGCGCAAAGCCTGCAAAATCTTCGGATGGCCATGACCTTGGTTCACCGCCGAATAGGCGCTGAGGAAATCCAGATACTTCTTCTCCTCGCAATCCCACACCCAGGCGCCTTGCGCTCGAGAGATGACCACCGGCAGCGGGTGGTAATTGTGCGCACCATATTTTTCGGTCATTTCAATAATTTCTTGGGATTTGCTCATGACAACTCCTTGTCCTTAGGTTATGGCGGCCCGGAGGATAGCCGGAAGGCAAGGGATTGGCAAGATAGACCGTACCTAAACACCCGCAAAAAAATCATCATTCGGCGGCAATATCGCCAGTTAGTGAAACCCGCGAGCTTCACCAAGATAAGCTCGTTTTAAAAACATTCAATTTTACCCGTGGTTACAGTGTCAACGGAATCCGCCTTTGTCCGGCACGAAAAATGCAAAGTTAAATACGCAAGGGACAAGAAGAAAGGAAAAAGATAGTGCCAGCCGAGAAAAGATTTGTTGCCCGCCAGAAACGTCGCCTGCGAATTCGCTTTGGTGCCAGCGAAAACGAATTGGAGCGAATCGCCCATTGTGCCGATGTCAGTCCCACCGGCTTTTTTGTTGCCTGCAGAACAGTGGCCGATACCGGCAGTTTTCTCTGGTTCCAAATGGATCTGCCCGATGGCGAAATCCTAATCCATGGCGAAGTCATCTGGCAGAAGCATGTGGATCGTGAACTTTGGCGCGTTGAAGCCAGCGGCTTCGGAGTTAAAATCCATCAGGCTCCCGAACAATGGTACCAATTTTTTCTCGCCCTGGACGACCCGAACACTCCCCCAGACCAGCAAGCATCAGCCTGATCGCCAGCAAAGCACACAAACTACCGGCGCCGAAAGGTGTCGATCTTGCTCAACGCTTGGCGCGCCAGCGCGTGGGTCTCGGCGTCTGGTTGGTGGTCAAAAACACTCTGCAGATGTTGGTAGGCCGCGGTGGGCTGGCCTTGATTCAGCCGCAGCAAACCAAGCGCCAGGTAAACCCGCGCCAGATCCCGCGAGCCAGGATGAACCGCCAAACAGCGGCGCAGCAAGGTGCTAGCGCCGATGGTGTGCCCTGACTTCGACAACCAATCCGAGAGCAAAACACATTCGCCCGGATCCAAGCGCGCCATTTCATGTCGGTCAATGTGCAGGATGGCCGCCAACGCGCCCTTACGGTCACCGGCCTCAAGGGCCCGGCGCACGGTCAGCAGCGGGGAAGAAGCAGCCGCATCTTTCTGCTTGCGCTTGGTCGCGAATGTCCCCCGCCGCCATCGCTTCTCCGACCAAGGCCACTTCCAGGCCAAATGCTCTCCCAACCAGGCGACCCCGAAGCCGGCCAAGAAACCACCCAAATGGGCACCATAGGCCACGTTGGATTCGCTGTTGAGCAAGAAGGGCAAAAGATTGTCTACCAGCACAAAAAAACCCAGCACCCAGCGCACCGGCAAAAGCAAGACGTCGAAGAAGAAAGGAAACAAGACCACAAAGACCTTGACCTTGTTGCGCGGGAACAAGAAGAAATACAAACCTAGCACGCCGGAAATCGCGCCCGATGCCCCCACCAGCGGCACCATGGAATCACCGGCGAAAAGCGCAAAGGCCAGGGTAGCCAGCACACCCGAGAACAAATAGCTAATGAGGTAAACAATGCGGCCCAGATGATGTTCCGCGTTGTCCCCGAAAATCCAAAGAAAGAGCATGTTGCCCGCCAGGTGCAAAAAACCGCCGTGCAGGAACATGGAAGCAAACAAATCCATGGTCTCGGGTGCGCCCGGCTTATAGCCATGCGCGAAGGTGAACAAATCGTAGGCACTGAGAGAATGCAGCAAGTTTCTCAGCTCGCCCCAGGTCGGCAGGGAAGGCGACAGGTGCCGCAAGTAATCGACCAACACCGGATCTTGCGGATCGATCGGCTGGCCGGAAAGAGGCCAGGTGATCAATAAGTAGACGGCCACATTGAGACCCATCAAGGCCCAGTTGACCCAGGGCGTGAAGTTTTTCGGATTGGGGGTATCACCTATGGGAAGAAACAATTCCTACCTCGCTGGCCGCAGTCGTTAAACCCTTTCTGCTGTGCCACAAGCGCAGGACAGATTCAATACCGGTGTGGTCCGGCGGTCTCTTGGTCCTCTGTTCATCTTTATTCAATCGTGCTAGTTTGTACGGCATATGGTCGATTGAAAATTGTGTCCTGGGAGGTATTTGATGAAAATAATCCTCTTGCTTTGCGCGCTGGCTCTCTCTACTTGCCAAGCCCCGAACCCGCACACCGAGCAAGGGCACGAACCGGTTGTTTACGGTAACGATGACCGCTACGATGCTTACGCCTATCCCGATCAGACTTGGGCGGCCCAGGCACAGGATTCCACGCTGGCCTTCTTCAGTAACGACTACCCGGGTCCCATCGTAAGCTTAGAAGACGCTGGTCTTTGTGCCGACGAACGCTTCGCCGAACAGCCGGTAGGTGCTATTTGCTCCGGCACGCTGATTGACTCCGATCTGGTGCTCACCGCCGGCCACTGCGTGCGCGATCACATATCCGGAACCAATACTTGCTCTTCCGCTTTTTTGGTTTTCAATTATGTCATGGAAGACGCAAACACCCTGCGAGACTTCACCGCCGAGGATGTGTATCAATGCCAGGAAGTCCTTGCCTACCAGGAATCCTATGACCCCTTGGTGCTCGATTACGCCATTGTCCGTTTGGACCGGCCGGCCGTGGGCCACGTGCCGGCAGTGGTGCGAGCCGCGCCGACCGCCCTGAGCGTCGGCGACGCACTCATTATGCATGGCTTTCCCGAAGGCATCCCGCTCAAGATTGAAGACGGCGGCTGGGTCCGCGACCCCCGGGCCGACCAGCTTGATTACTTCTTTGCCAATACCGATTCCTTTAGCGGCAATTCCGGCTCCGGAGTGTTTCTGGCTCAAAGCGGAGAACTGGCCGGCATCTTGGTACGGGGCGATCAGGATTACGTCTGGGACGAATCGGCCCAATGCTCACGGGTTAATGTCTGTCCCAACGACGGCTGTAATGGAGAAGAATTGACCTACGCCTTTCGGGCCATTGAAGACCTATGTGCCCAAGGCATTGCCTCGGCGCTTTGCCCTTGTGGTGACGGGACCTGTGACAGCGCCGGCGGCGAAGACACGGTCAGCTGCCCGCTCGATTGCGGAACGGATTGCGGTGACGGGGCCTGCAACGGCGACGAGACGGCGCTCAACTGTGAGCTCGACTGCACGGCCTGCGGCAACGGAGTTTGCGAGGCCGAAGAAAGCGCCACCGGCAACTGCTGCGACGATTGCGGCTGCGGGGCCTTTGAAGTCTGCCACTCTTCCCATGTGTGTGTGCCCGATCTCAGTCGCGGCGACACCTGCGCCGATGCGGTACCCATCGAGGCCAGCGACAGCCGCAGCTATCCGGGCCGCACCAGCGATGCCAGCGATGACAACCAGGGCAGTTGCACCGAAGGGACCAAGGGCCAAGATCGCGTCTACACCTTCGTGCTGGCGGCCGAAGCCAACTTGGCGGCCGAAGTCACCGGCATTGATAGCGTGCTTTACCTGCGTTCGATCTGTACCGATGCCGGCAGCGAAATCGCCTGCAACGATGATGTCGACTATCCCGAAAATCCCCACTCAGAGTTCGGGCCCTTGACCCTGGCCGCCGGCAGTTATTTTCTGATTGTCGACAGCTACAATGAAAACACCGCCGGTGATTATACGCTGACGGTCAGCTTCTCCTGCGCAGACAGCGATCTTGACGGCAGCTGCAATGATGTCGACAACTGCCCAAGCGACCCGAACAAAACCGATCCGCTGGTATGCGGCTGCGGCGTGCCTGATATGGATACCGATCAAGATGGCAGCCTGGACTGCCTGGACGACTGTCCCACCGACTCCGACAAGCAGGCGCCCGGGATCTGCGGCTGTGGCGTAAGCGACGTCGATACCGACTTAGACGGCACGGCCGATTGTGAGGACGCTTGCCCCGACGATAGCACCAAGACCGAGCCGCAAGTGTGCGGCTGTGGCATGCCGGAAGACGCCACCGATAGCGATGGTGACGGCGTGGTCGACTGTGTCGATGCTTGCCCCCTTGATCCTGACAAGGTCGAGCTTGGCCAATGCGGCTGCGGACAGGCCGATACCGATAGTGACGGAGACCTCAGCGCCGACTGCATCGATGCTTGTCCCGACGACCCAGCCAAGATCGTTCCCGGCGGTTGCGGCTGTGGAGAACTCGACACCGACACCGACATCGATGGCAGCCCCGACTGCCACGACCGGTGCCCCGAGGATGCCGAAAAGATCGAAGCCGGCGACTGCGGTTGTGGGCAAGTCGACAGCGATGGCGACGGTGATGGCACCGCCGACTGCAACGACGGCTGCCCCGCCGATGCCGACAAGATTGCCCCCGGTCAGTGTGGCTGTGCCCAAGCCGAACTCGATAGCGACAGCGACGGCAGCGCCGACTGCGTCGATGCTTGTCCCGACGACGCCGACAAAACCGAGCCCCTGAGCTGCGGCTGCGGACAAGCCGAAGCCAGCCCCTGCACCGAAGAGCCCCAGCCGGAATCAGGCTGCGGCTGTCAATCAAGCCAGGGGCCCGAAGGCGTCTATTTCGGTTTGCTTTTGCTTGGTCTATTGGCCACGCGCCGTCGCGCCGCTACTGTGCGGGCACGGCATCGTTCCAGTGCGGATAGTCGGACTTGATCTTTTCGAGCTGAAAATGCCTCTCTAGCCAGCGAATCAAATGCGGGCTGAGATTCAAGTCCCGTGACTCGCTAGGCGCCGAAAGATCGAAACTCTTTTCGCTACCGTCCGGTGCTTTCAGGGTAAGCCGTCGGGGAAGACCCATGGCCGTTAGATCTACCGCCTCGCCGTCGTAATGGCGCGAACGCATGGCCCCGCGCCGAGAAGCATAGCCTACCCCAAAGGTATCTTTCATTTGGCGGGCTGCCTCCACGGTGGCTCGCCAACCATCGGGATGCCGCCAGCGAATGGGCACCAAGAGCTTCCACTTCCGGTTGACTCGTTCGAGCTTGCGTACAGTGCGGCGCACGGCGCTTCGTGATTTTTGCTGGCTAAGCAGATAAGACCCCCACATCAGGTATCCGCGCTCCCGATGCCGAACAGTGGTGTGCAAATCGACCACACAGCCCTGGGCACGCAGCTGCTCCATCAGGGAACGTACCCGGGTCGCCAGGCTGGAGGCCGGACGCATCTTTTCCAGCGCGGCCAACATGGCCGGCTCTCCCTGCGGATTGAGATAGCGGGAATACCAATGCGGGCCAGGCGGATCACCGTCTTTCGCCGGCGCGGGCAAATCGGCCATGAGTTTCGGCCGGTCGATGTTCAACTCCCCGGCCGGCTGGCCATAGAGTCGCGGCCGATTCTTCCAGAACACATCATGAGGGTGGAGCAATATTCCGCTTATTCGAGCGCGGCCGAAAGAGACCCAAACCGATTGCGGCGACAATCCACGCTCGGTGGCCAACAGCAAATCATCCAGGAAGAGCAAAAAATCACCCAGATCCAGCGGCAGGCGCAAGCTCTCGCGCACCACCCGCAAGAAGGGCTCGGCGGGATCTTTTTCGGCCAACGCGACCAAGTCTTCACCGCTTAGATCCAAACCGGCAAAATGAAAACGGGCCGGACCCAAGCGTCGACCGGCCTCGGCCAGCATGGCCCGTTGCCCCCGTGCTTTGTCCCCGGGCCGCAGCATGTCCCAGTTGCGATTGGTGGCCAGGACGATCGCCTGGGATTTCGCTTCGGCGGCCCCGGCGACCAGCGCCGAAGCCATCAGGTTCCAACAGAGCAGACCCAAGAATGCTTTGCGAATCATGCCCCCATTGTAGCCTGACCGGTGCCTTTGGCCAAGCGCTAGGCTTTTTAAGATGACTAGTTTAAGCTAACCGGAAAACGAAGGGTGGCGGCTGCCTGAAAGAGGTCTTGCTCGGCTTGCTGCAGATTGGCCACGGCGGCAATCTTCATGCACTCGTTGATTTCTTCGGCCAGCTGCACAACCCGCTGCGCCTGATCGTCTTGCATATCGCCCGCTACTTCGCGCGCGTGGGCCTCGAGATCGCTGAGCGACTCAATCAAATCTTCCAGGGTGGTGGTGGCTTCCAAATCTTCCAAATTCACGATCTACCTCGTCTTGCTGTTTTCATATCTTGCTAACACTTGCCACCCAAGCTACAGAAATTTTCGCCGATGTCAAGCAGCACGTGCACTTGAGGACTTAGCCGAAGAACTTGATGGCAATAGTCAGCACCAAGGCCAACAGCATGAAAACCGTGCCCAGCCGATGATGGCAGCCAGCATGATGCCCGGGCCACTTTACATTCTGCTTGCTAGCCCCAATAATGGGTGTTCGAGAGGAAGAAAGGAAAAGAGAAAACCATGGCTGACAAACAATTCGAATTGACCTATGGGTCCGAGACCCGCAGCTTTCACATTCCGGAAGAACGGCTCAATGGCCCGCTAATCGCGCCCCGCAAGACCGAGCCCCTGGCCGGAAAAGTAGCCGACATCATCAGTGAGGCTCTTTTGAAACCGGACGGCCGACCCAAGTTGCGAGAGCTGGTGCCCGGCCGGCGGGTGGGCATCGTGATATCCGACGCTTTTCGGGCCGGGCTGCAGCACGAAATCCTCGACGGCTTGCTCGATGAAGTGCTGGCCGGCTCGCCGGAATCAATCACGGTGGCCTGCGCCACCGGAACCCATGCGCCCGCAGTCTATGCCAAAAATACCGGCGAGTGGGTCGAAGAAGCCCGCAAGCGGCTGGGCATTGAGATCGAATTTGTGCCCAATGATTCGGAAAACAGCGACTTCGGCGCCCTGGGGCATACCGGTCGCGGCACCGATGTGCGAGTGAACAAAAGGTTTCTGGCCTGCGATGTGCGCGTCTACGGTCATGAATCGAAGCATCACTATCTCAATGGTTATTCCACGGTAGACAAACAACTGCTGCCCGGAGTCAGCTGGGGCCAGTCGGTGGCCCAGAACCACAAGTGGGCCCTGGATCCCGACTCGGGTCCCGGGCGCAGTCCCTGGCACAGTGATCCGGCCCGGCAAGCCAATCCCTTCGCCGAAGACGCGCGCGAAGCCCGCGAGCTTTCCGAAACTTTCTTGCTGGATGAAGACGACCAGCCCGTGGCCGGCAAGGTGACCACTTTCGCCCTCGACATGGTCTCGGCCGGCAAGAACGTTTACTGGATTGGTACCGGTGACCCCGCCGCCGTCTGCACCGAAATGGTTAAAGTGGTCGACCAGATGATGGCTTTCGAGGTTGACCGAGCCAAGTACGTCATCGTCTCCCCTGGTGGCCCACCCGCTTCCCAAGCCCTCTACGGTACCCAGAACGCCTTCGATCTGGCCATGAAAGGCGCCACCCTGCCCGGGGGTGAAGCCCTGGTCCTGGCCCCGCTGGAAGGTCGACCCGATCTCGACCCCGACGTACGCGGCCTGGCCCCAGATCGACGGCCCAAGGAACTCTTCTGGGACAACCTGGTGCGCCTGCTGCCCAAGCCCCTGGCCGAAGCCCGCCAGGAGATCGCCGATAACTTTGTGCTCTATCTATGGAAAACCGATCGAGTACTTCGCCTACTCAATGGCGAAAAAATAAAAATATTCCTCCACTCCGTCTTGCCCGCGGAAACCATCGAGCCCGGCGGATTCCACACCGCCCCCGACATCCAAGCCTGGATCGACGAACGCATCGCTCGCGGCGACGGCCAATTCAACGTCATTAACGACGGCAACAAACTCTGCGTCACCGGCCGCTAGCAAAAAATCAAAATCTTTGGGGGAGTAACGATGAAGCATTCCGTAGGAATAGTTTCCGCAAGCATCTTGCTAATCACCCTGCTTTTCAACGGCTGTGGGGCAAAATCATACCGGGTCAAGCATGCGCAGCAGCTTCACATTGAAACCCAACCGGAGGGCGCCTCGGTTTGGCTGACCGACGAGACCGGACGACATGCAGCCGGTACCGGGCCCACCGAACTTAAAGTTGATTTCGAAGCCGATGTCGGCATCTACTCTCGCAAGCAAATGATCTTCCCAAGCCTTTCTATCGTGGCCGCTCTGGGCGGCGTGGTATCAATGGCCATGCTTGACAGTGACCGGCAAGACCAACACGGGACCTTCGCCGTGGGCACAATGCTCTTGCTAGGCGGCATCATCGGCTTGGCCATATCACTCCCCGGTCTATGGAAGAGCAAGAAACAAGAAGGTCAGATACTAAAAACCTATTATCACAACATAACCATAGACGCTCAAGCCGAGGGATATGCCCCGACCTCAATAGATTTGCGCATTCCCAGCCAGCAAAACAAACTAGAACTTCGCCTCGTCCCCCAGCCACCCCAAAAAACAGAATCCCCCGATCCTAGCCCCCAAGAACAAACCCTACCGCCTCCCGGGGATCAAAACGAGCCCCAGCAAGATCAAGAAAAAACTGTTTCCGAGTGAAGCCATAGTATTGGAACAACAGCCTGATTCGCTGAGACAATCGAAGAAAATGCCCATTTCCCTCACGACGGCGTCGCAGTCATCGCTGAGCACGGCGGATATGACTTCCACCTGGCTTGCGCCATCAAAGTCAGGAAAACCGGAGCACAAGTATTTGCCCTCGGTCTCGATGACGAAAGAAATGATGCGAGGCTCGTCGGGAAAGCCCCCCTCCAGGCAAGCGCCTTCCGGATGGACTCGAAACAAGCCTGTGTCGCCCGCCACCAGATCGGAACCCAGATACTTTAGATCGCTGAGAACATCACCATCCTGGATGATATTGTCTGGATCGTAGTAAGGATCAGCTAGTATCCGCAAGCCAATCGTTTGTTCCCCAACCGCCAAAACTTCGGCGCTTACCAGAACCTGACAGCTGGAGGGGGAAAGAAGGCAAAAACAATCTGATGCCTGAATGCAACCAGATTTTGCAGGCGGCGCCCAGACCATTAATACAAGCAACGCGGACAGAACTAGTCGGTGAAAATATGTCATATCGAATCCTCCTAACCATACAGAGTCATCGAGTATGGGGATCTGATCGAGAAACTTGTTATATTTTTAGTTTCTCCCCCCTCACTCAGAGACTGTCGATAAACGGAAAGCCAGTGAAAAAATAGCCGTCATCCCCGAGACGTTTTGAGACTGTCGATTTTTAGATATCCAAACCCAAAAAGTCATCCCCGAGTCGTTTTTGTCGGGGACCCAGGTTTCTCTAACATCCTGTATCGCTAGGTTATTCACGAGATCCCCGACAGAAACTTTTCGGGGATGACGGCCTTTTTTTCTTGTGATTTTTCCGTTTAACGACAGTCTCACTCAAGGGGAGGGACATTTGATAGGCCGACATATGTTCTAAAACTGTTATTCCTGATTGACCACCAGGTCGATGGCGGTGTCGGGTTGGGCGGGTTGGCCGGCGGCGGGGTTTTGGGAGAGGACCCAATAGGCATCCCAGTCCTCGGTGTAGTCCCACTTGATTCGGCCGACTTTGAAGCCGGCGGCCTTGAGGGTCTTTTTGGCTTTTTGCAGGAACATGTGGCTGACCTTGGGCACGGGGATGGTGCCGGGGCCGGTGGAGAGTTGGACCACGATGGAGCGGCCGGGTTCGTAGGCGATGCCGGACGCCGGGGTCTGGGTGGCGATTTTGCCAGCGGCGATGGATGGGTGGCTGGCGGGCTCGCCCAGTTGAATCTTGAAGCCGGCTTGTTCTAAAAGCACGGTGGCTTCGGCGATGGAACGGCTTTTGATATCGGTAACACTGGGGGCGGGGGCGGCTAGGGTAACGGTGATGGCGGCCCCGCGCGAAAGTTTGGCGCCCGGGGGCGGGGTCTGGTTCAGCACCGTGCCCGCGGGGGCAGAGAGGGAGACCTTTTTCCCACCCAGCAGTAGGCGCAAGCCTTGCGCCTCTAAGCGGGTTTGGGCTGCCTGCTGATCGAGACCGCTGAGATCCGGTGCCATCACTTTGTCGCTCGGCGGCAGCAAGTCAAAGCGAAACATGACCCAGACGGTGGCGGCGGCGGTCAGAGCCGAAGTTAGTACGGCGGTAAAAATTAGGGTAGCGATACTAGGCGAACTTTTCATGACCCCATCCTTTCTCCCCTGGTCAAACCCTTGTCGATAGCCCCCCCGCGGTCCTTTAACGACCGAGAGGTTTGTAGTATTGAACCCCGCCACGGTGGCGGAGGATGCAACGGGCAATATCGAGGCAATCTTCTTCGGAGTCGACCACGTTGATGTCCGAGGTATCAACCACCAACAGGGGCGCCTCGGAGTAATGAAAAAAGTAGTCGTTGTAGGCGGTGGCAACCCGTTTCAAATAGTCGGCGTCGAAGTTTTTCTCAAAAGGCCGGCCGCGGCGCTTGATGCGGTCGAGCAAGACATCCATGCGCGCCTGCATGTAGACCACCAGATCCGGGCGCAAGACCCGGGTGTCTAGAATTTGAAAGACCTGATCGTAGAGCAGCATCTCGTTGTCAGACAGAGTTAACGAGGCAAAAAGACGGTCTTTGGTAAAAATATAGTCGGAGAGCAAATAGCGATGAAACAGGTCCGGCTGCCAAAGCTCTTGCTGTTGCCGATAGCGGCTGAGCAGAAAAAACAGCTGGGTCTGAAAAGCGTACTTGTCGCGGTCGCGGTAGAACTCTTCCAGGAAAGGATTGCCTTCGACCATCTCGAGTTGCACCCGGGCAGAGAGCTGCTCGACCAGGCGCCGCACCAGGGTGGTCTTGCCCACGCCGATGGGCCCCTCTACCACGATATAGGTGGGTCGATCCGGCCGCGGCGAGGCGCTGCCAACAAAGGAGTCTGGGGCTCCGCGCTTACGCTGATTCATGGATTTCTTGCCTCCGGGCAAGCCTGCCTGCCCCGAACCAGCGAAAAACTGATTATATATTCAAGTATTACCATAGATTCCGTCTTGCCCTTCTGCTTATTGCTCGCCCCCGGCGGTGGCGGTCATTATACCGCCTATGGGCCTAAGATCAAATGGGCAAAATGTCGTATTGACTAACGAACGTTCGTTCGGTAATCATGTTCCCCGCAGTTGGGAGAAAATATGAATCCAGCAGAACGACACGAGCAGAACCGAACCGAAATCCTGCAGGCAGCTGCCCGGGTGATAGCGCAACAGGGTTTCCATGGCATGTCCATGCGCAAGCTGGCCCGGGTCACCCACCGCGGCCTGGCAACTTTTTACAATTACTTCGCCTCCAAGGAAGAAGTTTTATTCGAGTTGCAGCATCGCGCTTTTTCCATTTTGATTCACAGCGCCGAAGAATCGCTAAACGAGGTCAAAGACCCCAAAGAGGCCTTACACACCTTCATCGCCAATCATGTGGAGTACCTGGCTGCCAATCCGGACACCATGCAAGTGCTGGTCCACGAAGCCGCCGCCCTGCCCCCCAAATGGCGTAAGGAAGTCCGGGGGCTGAAAGAACGTTACTACCATATGGGCTCGAATCTGGTACGCGCCATCATGCACCCTCATGGCAATGCCGAGGAAATGGAAATCGAACGCGTTACCTACAATTTATTCGGCATGTTGAACTGGGTTTACGGTTGGTATGATCCCCCCCGCCACGGCGCTATCCAGGACGTGGCCGACACCATCCACCGCATGGCTCTGCATGGCCTGGAAGGGGGAAGAAATAAAAAACGAAGGAACAACCACAAGCCACGAAGCTGAGCTGACGCAAGCAGGCTGGGAAAAGCGGCACAGCGCCTGTGAACCCAGGTTGAGCGAATCGGTCGAGCTCTATGAATCGATGGGCTTCGAAGTGCTTTTAGAACCCCTGCCCGCGGTCAACAACGAAGGCAGCTGCCAAGTTTGCCTGCAAGCCGACCGCGATCAATACCGCGTTATTTACACTCGCAAAACCGACCGCCTCCGCGGGGATTGATTGTTTTTCAGGCGGGCTTACTTTCCAGGCTTTGTTCAACGAATACATCGCCGCAGGTAATGAACAGGTCCACTTGCTCCCGGTAGGCGCTGGCGTTGCGATCACGGATGGAGTTGGCCATGGCTTCGTGGGCGATGGTCACTGACTCCAGGGTTCCGGTTTGCTCGAAGACGGTATTGAACACAATGTAGCACAAGTAGGAATAGGCCGCGTGTACCGAGCGCATGAACAAGGCATAGATTAGATTGCTGCTGGCCTCGGCCAGCTTCTCGTGAAATTCGTAATCCAGGGCGACAATGGTGTCCACATCCTGAAAACTTCCCCGTTCACGCTCAATAATTTCGTACAGTTGCTCGATCTGATCGGGACGGGCGTTTTGCACCACCATATCGGCGAAGCCGAGAAAATTCACCCGGCGAAACTCCAACAAGCTGCGCACTTCTCTCTGGGTAAGATCTTGTCCTGAATTCAAAATTTCTTCAAGCAAGCCCAGGTTGGCCTCCTTGCTCAAATCGCAAACATAGGTGCCGGCACCGTGGCGAGTCTTGGTAAAACCGGCGCGCTCGGTCTCTTTCAAAGCTTCCCGCAAGGTCAACCGCGTCACGCCCATCTGTTCGGCCAGAACCCGTTCCGCCGGCAGACGGGTGTCCTTGGCAACTTCCCCGGAGAGAATCATCGCTTTGATTTTCTCCGCCACCTGATCACTCAGCCTTTTTCGATTAGGCTTCCAGTCCATCCTTATTCCTCGTTTTCATTTGTCAGCCAGCCAGGCTTCCACCGCGGATTGTTCCCGTTTCATATTGGCAAAACCACCACGGGCCTTTTCGGCCAAAGCCAGTGCCCGTTTACGATCCTGTTTTCCTTCCCACAGGATCTTGGCCATACCAAAGCGCGCTCGCGCACAAGGCTCGGCCTCGCAGGCTTTTTGATCACACAGAGCAATGACCCGGCTGAAGTACTCCCGGGCCCGGTCTGCTTCTCCTCGGCGCTGAAATATTTCGCCCAAGCCCATGGTGGTCCAGGCCATAACCGGATGCTGCGGACCGTAAACGTCCGAAAACACTTCGTGCGCTTGCGAGAAATATTCTTCTGCCTCGTCGTCCTGACCCAGCCGGGCATAGACCAAGCCCAGGTTGTTCAGAGCAAAGCCCACATAGGGATGCTTCGGCCCCAGAGCCTGCCGCCAAAGCTGCATGGCCTTTTGGTAATGGGTCCTGGCCAACTCATCTTTTCCTTGCCGATAGTAGACAACGCCCAAGTTGTTGAGACTGTGACCCACCCCAGGATGATCCGGGCCCAAAACGGCCACTTTGATATCGTACTCGCGGCGACAATACTCGGTGGCAGCAGCATAATCGCCAAGATCTTTGTAGTCATTGCCTAAACTGCCTAGACAAGCCGCGGCATCTGGGTGTCGAGACATCTGCAATACTTCAAACAATTGCAGTGCCTTTTCGTGCCATCGTTTCGCTTCCTGTGCCCGTCCGTGGGCATAGAATACATTGCCCACATTATAATAGAATTTCGCCTGGATCTTTTTGGTGCCCGCGGCCAATGCAATCGCCACCTCGGCGGCCCGTCGATAAGACATGCCGTCCTGAAAATTCATCAGCCGGTGACCGGTCACAAAGACCAATTGAGAAAGCACACCGGCCAACAACTTGCCGTCTTTGACTTCGCGGGCAAGCTGACTGGCCTCTTGCAAGGTCTGGGCGGCCTCCTGATATAGTCCGGTTTTTTCCTGCAAGCCGGAAAGCTGGAATAAAGCCTCGGCAACCAGGGGAGGGTAGACTGCTTTACGGGCCTGGACCAGTACTTGCTTGGCCACTATCTGGCCCGCTTGGTATTTGCCGGCCTGGTACAAGGCCTCGGCCCGGTTGATAATGCCGCGTAATTCGTCCACTTGTTTTCGAACCAGTGGATCTTCTGGCGGGGGGACCGCTGCCTGGAGGGCTTCTTCGTCGGCGCAGAGATCTACCCCGGCCAAAGACAATGCGGCTTGTACGGCTTTGTCCACCACCTTGCCGTCGACTTGCTCCCGAAAAACCTCGAGCAATGCCCGCAACTGTTCTCGCTTGCCATCCAGGCAACGCATGCGCAAATCGAGCAGTTGCGCGGACTGCCGGCCTTCAAGATGGGTGGCTTCGCAGGCTTCGGTGCGCATGCTTGTCCAGTTGCTCCCAAAGCGATCCAGAACTTGTTCCACCCGCCGAAAGGTATCAACGGCGTAGTGCCTGCCGCTGGCGAGAAAACTCTGCTTTACTTGCGCCCGGACGGCTTCGTCCCAAATGCCGGTCAGCTCTTGGCCGGCGCCCTGGCACAGACGCCCACCGCGGGTAAAGCCGTACCAAACCCCGACCGCCGCCAGGGTGGCGAAAAACAACACACTTACCAACGCCAAGATGCGCATCCGAGCCGCGTGCGTCTTTTGTTGGACGATAGCAGGATCGTTGTCCAACTCAGCCAGCAGCGCCTCCATCGAAGCGTACCGGGAATCCGGATCAACCCGCAAGCCGCGCAAAATCACCTGCGTGATCCAGTCGGGAACCTTGGCCTGCTTGGGCACCGTTACCCGGCCATGGGTAACATTGGCCGCCAGCTTTTCCAGGGTCGCCCCCTTGAAGGGACGGCGACCAAACAAGACCTCGAACAAAACCACGCAAAAGCTAAACTGATCCGAGCGGGCATCGATGCCCTGTTTGAGGTGCTGCTCGGGAGACATGTAACTGGGGGTACCCATCAAGGAGCCGGCTTGGGTCATCGATGAACCCAATAAGTTGGCCGAACCGGTGGTCAAAGGTGAATCTGAATACTCACCTGATTCGAAGTCCTCAACTGATTCGGGTTCCGAGTCGGCATCGTCGGCGCTGTCTCCAGCCGACGCTTCCACCCGATCGGGGAAAACAGCACGGGCCAAGCCAAAATCGAGTACTTTGACTTTTCCTTTCTCACCGACCACGACGTTGCCCGGTTTGAAGTCACGGTGCACGATGCCGGCCGCGTGCGCCGAGGCCAAGCCGCGGCCGGCGGCTTTGAGCAAGACCAGAATATCCTGTCGGGATCGTTTGCCCGCAACCAGCCACTGACGCAGAGTGAGACCTTCGATGTACTCCATGGCAATGAACACCGTGTCATCGTAAGTCCCCACATCAAATACGGTCACCACATTGGGATGGGAAAGTTGGGCTAGCGCCTGGGCCTCGCGCAAAATGCGGGAGCGATTCTGTGACACCTTCAACTTGCTTTCGGCTTCTTTGACCTTGAGGTTCAACAGTTTGATGGCCACCGGTCGGTTCAACTCCGGGTCGAAAGCCTTGTAGACTACGCCCATCCCGCCGCGCCCTATCATTTCGGCGATCAAGTAGCGTCCCACCGAGGCCCCCTTGGCCAAAAAAGAGCTATCGTCGGCCTCGGTGCCGTCGTCGGTGACCGTCGCTGGTTCGGTCAACAGATCTGTTTCGTCATGGGTCAAGGCTTAATTATAGGCGCTTATTGAAGACTGCGCCACCACCTGTCGGTAAAAAGGGTAAGCTATTTTGTTTTCTGGTCGGCTCGGTAGCTCTCCTGTTTGCGTTTCCCCGTCTTGTCCCAGAAGCTCCACTGGCCCTCTTTCTTGCCCTGCTTGAATTCCCCCTGGGAAGATTTGTTGCCATCTTCATCCCACATGATCCAGGATCCATGCCGGAGGCCGTCTTGATATTCACCTTGCATAAAACGCTTGCCATTCGGAAACCAGAAGGTCCATTTTCCATGCTTGCGATCACTGCGGTAAATGCCTTGTTCCTTCTTATGGCCATTGGCGAGCCAAACCGTCCAAGGACCATTCTTGAGACGCTGGGCAAAGGTCCCCTCAAACTCTTGCTGTCCATTTCTGTACCAGGCAAGGCATTTTCCGTGACGAACTCCCTCCTGGTATTGACACTCCCCCTTTTTGTGACCGGTGTCCGGCCACCAATGGGTACGCACCCCTTGCATCTTGCCGTCGCGATACTCGATGCTGTAAATCATGGCGCCCCGATCGCCCCACTCCGCGCAGGTTCCATGTTTCAGGCCCTGCTCATATTTACAGCGGCGATACAACCTTCCGTCGCCATACCAAGTGGTCCAAACTCCGTGCTCCTTGCCGTTTTGGTACTGACCATCGACCCACACTTGGCCGGAGGGATACCACTTAAACCACTTTCCCTGTTTGCTGCCATCTTCGGCTTCGCACCCTTGTTCCAAACCTTTTGGCGGGGCAAAACCCACGGCTACCGTACCTTCGGGACATTTGAGTTCTTGGGCTCCAAGCGGCAAGCCAAGGAGCAGGGTCCCCATCCACAGAGATAAAATCATACGCATAGCCGGTAGACCTCCTGGGTTGAAATTCAAAAAGCGCCCCGAGCTTGCCTAACTTTCCCCTGATAGGCAAGCGGTCCTTGGCAATGATTACGATATTTGCTTCCCGGACGCTGGACAATTATAATCAGGTGATATTTACCCTAGCTGCAAAAAGGTGGAGACGTACATCAACATGAGCGACGCGCCTGACAATAAAAGAAAAAACACCAGAGTCCCGGTCAGCTTGCTGGTAAAGGTCAAATACGAGCAAGAGGGGGAGTTTGCCCAACAGTTTGCCACCAACATCAGTAAGGGCGGTTTGTTTCTACAAAGCCGCAAACCCTACGCCAAGGGAACCCGGCTGAAGTTCGAGCTGCGACTCAAGGGCGGCCAAACCGTATTACGGGGCATCGGCGTAGTCGCCTGGACCCGAGGGCCCAGCAGCAAAGGCGAAAAACCTCGAATTCCGGGAATGGGCGTAAAATTTCTCAAGCTGGATGCCGCCTCCAAAGCTATGGTGGATCGCATTCTTTCCCTGAAGGCCGGTGAAAAGGCAGAGCAGGAGAAGAACCCGGTGCCCGAGGCACCGACCAAAACGGTATCGGTGGAGACGCCAGCAAGCCCAGCCGATCCACGCCAAGCGCTAGAGGCAAGTTTTCTCCAAGGGATGGCGGGCGATCTGGCGGACAGCCCCAGCTCAGCCCCCTTGCCTCCGCCGCCAAAATTGCAACCCTTCCCGGACGCCGCCCCCAGCCCACCGCCACCGACACCGGCTCCGGCAGAAATCGGCGACATCGAGGTGGAGATCCCACCGCCACCGGCTCCAGCTCCGGCAGACACTGGCGCCGTCGAGGCGGAAATCCCGGCGCCGCCAAAGTCACCACTGCAACAGACGGTAAGCCAACACCCCACAGTGGCGGAGCCCAGCAGCGAGGAAACCGCGGACATCGACATTGACATCTCGCTCGATGACTTCGCCGCCCCGGCCGAAGCAGCCGGGCCCGAAGCCCGGGCAGATAAGACACCGCAAGCCGTGGCTGACACCCAGCCCATTGGTATCGATCTGGGCACCACCTACTCCTGTGCCGCCGTGGTCAAAGACGGCAAACCGGAAGTGATTCCCAGCCGCAAGGGTCACCGCACCATCCCCTCCATCGTGGCCTATTCCGACAACAACCGCCTCTTGGTAGGTCACTCGGCCCGGGCCCAGATGGAGATGAATCCGGCCAACACCGTCTACGGTTCCAAGCGCTTGACCGGCAGACCCTACAGCTCGCCGGCCGTGCAACAGATGAAAGACCGCTTCCACTACGAGATCATCGAAGGCCCAAACAACGAAGCCGCGGTGCGTATCGTGGGTCGGAACTTCAGTTTGCAACAAATCGCGGCCTTTATCCTGATTGAAATTCAAGATATGGCCCGAGAATATCTGGGTACCGAGGTCAATCGAGCGGTGATTACGGTTCCGGCCTACTTCAATGAAAACCAGCGCCATGCCGTGCGCGAGGCGGGAACCCTGGCCGGCCTTTTTGTCGAGCGCATTGTCAATGAACCGACAGCGGCAGCCTTGGCCTACGGCTACAACCGCAGCCGGGACGAGCGCTTGTTGGTCTATGACCTGGGCGGCGGAACTTTCGACGTATCGGTACTGGAAATGACCGAGAATGTGTACGAAGTCATTGCCACCGGCGGCGATGCCTTCCTGGGCGGGGTCGATTTCGACAACCAACTAAGCGATCACCTGCTCTACTCTTTTTACCTGGAGACCGGCGAAGCGCCCAACCTGAGCCGCGAAGCCACCCAAAGGCTCCGCGACGCAGCGGAACGGGCCAAGTGCGAACTAAGCGAGCAGGAAGAAACCACGGTCAAGATCCCGTTCTTTACCGAAATAAACGGCCAGCCTCGAGACCTGGAAATCACGGTTACCCGCGACACCATGGAGCAACTGGTGGGTCCGCTGGTGCATCGAACTTTAGAGGTGTCGGCCCGGGTACTGGCCAAAGCCAACCTCCGCCCCAACCAGATCCAGGCCGATTTGCTGGTAGGCGGGCAAAGCCGCATGCCCTTGATTCGGCACCGAATCAAGGAAGTCTTCGGACAAGATCCACACAAAGGCGTGCATCCCGATGAAGCGGTGGCACTAGGAGCGGCGCTGGTGGCCGAGTCGGCGGGCAAGCTCGACACGGTGGTCCTGATCGACGTACTGCCTTCCAGCATCGGCATCGGCCTGCCCAGCGGGCGTTTCGTACCCGTGCTGGAGGCCGGCAGTTCCTTGCCCATTTCCAAGGTCCATACTTTCAAGAACGTCCGCGACAACCAGGATTCCCTGGAATTGCTCCTCTTTCAGGGCGATGGCCAGCTGGTCGTCGACAACGAATACTTGGGCACTTTAACCATTTCGGGCATCACCCCGGCACCCAAAGGCAGCATCCAATTCGAAATCTACTTCGCCCTGGATCAAGAAGGGCTGTTCAAAGTCACCGCCCTGGAGAAAGGCACCCGCAAGGCCTACCAGGCCGTGTTGTCCACCAAAGACAACGATCAGAGCATTCGCCAAAAACTAAATATTCCCGAAAGCACGATCTGCACCCAAACCATCGGCCACCCGGAATCCTTGCGCGAGCAGACGGAAGCGAATCCGGAACAGGCCTCCGCGGACAAATCCGGGGGCTTGCTGGGCAAGTTGTTCAAAAAAGAGAAATAGCGCTGGTTGAATGAAATCCCATTGCCGCCAGTCTAATCCTGGCAGCTTATTTGCTTTGGTAGGAGGTTGGAAATGAATTCCCGTATATCCAAACCATTGATCGTCGTGACCCTGAGCTGGCTCTTGCTTGGTTCTGCCGCCGCGGGCGTGGATGTCTATCTCAACGGCGTAAATATTTCCGGCGCCAAGGATCAAGTCATCGAAAACGCCAAAGTGCTCTTGGATAAAAACGGCGACGTCCACATCAATGCCCCGGATTACAAGGTGCGCGAGCTAAGTAAACCCGGCCCGGCCAGTACGCCACCGACCAGTTCCCCAGCAAGCAGTCCGGCCCCAACGGCCCCCACCACCCAGGCCCAGCTCAAGGCCAAATATTTTGTGATCACCGATGTCACCCGACCCAAAGTCGTCGGCTATGAAATCCAAGTCATCGTCAACAATAAGTTCCTAAAAACCCTAAACGATGATTTCTCGCAGGCGGTGATCGAACTCAACAATTACCTAAAAGAAGGCGCCAACACGGTCAGTTTCCGCGCCCTCCGCCCCCAGGGAAAATCCGCCCAAAGCACCCTGGCCTCCGATGCCTTCACGATCATCTTAGGAGAAGGCAACGGTGATGAAGGCGGCACCCTGACCATTGAGAATGTGCTGGGAGAATTCAAAGTCACCGCCATCGACCGGGGCGAAAAATCCCAAACTTTTTCCTTCCAGGCTAAGTAATTCAATCTAGGTCCACAGATAAGACAGTTTCAGCATCACGGTGTGCTCCGGCGATCCAAGCGGCTGTCGGTTTTGTCTTTGCTTTTCAAATCATCTGCCCTAGCATGCCGATCTATGGTTAATAGCGAGAGTAAAAATCGGGGAGGGGCGGGGCAACTGCAAGACCTGCGTGCGCAAGTAGCCGAGCTAAAGCAGGCGCTGATCCGTGAGCAAGAGGAGGCCCAGGAAAATCTGCGTGCTAGCGAAGAACTGTACCATGCCGTGTTCAACATCGGTTCGGATGCCCTACTGATCCAAAAAATCAACCCGGACGCTTCGCCGGGCCCTTACCTCGATGTCAACCAAGTGGCTTGCGACAAATTGGGCTACAGCCGCGACGAGCTACTGCAAATGTCCACGCTCGACTTTGCTTCTCCTGAGTTAATCGAACGCTTGCCGGCAATCGGTCGGCAGGTGGCAAAAGAGGGGCATGCGGAATTCGAAGCCGACTACTTGACCAAAAACGGCAAGCGCTTGCCGGTCGAGGTCTGGCTAAAGTTCCTGGTGGTACAGGGCGTTGCACTGGTGGTCAGCAATGGCCGCGACATCACCCAGCGCAAGAAAAACGAATTTGCCCTAATCAAAACCAAGGAAAAAGCCGAAGCGGCCAACCAAGCCAAGAGCGCCTTTCTGGGCAATATGGGTCACGAGTTAAGAACTCCCCTGCACGGCTTGCAAGGAATGACAGATTTTCTCCTCGACACCGAATTGAGCCCCCAGCAACGCCGCTATGGCGACACCATCAAGACTTCGGCCCAGACCTTGCTGGTGCTCATTAACGACTTGTTGGACTTGACCAAAATTGAAGCCGGCCAGCTGGTCTTGCAGGCCGTGCCCTTCGATCCGAACCAAGTCATGGCCCAGATGCTCACTCTTTTTGGCGCCCGGGCCCGGGAGAAGAACCTGATTCTCCATAGCCACACCGACCCGACCATCCCCGACGCAGTGGTCGGCGATGCCGCCCGTATCACCCAGGTATTGACCAATCTGGTGAGCAATGCCATCAAGTTCACCGAACATGGACAAATCACCATCTCCCTCTTTTGCCCCGAGCAAACCGACAGCCATAGCCAAATCAAATTCGCCGTCGAAGACAGCGGCATCGGTATTGCACCCGAGAAGCAATCACAAATTTTCGAAAAATTCACCCAAGTCGATCCCTCCTCCCACCGACGCTTTCAAGGAACCGGGCTAGGCCTAGCCATCAGCAAACAACTAGTCAAAAGCATGGGCAGCAGCCTCGAACTAAAAAGCACAGCCCAAAAAGGATCCACCTTCTGGTTCACACTGCAACTACCCAAACCAAAACCGTAACCCACCCGTAACGGGCGTGGTGGCGGTGCGGGCCATCACGTAACATACACGTTGGCGGTGCGGGCCATTTGTGTAACGGGCGTGTTGGCGGGCATAACCCACTTCGCTTACGCCAACCACCCCCACCGTACATGCCGGCGACGATTAAGATTACGATTGGCGCAATTTAAAGCGTTGGATTTTTCCGGTGGAGGATTTGGGGAGGTCGTCGACAAATTCGATCCAGCGGGGGTATTTGTATTTGGCCAGGCGATCTTTGACGAAGGTTTTGAGTTCGCCGTCTAAACCTTCCCGCGTGGCGGTGTCGCGCAGGACGCAGAAGGCTTTGGGTTTGGTCAGGTCGTCTTTGTCGGTATGGCCGACCACCGCGCATTCAAGCACGGCCGGGTGCTCGGTGAGACAGCGTTCGACTTCGACGGGGGAGACCCAGATGCCGCCGACTTTGAGCATGTCATCGCCACGGCCGTCGCACCAATAGAAACCGTCTGCGTCCTGGTGAAACTTGTCGCCAGTGTTGATCCATTCGCCCAGCATGGTCTTGCGAGTCTTGGCCAGCTTGCGCCAATAGAACTGGGCGGCGCTCTGGCCTTTGACATATAAGGTGCCTACTTCCCCGTGGGAAACCTCGGCGCCTTCTTCGTCAACCAGTTTCAGTTCGTAACCCGGTACCGCCGTGCCCGTGCTGCCCGGGCGAACCTTGCCCGGCTGGTTGGCCAAGAAGATATGCAGCATCTCGGTGGAACCGATGCCGTCTAAGATTTCCACCCCGTAACGTTGCTTGAAGCGGTGGTAGAGATCAGTAGGCAGCGCCTCGCCCCCCGAGAAACACAGGCGTACCGAAGAAAAAGCATGATCGGCATTGGGATCCGGTTCGGTGCCGGTTTCCCGGTCGCGCCGCTCAACCAGATCGAGCATGGCGGCATACATGGTGGGTACGCCGAAGAAGACGGTCGGCCGATGTTTGACCAACAATTCCAGTAAGCGATCCGGAGTGGGCCGATCGGGATAAAGCACCGATGAAGCGCCCACCGACAAGGGAAAATAATTGGAATTGCCCAGGCCGTAAGCAAAGAACAGGCGGGCCACCGAGAGGGTAATATCGTCTTCGGTTAGCCCAAGTACTTTGTGCGCAAAATTCTCGGCGCAGACCACCAGATCGTATTGGGAATGAATGGTGCCCTTGGGAAAACCGGTGGAACCAGACGAATAAAGCCAAAAGCCCACGTCATCGCGGGTAGTGGCCGCCGATTTACAGGTGGCCGGAGCTTGCTTGTATTTCTGCTTGAAGGGAATCTTGGGACCCACGCCTTCTTCCACCACAATCAGATCGCGCAGATAGGGCAAAGAGCCCTTGATCTGGTGGATGGTCGGCAGCAGTGATTCCGACACCACCAAGACCTTGGCCCGAGAATCGTTGAGAAAGTATTCGTAGTCCTCGGGGGTCAACATGGTCGAGCAAGGCACTGGTACCGCCCCGATGCGCATGGCGCCCCAGAAACAAGCGAAGAACTCGGGCGTGTCGAGCAAGATCAGCAAGACCCGGTCTTCGATCTGCACCCCCAATTCGCGAAAGGCGTTGGCGGTCTTGTCCACCATCTTCTGCACCTGGTTGTAGCTCAGCTGCTGGTCGCCAAAATGAATGGCGGTACGGTGGCCGCGGCCC
>JAUVBB010000219.1 GCA_030591445.1 Deltaproteobacteria bacterium | reverse complement strand
CGGGCAATGAGTGTTGAATCCCGGGTTGGGGTCATGAAAAGCTCCGCGCGAGAGGTTTACTCTTCATTCTTCTTATCTTTGCCGATGAGCCACATCAACAAGTAACCCACGCCAATCATCCCTGGTATCAAGCCCAAACTCCAGACATACTTTTCTTCGGCCGCGGTATGGGCCTGGTTGAGCATGATATAGAAGCAGAGACTGATGCCGATACCAGTGGCCAACAATATCAGGCCTTTTCTCAGATCGGCGTTTTTGGGGATGGGCTTGGTGATCAAGTCCGGAGGAATGTCGGCGCCTTTTTCGATCATGGCTTGCAGGGTTTGGTGCAACTGACCGTTTTTCCTAGATCGATAGAACATGATCACAAACACCAGGGCAATCATGGTGATGAAGGATGCTACCGGTACGGCGATAGCGACGGCCGGCACCTCGATTCTGTCACGGTGGCCTTCGTTTTCGATCTCGCTCGTGACCATTTCTTTGACGGCTTCCTTCTCGACAGTATCGGTAGCGGGCGAAGCAACTGTTTCTTCATCAATTACGGTCTCATCGGCCCATGCGGTCTGGGTCATCGGTAGTGCCATTAGCAGCCCCAACGCAACGATTGTACTCAATTTTCTCATTTTCTCTCCTCCGTGGTCAGCTGTGCTGCCTGAGCGTTGTCTTCCCATAAGACGCGGCGAATGGACGGTTTGGATTCAAAAATATTGGAAAAAGCGAGGCCGGGCAAGCTGAGCTGGCTGGGTCGAAAGGCCGGGATGTTTGGTTTTGCCACTAATAGCTTGATTTTTTGACTCTTTTCTTGCGTGGTCTTGAGCAATTGGGCTTCCTGGAGATGGATTTTCATCTCGCGGGTTTTTTCGGCTTTGCTGTGTTCAAGCTGTTTGCGGAGGGAATGGGAGGCGGGCAGGGGATCGGCTCCGGCGGTCGTGACCAAGCAAAGCACCAAAATCGATATCACGGTGAGGATTTTCATGACGGCTCCTTAGAGTGGCGAGGCATCGGCTTCGCCATGTTGTTTTCACCTGTCAGACGCCGCGAGATCGCTACCTGGATTCAAAAATTAAATTAAATACTAGACAAAGTTCTTTGGGGCCTTAGCTATATAAGGTACGAAAATCGCCACGGGGGGGCCGTAGCGTATTCGTTTAACCATCATTCGAAAAGGGGAAAGTCATGAGCTATACCTACGCAATCTCCGGCGCCACCGGAAATATCGGCCATCGTATTGTTGAGACTTTGCTGGCGGCTGGGCACAGGGTCCGCGCCATGAGCCGCAGTGCCCAGAATCTAGATCCCTTGGTGAAGAAAGGAGCCGAGGCCTTCGTGGGCTCATTGGAGGACCTGAGCTTTGTCACCGATGCCTATCAGGGCGTGGACGGAGTTTTTGCCATGATTCCACCGAATTATATCTCGGAGGATTACCGATCCCTGCAAAACCTGATCGCTGACGTGCATGTGACGGCCATGGAAAACACGGGTGTTTCTCACGTCGTGGCCCTGAGCAGTATCGGTGCCCATCTCAGAGAGGGGGCTGGGATTGTGCTGGGCTTACATGATTTCGAAGAACGTCTTACTGGGCTCATCAAGACCAACATCCTGATTCTCAGGCCCTCCTACTTTATGGAGAATATTCTGATTCAGCTCGATGTGATCAAGAACATGGGCGTGACCGGCTCGCCTCTGGATGCCGAGGTGTCCCAGCCAGTGGTCTCCACCCGGGACATCGCCGACCTGGCTGCCCGGCGCCTGTCGACCCTAGATTTTTCCAAGCACAGCGTAGAGTACGTCCTGGGTCCCAGAGATCTGTCCTATGAAGAGATCACCCACATTCTGGGCCACGCAATCGGAAAAGAAGATCTAAGCTACGTTCGCTTCCCCGACCATGAGGCCCGCGAGGGCATGATGAACATGGGCATGTCAGCCGATATCGCCGAACTCATGCTGGGTCTGTCCCACGGCATCAACTCTGGAAAGGTTCTGGCCGATGCCCGGCGAACCAAAACCAACACTTCCCCCACCACCATAGAAGAATTCGCCAGCGAATTTGCCCGCGCCTATCAAGCGGCTCCATAAGTTTTAAAAATTCCGCCCATGATCATCAAGTCGGCCCAGGGAAGGGCGTTGCTTTCACCCTGTGCTCTGCTATGGTGGGCGTGAGTTTGATGAATGGATATTTCTTATGTCATGGGAGACGTAAATGAAAAGGCTGCTTGGTGCTTGCTTGTTTGTGGCATTGTTGGGCTCGTTGACGTCGTGTCGAACGGCAAGTTTATCGGCAGTGCCAAATGCAGAGATGGCCAAGGCGCCCACGGCCATCACCCCTTTCAGTAGACATGCCGAGTTTGGCCAGGTGAAGATTTCGCCGGATGGCAAGTATCTGGCGGCCACCAAGATTTCCGAGGGCAAGCGGGCCCTGGCATTTATCGACTTGCAAAGCATGAAGTTCACCTTTCTGTTGCGACCGGCTGGCCGATCGATGGTGGGGAATTTTTACTGGGTCAACAATGAACGGGTGGTGGTGAGCTTGGTGCAGCAACACGGGTATCTAGCCACGCCGATCAACTATGGGGAACTATACGCCGTCAATGCCGATGGTGCCCACGGCCGCATTATTTTCGGCTACCGGGCGGGCGAGATGCAGACCGGGACCCATTTAAAGAAAGGCAGGCGCGATTTCGCTTGGGCCGAGGTGGTAGATGTCTTGCCCGCCGAGCCCCGACATATCTTGATAAAATCGACGCCCATGAAGGGTTCGGGCGAAAAGAAGCCCAGTGCTTACAAGCTGGAGGTATATAAAGGCACCAAGACTTTGAAAGCAATTTGCCCCGTTGTGGAGGGAGAGTTTGTCACTGACGAGAAGGGTGAGTTGCGCGCGGTGGTGAGCAGTGATGAAGAGAACCAGACCAAGGTCTATCTGCGAAACCCTGAAGATAGGACTTGGCGTGAGTTGAAAACCGCCGAAGGCTTTCCGCCTCGAACGCGACCCATCTCTTTTTCTGCCCGGGACCAAAGCATGATGGTCCTGGCGCCGGGGGCCGATGGACTCGAGGGTCTTTACCGGCTGAACATGGAGACCGGGCAGCGGACTGAGTTGTTCCAGAGTGAAGTGGTCGAACCGCACGCCGTGGTCACCGATCCGGTGACCGGCCAGTTGGTGGCGGTGGAGCATCATCCGGATTATCCGGCTTATGCCTTCGTCGACGAAGAGCACTATTTGGCGAAGATGTTAAAGAGTTTGCTGGCTTCCTTTCCCAATCAACACGTGCATATCGACAGCCTGACCGCCAAGGGCGATCGGGCGGTGGTGCTGGTATACAGTGACCAGAACCCGGGAGAGTTCTATCTGGTCGATACCCAATCCTTGTCGGCTCAGCATCTGTTGGCGCGCAGAAAGTGGATCAAAGCCGAGCAAATGGCCTCTGTTAAACCTTTCAAGATTCAAGCCAGCGATGGGCTGACTCTCTATGGTTACCTTACTCTGCCGCCCGGTACTGAGACTTCCGGTTTGCCCATGGTGGTTATGCCTCACGGCGGGCCGCACGGGGTTCGGGATTACTGGGGATTCGATCAGGAGGCCCAATTGTTGGCCAGCCAGGGTTTTGCCGTTCTGCAAGTCAATTTCCGGGGCTCGGGCGGCTATGGCCAGAATTTCCTGGAGGCCGGCTATCGACACTGGGGCGACCGCGTGCAGCAAGACATTATAGAGGCCACTCGTTTTGCCATTGCTCAAAAGATTGCCGACCCCGAACGAGTTTGTATCTATGGCGCGAGCTTTGGCGCCTACTCGGCCTTGCAAAGTGCCATCCTGGCTCCGGACTTGTTTCGCTGCGCGGTGGGCTATGCCGGCATCTATGACCTTGCGCTTATGCACCGCGAAGGAGATATTCAAGACAACAAGAGCGGCCGGGCCTATTTGCGCCGAAGTTTGGGTCAGGACGAGACTGAATTAAGAGAGAAATCTCCCGTCTATCAGGCCCAACGCATCCAGGTTCCGGTATTGCTGATTCATGGCCAGCAGGATGAACGGGCGCCGATTGAGCATGCCGAGGCCCTGAAAAATGCGTTGGCCAAACTGGGTCGCGCTCACCAGTGGCTGGTCAAGAGCAACGAAGCCCATGGTTTTTACGATGAGAGCAACCGGGAAGAAATGTATACGACATTGCTGTCTTTCATTAGCGATCATACCCGAATCAGGAAGTGAGGAATCAGATGCAAAGGATCTTCAGTTTTTGGGGTCTAAGTTCGGTACTGGTTTTTGTTCTGTTCTCTTGTGCGCCTGCTCGACAGATGGTTAAGCAGCCCGATCCCGCGGTCCCACAATATGATGCCCACACTCTGTTTGATACCGTTACCATGTTTGGTAGCTCGTTTTCTCACGACGAAGAACGGTTGTTGGTGACCAGTAGTAAGACGGGTGTTTACAATGCCTATGCCCTGCCGGTAGACGGCGGCACCGAGACCAGTCTCACTGAATCAAGTGCGGAATCCATTATTGCGGTAAGTTACTTTCCGCACGATGATCGGATTTTGTACCAGGCCGACCAAGGGGGCAATGAGCTTTCCCACCTATTCGTCCGAGAGCTCGACGGTCGCGAAATCGACCTCACACCGGGCCAAGGTTTTCGGGTTTCATTCTGGGGCTGGAGCAAAGACAAAAAGAGCTTCTTCGTGGTCTCCAGTGAGCGTAACCAGAAGTTTTTTGACCTTTATCAATTTGCCACCGATGGCTATGAAAAAAAATCTTTGTTCACCAACAAAGATGGCTGGGAGATATCGAGGCTGAGCCATGACGGCAGATGGTTGGTCCTGATGAAGCAGCACAACAATCGTGACAACGACATCTACCTATGGGACGCGCAAAAGCCCGGCCAAGCACCCCGTCTGCTCAGTTCCCACCAGGGCATGGTTCGTCACCGGGCCCTGTGTTTTTCCCCCGACCAGCACCGGCTTTTTTATACCACCGACCAACATGGGGAGTTTCAACAGGCTTGGTCCGTTGGCCTGGAAGATGGCAAACACCAGGTCGAGCTGCAAGCCGACTGGGATGTGGTTGCCATTCAGTTTTCCGAAAACGGACGCTATCGGGTGGAAGTGATCAACCAGGATGCCCGGACCCGGGTTCAGGTCATTGATACCAAAGACGGCAGTCCGATCTCTTTTCCACAACTGCCGGCCGGCGATATTACCGGCATCGGGTTTTCTGACTCGGAGAGTAAACTTGCCTTTTATCTAAATGATGATACCTCCCCTGCCAACCTGTTTCTCTGGGACTTGCCTAGCAATCATCTCCGCCAGCTAAGCCACAACCTCAACCCGGCGGTCGATCGTAAGCATCTGGTCGGGGGCAAGGTGGTGCGCTACCCAAGTTTTGACCAAAGAAAGATCCCGGCCATTTTGTACCAGCCCCATAATTCTTCTCCGGCCAAGCCGGTTCCCGCCTTGGTCTGGGTGCATGGTGGCCCTGGCGGCCAATCGCGGCACGGCTATCGCTCCGATTTGCAGTTTCTGGCCAATCATGGTTATGCCATCCTGGCCGTCAACAACCGCGGCTCCGCCGGCTATGGGAAGACCTTTTTTCACCTAGACGATCAACGGCACGGGGAAGATGATCTAAAGGATTGCGTGTGGGCCCGCCGCTATCTCGAGACGCTCGATTGGGTGGACGGGCGGCGCATTGGTATCATCGGCGGCAGTTACGGGGGTTATATGGTGCTGGCGGCTTTGGCCTTTACCCCCGATGAGTTTGACGCCGGGGTCGATATTTTTGGCGTGTCGAATTGGCTGCGCACTCTCAAGGAAATACCGCCCTGGTGGGAAACGAGAAAGAAATTCATTTATAGCGAAATGGGCGATCCCAATACCGATGCCGAACGGCTGCGTCGCATTTCGCCCTTGTTCCATGCCCAAAACATTCGCAAGCCGCTGCTGGTCATCCAGGGCAAAAACGACCCGCGGGTGCAAAAGCCCGAAAGCGACGAAATCGTGGCCGCGGTCAAGAAAAACGGCGTGCCGGTAGAGTACGTAGTGATCGGCGATGAAGGCCACGGCTTCAAAAAGAAAGACAACCAAATCCTGTACATCAACGCCGCCCTGAAATTTTTGGATCGTTACCTAAAGGGCAAAAAAGACTAAGTGCTCAATTCCTGCTTCGGTACCAGAACATCCACATCGCCATCAGCAAAATAAGAAGCTGGCCGCTGGATGCCGGTGAGTGGTGGCTGCATCCAAAGCGGCCGACGATGCGTGGACTTGGCTCGGTATTGGCGTCGGAGCTGGTGTTGCCGTCCAGTTTGTCTGTGCCGGCATCGGCGTCTGGGTTTTCATCCGAGCCGGCATCCGGGCCGGCGTCAGTACCGCCGTCGGGGATAGTACCGGGCTCGCCGCGAAGCTCTAGCCAGTGAGTGGCGAGATCAGAGCTGAGCGTAATGGTGTAGGTGCCGTCATTGTATTCCATGGCCAGGGCGGCCCCCGCGCTTCCGTCTGGGCCCAAGGCTACCAGTTCTAGCCCGGCTTGGCCTCGATAGCGAAGGGAGCCGCTTATTGGTTCCGACCGGAAAGGTGTCTGGTTATTCACTGCTGCTACCTGCGCCACGGCGGTAATCAGCACCCGGCCCGACGTCCCCAGGGGTAGGCCGTCGAGGCTGGAGAAGGCAAGCACTGCCTTGGCGGTGTCGAGCGTGATGGAAATGTTACTCAGCTCAATTGGCCGGCCGCCGAGCCAACCATGGGCCGCCTGGGTCAAATCGGTGTCGATGGTCTGAATACCTTGGACCCAGTCGCGCCTTAGCTCGCCGGTATCCGCGGCTACAAAATCTTGGCCCGCCGGGATGAAATCACGATCGGGGTCGGTAAGGGCTACGGCCCCAGCCGGTAGCTCGGTGGCGCTATCCCAGGAAAGCTCAGGCACATTGGGCAGGCAAACGGTAAGCCGGTGCATTTCCAGCAGGCTGCGCAAGGCCGCCGAACTGCTGGGGTCGATTTTTGTGAAATAGGTTTGCTCCCGATTTAACTGCAGGCAGAAGGTCTGCTCGGCTTGACGCACATGCCCCATCCGAAATAGCAGCGCCGCCGCCGGCATGACGCCGGTGATGGCCGCGTCTGGAAAAGTAGACCAGGTGGTGGCCTGGCTGGGCGATTCGAAAGAACGCTGGGAGTAGTTGTAAAGCATGATGGCATCCCACCCTTGCAAGGCGGCCACGCTGGCCACGTAGAGCGGGGCGGTAAAGCGATCGATGGCCGGATAGGGGACATTCCACTCGGTGACGCTAAGCGGTTTGCCGGCCACCTGGGCGGCGCCGATCCAGTTCAGGTAATTGTAGTCAGTACGGGGGTTGGTACTAAGTGCCTCCGGTTGGCCATAAGCGTGGGCGTCTATCAAGCCGCCTTGGGTCAGGGCGGGTAGGGAGAAAACCGGGTTGTTGCCCCAGGTATTGGTGGTGGCGATGGGCACCGTTACCCCCAGGCCGGCCAGGTGCTGGAGCAGATTGGCGTTGAACTGGTACTCTTGATCATTGAGAAAGATCTTGGATGGTCCCGGCTCCCAAGTGCGGCCGACCTGATTGGCGGAAAGACCGGTGTCGTCGGCAAAGGCGTTGACCCGCGCTTGAAAAATCGCGTTGTGGACTGGGTTGTTCTTGTCGGCCAGCATGAGGTTGCCAAAGTGGTGAGTAAGATCGTTTTCGTTGGTGATCAGTAAGCCCATTACCGCCGGCTCATCTTTATAGGCCACTTGGGTGTAGGCGTTTACATGCTCCAGGTATTTCTGGTTGAACTCCTTCATCAACTCCCGGACCGGATCGTTGAAATAGCAGAAGCCCTTGATCTCGGCGTCGGCGCGCTCGATCTCGGCAAAGCCGGGGATTGTGCCATACTCGGAATCCACATCGCCGCTCTTGAACTTGCGGCCGACGTGCAAGTCCAACCACACATAGACCCCGTTTTCTTTCAGTGCTTTTATCCAGTAATCAATCCGGTCCATGGCCGCCAGGTCTAGATGACGGGAGTCGGCGCGCGACTTGTCGATCACGGTCGGATCGACCCAGCCCATGGAGTCATGGTGGTGGATGCGCATCAAGTTGAAACCGAGCTTAGCGATTCGTTGGGCCTGGACATCTATCTGGGCATCGGTAACAAAGAGTGCATAGGCGGCCAGGTTGCCGCCCCAGAAGCGCGCCGGCGTGCCATCGGCGAACTCGAGACGGTCGGCCACTGCCCGCAACTTGCCGTGCAAACCTGCGGGCTTATGGTTGAGAAACGACAAATCCACCGGTGACGCATCATGGCGCAAGAGATCCGGATGCCAGCTCTGTGCATCCACCGGGGCGTATTGCTGAGCCAATGCAGAAGCGGACCAGCAGCAGAGGCATAAGCAAGCCAGAGAACCAAATACTCGTGTCATGTCAGAAGTTGTCCCAGATTGCCGTTTTCATATCCCTAATCTTACAAGAGAGAGCACTGAAAGTGTGATCTTTGTGACCACTGAGGAATTGGCCAAAGATTGCTTAGTTCGGTACTCCGGTGGCAACTTGGTGGGTGCATTGAACGGTACATTTTTGCTGATCGTCCCACAGGTGCATGGAATTGCCTTGGCAGCGATTCCACTCATCACACTCGGTGCAGGCGGCGGTTTTCATCCAGCTGCGGTCGCGGAAAGCCTGGAAACGATTTTCCCATACCTCCACCAAATCATCTTCGCGAATGTTTCCTTGGATCAGGCTGCGGCTGATGTTGGGGCAGGCCGAGATGGACCCGTCACACAGGACCGAGCCGATGGAAATGCCGGCGCGGCAGAAGTAGGGCTCGTCTCGTACCTGTTGGTCCAAAGCCTTGGGTAGATAGCCTTCACAGGAAAAGGAAAGGTCAAAGCCGGAACCGGCCAGCGTTTTGCGCCTGGTGGCAATGAAGTCAAGCATCTGCCGGAATTGCGCTTCGGACAGCAGCAACTCGGGGTTTTCCCGGGCCCGGCCTTTGGGAAAGATAGAAAACAATCTCCAGGCGCGCACCCCCAAGCCTTGAAGATGACTCAAAATCAGGTCCAGCTGATCGAGATTGCCCGGGTGCACGCAAGTGACCACATCGAGGAAGGGCAAGTTGGCCTGGGCCAGTCGCTTGATTCCCGCAGCCGCCCGCCGAAAGCTGCCTTTTTTGCCGCGCAACCAGTCATGCGTTTTTTCGTCGCCATCCAGAGATACCGTGACCGAGGAAATGCCATGGCTGATGATTCGGTTCACATTGTCCTGATGTAGGGCAAAGCCGTTGGTGACCATCCCCCAGCTGAGGCCTTGGCTAGACAGACCGGCCATGATTCGATCGAATTCCGGGTGACAAAAAGGCTCGCCCCCAGTCACCACCAGAACCATTTTCTTGGTATCAGTTTTCTCATTTAGATAGCGAAAAAAATCAAGCCACTCATCGGTGCTCAGTTCGGGCAACTGGGTATCGCTCGAACAATCACTGCCGCAATGTCGGCAGGTCAAATTACATCGTTGGGTGATTTCGATAAAGAGATAGCGCAGCGGATGAGCAATCGTCTCCAGCTTGCGATACATCGGGTGGATCAAGCGGCGCAAAGTCATATTTTCACCTGGCCACCTAGATCAAATTTCCTGATCCATTTCCACAATGATATTGTCGGTGTCTTCATCAAAAACAATCTGCTTCTGGCTATACAAACCACCATTTTCTTCCCCATCAACATCCTCGAAGACCAAGACATCGCAAGGCTGGTCGTACCAGATTTCAAACTTTCCATCCTCATAAGAGTGAGACACATCCAAAACCTGTTCGTTGTTTAGACATGAGACTTCGATTCCATTGATACCAGTTTTGCTTTCGGAATCGATTACCTTACCGATTTTGCTAAATCGATAAGGCATCCCATAGCAAGCCGCCAAAAACACCGGTACCGCCACGCCCATCAGCCACAAAAAAAACCTGGCAAATCTTCTCATGATCATCCCGCCTTTCTTTTGTTTCGCCAATCATCACATCCTAACACCTAAGCAAAACCCATGCCACTGTCCAACTACAAGTAAATACGAATGTTTTTTCCCTACGCCGCTCCAAGACTTCTTTGAGCCTGATCAAAATGTCAGCCCTGTATCTTTAATCGACGATAGCCGAGCCATGATTTGAGAATTTGATCCGTATCATTGCGAAAACCAAAGAAAAGATGTTGACCAACTCTTTGAAATAAAAGTACTCTTTTCTATCATGAAAATACCTATCTGCCGACGACCCCGGAGGGGGGCTTATGATCGCCCCATGCGTAGATCGCTGTTGCTGTTGGGCTTACTAGCGGCGCTGAGTGCCTGCGGTGTGAGCGCCTGCGGCGGCGGCAATAACGATTGGGGCTCCGTGTCCGGAACGCCTGAGTCGTACTCGTTCATCGATGTGTGGGCGTTTACGACGACCGACGTGTGGTTCATCGACGGTGGACCTACTGTGCACCGCTACGACGGGTCGAGCTGGACGACTCTCGAGACTCCCGCCACCGGCGGACTGGGCTGCATCTTCGCCTTGTCGCAGTCACAGGTATGGCTGTGTGCCGGCAACGATGTGTTGTTCTACGACGGCGCGAGCTTCACCGTGACGAACGTGTCGTCGCCCTCGGGGCTCGACGGGTTGACTGACCTTTGGGCCTCGAGCCCGATGGACATCTGGGCCGTGGGAGACGATGGGCGCGTCGCGCACTACGACGGATCCGCGTGGACGGGCACCATCGCGGGCTCGCCCTTCAAGAGCTCCATCTGGGGCTCGGGTCCCTCGGACGTCTATGCCCTGAGCACCTTCGACCTCATCCATTACGACGGCTCCGCGTGGACCGAGATCGATCTCGATGCAGGCGGAGGCGACGGGCAGGTATGGGGAACAAGCGCCTCGGACGTCTGGGTGATGACCGACCATTCGGAGCTGAGCCATTTCGATGGCACCAACTGGGAGACGGTAGATACCTACGACTTCGTGGGCGACCTGGCGGCGGTGTGGGGCCCGGCACCCGACGATCTATGGGCGGCGGGGAGCGCAGGCTCGATCGCGCATTTCGACGGCAGCAAGTGGACAGAGGTCACGCACCAAAAAATCGGGTCTCCCTACCTCCGTATGTTCCTCGCCGTGCACGGGACGTCATCGACCGACGTGTGGGCCGTCGGGCAACAGCTCGGCGAAGGCGGCTCCACCGGGCTCATCTTTCATTACGAGCACTGATATTGAGCTTACTTGGATTCTGCTTCTCCGCCTTAGAAGTTATTTCTCATGCTTCTTGAGCCAGGTTTTAGATTCTTCAAAGAGCTTTTTTCCGTACACGGATTTCTGGGTCTTGAAGAAATCCTGGGCTTGGTTGGCGAGCTGGATCGCCCTGGCTTTTTCCCCTCCGGTTTTCAATATCGCCTTGGCTAAGCCGAATTGTGCCTGGGAAAGAGGTCTTCTCTCTTCACCCTTACAACTGTCGGTG